>JBJTCH010000126.1:0-4723 GCA_046091745.1 Opitutaceae bacterium
ATAGAAGACCTGTCGGTCGGGCAGAAACAGCTTCCATGGCCCAACCCGCACGGCGTGCAGCTCGTTCTGGCTGAAGTAGTGGAAATGGTCGCGGGCGCCCGTCTCGCTCCTCCCGAGGAGCAGGTCGGTCTGATCAAAGCCCTCGATCAGCCGGTCGGCCGGCGGCGCGAAGCCCGCGAGGCGCCCGAAGGTCGGCAGGAAATCGAGCGTGGAGAAAATCGCGCTATTCACGCGCCCTGCCGGCACATGTCCCGGCCAGCGCACAATACACGGTACGCGCGAGCCTCCCTCGTAGGATGATCCCTTGGCCTCGCGCAATGGACCGGACGAGCCCCAGGCGATTTCACCTTTGTGCGCCGGGCCGAGGCGATCGGCCGCGTTGCTCCACGGGCCGTTGTCGGACGTGAAGATCACGAGTGTCTTCTCGCGCAGGCCGAGTTCTTCGAGCGCGTCGAGCAGGCGGCCGGAATGGAAGTCGATCTCCTCGACGGCTACGCCTAACCGCCCGCCGCGCGACTTGCCGCGAAACTCGGCCGACGCCCCGACGATCGAGTGCACCATGGTGTGGGCGACGTAGAGGAAAAACGGCCTCTCGCGTTGGGCGCGGAGAAAGGCGAGGGCCTTGTCGGTGTACAACCGCGTGAGCCCGCCCATGTCGTCCGTCTCGCCGGCCGGTTCGTTGTTCTCGTACATGCGGATGCGCCCGCTGTCGTTGCCCCCGAGCGTGCCGTAATAGTAGTCGAAGCCCTTCGCTTGGGGCATCCGCTCGCGGATCGGCGCGCGGTTGGAGACGTCCCATTTGCCGATGCACGCGGTCGCGTAGCCTTGGGCCTTCAATAATTCGGCGACGGTGATCTCGCTCGCGGGCATGGACCACCCGCCGCTGCGGATCGACTGGCGGCCGGTGAGCAGCGCGGAGCGCGAGGGGCCGCAGACGATCTGGGCGTAGAAACTCGTGAAGCGCGTGCCCTCGGTCGCGAGGCGGTCGAGGCGCGGGGTGCGGAGGGTGGCCGAGCCCTGGCAGCCGAGGTCGCCGTAACCCTGGTCGTCGGTGAAGATGATCAGGAAGTTCGGACGATCCGCGGCGCGGGCGGCGGTGAGGCCGAGCAAAAACGCGCCGAGCGCGCGGAGGATTTTCATGGGAGCCAAAGTAAGGCGGCGGACGCCGAAGCCGGCTCAGCCTCCGGGGCGTTTCACGCCGAAATGCGCGAGCACGTTGCGCAGGAGGCCAGCCATCTTGGCATCGACCGAAAGCACCCAGCCGGAACCGATCGCACCGGCGTTGAAGACGCGGCCGCCGACCGGACGCTCCCAGTAGATCATCTCGGCGCCCTGGTCGGTCTGCGGCTTGATGCGGCGGAAGAAGTAGTCGAACGCGCTGCCGCCTTTTTTCCAGAAAACCTGCCCGTTCGCGAGGAGCTTGATCCCGGCCGGGTCGGGCGGCACGCGGCCGCCTTCCGGCGGCGCTTCCTCCTGCAGGCGCAGGAAGGTCGAGGGGCGGATGTCGAACTCGTGGCAATTGGCGAGGCGGATGCCGTCGCCGGCGGAGCCGAAGGTTTCTCCCGCGCGAAGACCGAGCTTCTCCAGCTGGTTGAAGAGAAAGTGATCCGGGTCGGTCACGACGTACGGTCCGAATTGCTCGGCCGCGCCCGGCGCGTTGAAGCCGAGGCAGTCGAGGGCGATGAGGTCGACGCCGGGGAACCCGCACTCGCGCAGCATGCCGCCGCGCCGGCCGTCATGGCTGTGCCACGCCTCGCCGCGGCGCGCGAGCGGCACGCGCTGGCCGGCGGCGTCGGCCTTGCGGCATTCCATCACGGTGCCCTCGGTGTTGAACGACACGCGCCAGAACACGGCGTTGCCGCTGAGCACCACGAGGTTGCCGCCGGCGCGAAGGTACGCGTCGGTGCCCTGGTACATCGGGAGCGACCAGTACTCGTTGTGGCCGACGACCAGCATGGCGGCGTAGCCGCGCGGCAGCGACGGGTCGCGGTGCAGGTCGAGATCGCTGACGAGGTCGTACTCGTAGCCCTGTTCCTCGAGCCAGACCTGCGTGAAGCGGTCGGCGCGCGCGAGGTGACTGTACTTGGTCGGACCACCGTAGAGCACGTACGGTCCCGCCGCGGGCCATGGCATGCGCAGTCCCATCTGGTAGCTGCCCTGGCCGGTGGCGTGGTCGCGGTAGAAATTGTACGCCGGCAACCCGCGCGCGTCCCGCTCGATGCCGCCGGTGCCCCAGACCTGGTGACGCGCCTCGGGCGTGAGTGCGAAGGGCGAGCCGCTGTAGGCCCGCCAGGTGTTCGTGGCCGCGATCAGCAGCAGCGGTGCGCGTTTCTTCCCCCCGGCGCGCCGCACGATGAATGTGCAATGGTACTGGCGGGGCTTGCCCTCCCACGCGAAGTCGAACCGCGCGACAAAGATCCCGCTGCGTGCGGCGGCTGGCGCGGTCCAGCGGTGCGTCACGGTCCAGCGACAATCGTAGAGGTCGTCCGAAGCCAGCCGCAGGCCGTGCCCGCGTTTCGCGTCCTTGGCCGGATCATACGCGCCGAAGCGGGGAACGTCCGTCGCGAACGACGGGCCGCCGATCATCCACGTGGCGTGATTCACGATCACCCCGTGGCGCCCGGCGCCCGAGACGTCGGCCACGCGGTAACCCTTTTCCTCGGTGAGCGGCCACGCGCCGAGCACGCCGGCGCCGCGGGGGGCGGTGAGGCCGCCGTCGGCGAACCGCGCGGCGATCTCCGCGGACGACAGCGCGCGATCATAAATCGCCGGCTGCGCGATGTCGCCGTCGAGGAAACGCGTCGCGGCGCCAGCCTGCCCCATCGCGCCGAGGCGCAGCGGATGCCGGCCGGTCACGAGCGGTCCCGCGAACGGCCACGCGCCGGCCTCGCGGCCGTTGACATGCACGCGCTTGGTCGCGCCGTCCCATGTCGCCACGAGATGATGCCATTGGTTGCGCTTCAGCGTGCCGGCCGCCGTGCGATGGATGACCTGCTCGTCGGGCGAAACCCCATCGCCCAGGAAGAAGCCGACGTAACCGTCCGGGCCGATGCCGAGCGCGAAACCGTCGTCGGCGTCCTTGTCCTCGTGCGTGACGACACCCTGCAGCGCCTTCAGGTCCCAGGGCCGCACCCAGCACTCGAGCGTGAGCGCGCGTCGCGGACCCTCGATGCCCCGGACGCAGGCCACGTAGGACCCCGGATGGATCGGCTGAGGATTCGCGGGAAACGAGCCGAGATCGGCCAGCACCTCGTCACCTGCGGGGTCGTCGATCTCGCGGCCGAGGCGGCAGATCGACAACCGGTACGGCACGCTGGTGCTCACGCAGAGCTCGAGGGTCTCGCCGGCGGCGATCGAATGCTCGAGCGGATACGCGTGCACGCCCGGGACGGCGAGGGCGCGGTGCGGGGGCGGTGAAACGGGCGTCGCCGACGGCGTCGGCACCGTGGAACAACCCGAGGGCAGCAACGAAACCGCGCCGGTGGCGGCGGCCGTGGCGCCGGTGTCGCGCAGGAAACGGCGGCGGGAAACCGGGCGCTGGCCGTTCATGGCGTCTTTTTTGCCGGGGTTTTCGCCTTCGGTTTGGCGGGGGCGGGCGCGGGTTTGTCGTCGAGGTTGCGCTCGAGCGCGGCGGGATCGAGGTCGACCTGCACGCCGCCCGCGGGCACGGGCAGACCCGCGCTCCAGAGGATGCCGTTGAGCACCAGCGTGCGCTGGCTGGGATAGCTCCAACTCCGGTGGATGTCGGCCCCGGTGAAACCGAAGCCCCGGCCACCTTCCGGACGTTGGTGCGCCCAAGCGATCACCTCGGCGCGGCCGGCGTGTTTGCGGGCGTCGGCGGTCGAGCGCGATTTGTCGGGCACGGCACCGCGGAGCAACGGGGTGACGCCCGCGGGCGCGAAGTGCAGATTGTAGAGCCAACCGTCGGCCGGCGCGGCGAAGGACTTCACACCGCGGGTCACCTCGTGCGCCGCGATGTCGTTGAACTCCATGTCCCAGTGCCCGCGGCTGCCGATATCGCTGTGGAACACCGCGCCGAGCCATCCCTTGACCGCGGCGCCGTCGGCCCCGAGGGTAAAGTCCATCGCTTGGTGGAGCAACACGAGCCCGGTGCCGCCCGCCATGAGGCGTGAGAGCGTAGCCCAGCGTTTCGGTTCGGCGAACGGCTGCTTCCCGCCGCCGTCGCCATAATAGACGATGCTGCGCGCGCCCTCGAGGACGCGTTCATCCTTCGGCCAACCGCGGGCCATCACCGGCCAGACGCCGGGCTGCGCGCGCAGCCAGTCCATCAGCAGCGCGCAACCCGCGAAATACTCGTGGGCCATCGGCTTGCTGCTGGGGGCACCGGCGAGGACCACAATCTTGGCGAGGCCCGGCCGCGGGGCATCGACCTCGAGCGGTACGCCGGACTGGTCATACGACGGTGCCGCGGCGAGTGGCGCGAGGGCGGTGAGCAACGCGAGCAGGGCAGGGGGTGTGCGCATGGAAAAAGGAGAGCTTTCGGCGGGATGTCTTCGCCCGAAACCAATCGGCCGGCGCGTGCCGGCGACCGGCGTTGGAATATCAAACCAGAATGTCGTGTACGACGCGGCCGTGGACGTCGGTGAGGCGGTAGTCGCGGCCGTCGTGGCGGAACGTCAGGCGCTCGTGGTCGAGGCCGAGCTGGTGGAGGATGGTCGCGTGGAGGTCGTGCATGTGGACCTTGTTCTCCACGGCGAAGTGG
>JBJTCH010000127.1:0-5134 GCA_046091745.1 Opitutaceae bacterium
CGGCACGGACCGGAACGGCGGCGCCCGGCCGCGGGGACGCGGCTCGGGCTTTCCGGGATTGTGTCGGCGATCGGGCGGCCACCGCCGCTTTTTGTGCCGGCCGCCGCGGGGCGAGGGAAGAGTTTTCTCGCCCGCGTCGCGAGGGAACGCTCAAGGCACCTCGTAAACCTCGATCAGCGCGACGCCGGTGGTGCCGCCCACGCCGGTGAGCTGGGCGGTGTAGGAGCCGGGAGCGAGCGTCACGAGGAGGGCGGAGTCGCGGCTGGTCGAGGAGGACAGGGCGAACGCGCCGACGGAGCGGAACGCCGCCGTGAGTTCCTCGCCGCCGCCCCAGTCGTCGTTTTCGGCGACCACGGAAGTACCGCGGTAGACGGCGATAGCGGGATTAACGAGGGTGCCGGTCACGCCGAAAGGCGCGAGGCCGGGGCCGACGCCACGGATGAGCACGCGGCGCGGCACATTGCCGGAGATGGTAAATCCCGCGATGAGGATACCCGCCCCGGTGCCTACCTGGGCGCGGGCGGAAACGTTGACCAACCGTGCGCGGCCGGCGGGGTCGGTGTCGTAGAGTTCCGCGAGCGCGATGCCGGTCGCCGCGCCGGCGCCGGTGATCTGCATCGTGTACGGTCCCGGTGCGACGGAACGTAGCAGCGCGGCGTCGGCGGAGGCGGCGGGCAATCCAAACGCGCCGGCCGCGGCGAACACCGGGGCGAGGCCGCCGGTCGGTCCGCCGGAAGCCGCGGCGCTCCAAGTGTCGTTTTCGCCGACCACGGAGGCGCCCGAGAAAAGCTGCAGCGCGGGGTCGGCGAGCACGCCGGTCACGCCGAAACCGGCGAGGGCCGGACCGATGGCGCGGAGCAGAACCGGCTTGGTTCCCTCGCCGGCGACCGCGAAACCGACCGTGAGGGTCTGCGCGCCCGTGCCCGCCGAGGTGCGAACCGACAGGTTCACCAGGCGGCCGATGTTCAGGGGCTCGACCGTGATGACCGCCACCTGGGATTCCAGCGTCCCTTCGGGACCAGTGATGCGGGCGGTGTAGGATCCGGCCGTGGCCGAGGAAACC
Organism: Opitutaceae bacterium; assembly: GCA_046091745.1. Lineage (GTDB taxonomy): Bacteria > Verrucomicrobiota > Verrucomicrobiia > Opitutales > Opitutaceae > ER46. The sequence continues at coordinate 1,064 of JBJTCH010000127.1, forward strand.
GTTGGCACCGCGAGCGAGGCCGAGGTGGCGCCGGCGACGGCGGTGCCGTCCTTGAACCATTGATACGCGAGCGGCCCGCGGCCGCTGGCGGCGACTCCGAGCGTCAGAGGTTGCGTGAGGACCGCGGCCTGCGAGCGGGGCTGGGTGGTGATCGCGAAAGGCTCGTTCACCGCGCGGCCCGTGCGGCGGGCGTTGTGGCGGTACTGCGGCCACGGCCCGGCGGCGCCCGCCCCGATGTCGAACGCGTAGATGCCGTCGTCGTTGGAGCCGACGTACAGCGTGGAGCCGCTGATGGCGGGCGACGAGCGCACGATGGCGGCGGTGGACCAGGTGCGCTTCAGCGTGCCGTCGGGATTCACCGCGTAGAGCAGCCCGTCGTAGCAACCGACGTAGATGACGCCGTTGGCGTCGACGGCCGGGGACGAGGCGCGCACCTCCTTGGCGAGCGCGAATACCCAGCGGGCGACGCCGTCGGCCGTCCGCACGGCGTGGAGCTTCCCGTCGTAGCCCGCGAAATAGACCGTGGCCCCGTCGGGACTCAGCGCGGGCGAGGAGGACGTGCCGACGCTGCCGCCGGTGTAGACCCAGCGTTCCGCGCCGGCCGCCGTCGCCGAGTAGAGGCGCCCCGAGGTGAGGGTGCCGTAGTAAAGGTTGCCGGCGCCGTCGATCGCCGCGGTCGTGTAGACCGCGTTGTCGGTCGGGAGCGACCACTTCACGGCGCCGGTCGCCGGATTGACCGCGTAGAAGCGGTGACGCGTCGCGATGTCGTCGGACCCGAGGTAGATCGTGCCGTCCGGGCCCACCACGGCGGAGGCGTACGAGGAGCCGGGAATGATCGTGGACCACTTCACGGCCGCGCTGCTTCCGTTGTCCGTGAACGCGTACAGCCGCGACTGGTTAGCGGTGGCCGCCTCGTGGTGCAGGTAGAGGGTGCCGTCCTCCGCGATCGCGATGGCGTTGTTGGCGCTCCAGCCGGTGCCGACGACGATCTCCCACTTCTTCGAGCCGGTGCGGCTGTCGAAGGCGTACAGTTTCGCGTCGCCGCCCGCGGCGGTCGCTCCGGCCCCGAGGTAGAGGGTGCCGTCGGGACCGAGGGCCGCCGCCGAGGTGTCCTGCGCGGCGTCGAGCTTGATCGCCGGCCAGCGCCGCGAGCCGTCGGCGTTGAACGCGTGGAAGACGCCGTCGGTGCTGCCGACGTAGACGGCGCCGTCCGGCCCGACCACGGGGGCGCACGTGACGCTGCTGCCCGCGAGGCCCTGCCAGAGCGAGTCGTTCAGCGTGAGCGTGAACGGGGCATTGGTCGGCGGGATGCCCCCGGTGGCCTTGCCGTCCGTCTGGACGAGATAGGTGACGCCAGCCTGCGCCTCGATTGTGACGAGCGCGGTGGTTGATGGCGTAGTGCCGGCGGTCTGGGTGTCGGCGTTGTCGCTGGCGCCGACGAGGGTGAGGGCGTTGAGGGCGGAGCCGGTGTAGACGGCCAGCAGCGGGTCAAAGCCGTCGCTGCGCAGGGCGACTTGGAAACGGCCCGTGGCCGGGGCGGTCCAGCGGTACCAGAGCGATTTGCCACCCGTGAAGCCGAGGATGCGCGGTTCGCCGGGCTCCAGCGTCGCCTGCGCGTTGGCGGACTCCACGACGGCGGTGCGGCCGGTCAGGACCTGCGCCGCGGCGAACTGGTCGTTGGCGGCGATCGCGCCGATGTCGAGCAACACGAGTCCCTGTCCGCCGTTCTTCCCCGCGACCACGATCTGGTAGGGGGTGCCGGCCTCGGCCGTGAACTCGAGGCGCGACGTGGTGAGGCCGCCGTCGTTGTCGTTCGCGGCGACCGGCGTGAGGCCCTCCAGGGAGTTGCCGGAAAAAACGCCGAGCAGCGTGTCGAAGGCGCTGCCCGCGGTGGAAATGCGGACGACGCCGGTGAGCGTGGGAGTCCATTCCCACCACAGGGAAGCGGAGCCGTTGGAACCGGCGATGGCGGGCTCGTTCTCGACGGTGGCGCCGGTGCTCACGTTGCGCACCGAGAAGTTGTTGCCGGCGAGCCGGGAGCGCCGCGCGAAATCGTCGTTGAACGGGCGGTTGTCGGTGGAGCGCAGGGCGCGGTCGAGGTTGAGCCGGCCCCCGGTCTGCACGCGGCCGCGGAAAGAGGTGATCGGATCGACCGTGCCGAGGACGCGGTTGATGACCTGGCGGTAGGTGTCGCCCGGGAACTGCGCCTTCACGAGCGCCAGCGCGCCGGCGACATGCGGGGCGGCCATCGAGGTGCCGGAGCGCAAGGCGTACGGCGTGGCGGTGGTGTACCACGTCGACCAGATTTCCGTCCCGGGCGCGAAAAGCTCCACGGAACCCGCGCCGAAGTTGGACGAGATGGAGGCGTCGTCACGCGCGGTCGAGTTGGCGACGGAGATCACGTTTTCCAGCCGGTAGCTCGCCGGGTAGTGCGCGAGGAGCTCCATGTTGGCGGCGTCGTTGCCGGCCGCGGCCACGAAGATGATGCCGGCGGCGCGCGCGCGGAGGATGGCCTCGCGCTCGGCGGGGTCGAATTGCGTGACGGGCCCCGCCGCGGCGCCATAGCTGCCGTTGATGATGTGCGCGCCGTGGCGGATCGCGTAATCGATGCACTCGATGCCGTCCGACGTGGCGCCGCGACCCGCGCTCGTGCCGGTCCCGCCGCGCAGGAACTTGAGCGCCATGAGGCGCACCTTCCAGGCCACGCCGGCGATGCCCGCGCCGTTGTTGCCCACCGCGCCGATGATGCCCGCGACGTGCGTGCCGTGCCCGAGATCGTCCAGCGGGTTGCCGCCGTTGGTGATGGCGTTGATGCCGAACACGTCGTCGACGTAACCGTTGCCGTCGTCGTCGCGGCCGTTGCCCGCGATCTCGCGCGGGTTGGTCCACATGTTGGCCGCGAGATCGGGATGGTCGTACTTCACGCCGGAGTCGATCACGGCGACGACGATCTCGGACGCGTCGGTGCGCACATCCCACGCGCGCGTCGCCCCGATGTCGGCGCCGGTGATGCCGTTGTTGGTGCCGTCGTTCCGAAGCGGCCACTGGCGGGACGCGAAATCGGGGTCGTTGGGCGTCGCGGTGGCGGTGCGGATCGTGTCGCGCTGCACGAACTCGTAGCGCCCGGTGGCACGCAGGCGCGCCTCGGCGGCCGCGGTGGTTTCGCCCGGAGGCAGTTCGAGCAGACGCATGCCGTCGAGACGGTCCCAGCGCCGGCGCACGCGCAGGCCCTCCCGGGCCTCGGCCGTTTCGGATGCGGCGCGGTGGGCGGCCTTGGGCTTGGCGATCACAAAGCCATCGCGGTAGCCCTGCGCGATCTCGCGTTCGGTGAACGGCAGGGTCTCGCCGACCGGGGTGACGCCGCGGGCGAGGGTCGCGAAAAGGAGGAGGAGGGCGGTGGTTCTCACGCGGCGGCGGTGCGATGTAACGGACGGTGGAGGGGCGGACGCAGCGGAACGGCCGAGGTTAGCCGCCGGCCCGCACGTCGTGCAGCAGGGTGAGCACGCGCTGTTCCAGCAACGGCAGGGCCTCGGCGGGGGCGGCGGCGTCGATATCGTGGATGCTCCAGTATTCCACGCGCTGCTCCCAATCGGGAAATTGCACCCGCATGAGCGGGCGGTGTTCCGCCTCCTTGAGCGCGATCACGCGGAGCGCACGGTCGAGGTCGGCGCGGGAGAGGGAGACCGGGGCCGGGCCGGTGTGGTGCAGCGGGATGCCCCGGGCGCCGAGGCCCTCCCGGGTGTGCGGGGAAAGATCACCGGCGCCGGCGACCAAGTGGGTCGCGAGCCCGCGCGAGAAGGCGCGGCACGGCGCGTCGAGCCGCGCGGCGTGAAAGTTGAACACCGCCTCCGCGAAGCGGGACCGGTAGAAGTTGCCGGAACAGACGAAGAGCAGGTGGCGCATGCGGGCGGTGCGTCCGACGAAACCGCGAACGGGCGTCGGCGCAACCGCGTGCGAAGCGCCTGGCGCGGTGAAGCCGCGACCAATGGGGAGTGGGGAACACGGAGGGCACAAGGGCCCGATCCGAGTTCACAGGATCCGATCCGCCGAAGATCCGGAGGTGCGCCGGGG
>JBJTCH010000128.1:0-13836 GCA_046091745.1 Opitutaceae bacterium
CGCGGGCATCGCCGAGCCCGGGCTCGACGGACCCCTCGCCCCCAAGACCCCGCTGGCGCGCCCAGGATTCTGCGCCGGAGAGAATGAGGCCCGCGGTCTCAGCGGACTTCCGCTGCGCGCGCGCTCGACGGAGATCATCCGGTACATTTCCCGCGCCACCCACGGTCGGCTGCCAATCATCGGCGTGGGCGGCATCGATTGTCCCGAGGCGGCGGCCGAGAAACTCGATGCGGGCGCGCCAGCGTGGTATTGGTGGCGATGATTCCGTCGAGCCCGTGCTCGGCGATGACCGCGAGTACCGCGTCGATCTGCGGCCAGGTGAGATCCGGGGCGATTTTCAACAGCACCGGAACATGGCGACCGCCCGGTCTGCCCGCGCGCTCACGGTTGGCGGCGGTGACCGCTGCGAGCAACTCGCGCAGCCGGGACTCATCCTGAAGCTGCCGCAGATTCGGCGTATTCGGGCTCGAGACGTTGAGCACGACGTAGTCGGCGAAGTCCGCGAGCCGCGCGAAGCTCGCGAGATAATCGGCGGTCGCCTCCTCGATCGGGGTGACCTTCGACTTTCCCAGATTAACCCCCAGCGGGATCCGCCGCTGCGCGCCACGGGGCTGGTGCGCCAACCGCGCCGCCATCGCCTCCGAGCCGCCGTTGTTGAACCCCATCCGGTTGATGACCGCGCACTCCCCGGCGTAGCGAAAGGCCCGCGGGCGCGGGTTGCCGGGCTGCGCCAGCGCGGTGACCGTGCCGACCTCGACGTGCCCGAAACCCAAGGCCGCGGCCGCCGGCCACGCGCGGGCATCCTTGTCGAAACCCGCGGCGAGTCCCACCGCATTGGGAAAACTCAGTCCGAAAACCTCGACCGGCCGCACAGTCCGCAGGTGTCCCGCCATGCAACGCTCGAGCGCCACGCGCAAGGGCGCGAGCCGCGCCAGCCACTCCATCGAGTGCACTCCCAACTCGTGCGCGCGCTCGGCGTCGCAGCGAAAAAGCAGAGGACGAACCGTGCTTTCGTACCATTTTCCCATGCAGCGAACGTGGGTCCGCACAGGCCGCTTGGCAAGGACCTCGGAATGCCGGAAGCCGCGAGTTCCGAGGGCTTTCCGCGTTCCGAACATCGGTCGGATGACGGAGTTTGGCGTGTCCGTTTTGTGCTTGTTTTTTGAGACCTCACTAACACGCTGCGCGAAAATTTCCTTCGCAAGCTCCTGATTTTCACATGGCAAAAGCAATTTCCGCTCTCGATTGGTGCGTGGTCCGTCTCGGCGAGGACCACAATTGGTGGGTCGCCGAAACCAGCGATCCCGTGCGCTGGGATGTCGACGGCCTGAGCATCGTCGATCCGCGCCAGGTCCAGCACCTGATCGAGCTCGTCGATCCGCTGCGCGACTACGGCTTCGACCAGGACGTGTGTGACGCGGCTTTCATCCCCTTCCGCATCGAGAAGGATCTCGGCAGCGGCAAGGTGCGCCTGAAGCGCATGAAGGAGTCGTTGTTCGACTCGGACGAAAAGCTGTTCGCGCTGCCCGACATCCTCGACGAGGAGAACGGGCCGTTCGCCGACCTGCTCGACCACCTCACGCGCTGCCGCGTGAAGATGCTGAACGACCTTTTCAAGTTCGAGTCGAAGCTCACCGTCGACGAGGTCGAGGAAGTCATCCGCGAGGACCAGAACAGCAGCTTCATCCAAGGCCAGGCCGTCCACTGCTTCACGGAACTCACCGACATCCTCGACTACATGCCTGAGGGGTACGACACCGACGAGGACGCCCCCGTGAAGCGCGAGGACGACACCGACGACGCCGAACTGCCCGAGGTCGACGAGGAGGACGAGGCGAAGCTCAAGAACGACGAGTCCCTGAAGTGGGACGAGGACGAGGGCGACGAGGACTCCGAGGACGGCGAAGGTAAGGACAAAGAAAAGGAAAAGGATGAGGACGAGGAGGAGTCCGACGACGACGACTCCGATGAAGAGGGCCGTCGCCCCCGTTCCAAATCCAAGAGTAAGCGCTGAGTATCCGCCGCGGCGTCCCGGTCGACGGGACGCCCGCGCCGGGGTTTTTAAGCGGCGGCAATCGCCCGCTCCCGGCAAAACATGAGCAGGTCCGGCGCCAGCGGCGCTTGGAAGACGTGTGTTAGCCCGGCAGGACGCAGATCGATCTCGGCGCAGTGCAAGGCCTGCCGTGAAAGCAGCAGTCGCTCGGCGAGGGACTCCGTCCAGCCGGTGTCGATAAATTCGAGGTAAAGACGCGCGTCGGGCCCGTAGATTTTGTCGCCCACGACTGGGTGCCCCAGCCAATGCGCGTGGGCGCGGATCTGATGCTTGCGTCCGGTCTCGAGCATCACGTCGACCAGGGTGAATTCCCCTCCGGGCGACGACGCCAAGGGCCGAAAGACGGTTGCCGCCTCCTTTCCTTCCCCGGCGGGAACCACCGTCGATTTCACAAATACTGGACTGGTGACGTCATCTCCCAGCGCTTGATCCACGCGCACCTCATCGGATAGGCGGCCGGTCAGGATCGCCTGATAACGTTTCCCGATCCGCCGGCGCTGCAGGGCAGTCTGCAGGCGACTCGCCATCGCGGAAGTCTTGGCCAGCACGACGACCCCGCTCGTCTCGCGATCGAGCCGGAAGATGAGGTGTACCGTCGGCAGGCGGGTGTGCTCGCGGAGCGCCCCGACGAGGCTCGACCAAGGGCCGGCCTTCGACGGATGGCAAACCACGTCGCCCGGCTTATCCACCACCAGAAGCTCGTCGTCCTCATGGAGAATCCAGCCGGGAATCTCCTCCGGCGCGATGAGGCGCACGCGCGCCGGAGTCTTCGGACGTCGCGGCCAAGCGCACGCCCGACCGGCGATGATTTCCTGCGGTTCGGGGCCGCTCACGACGAGGCCGGCACGCGCCGTTCCATCGCGCCGCGTGTGATCCGCGCGGCCGCAGCCTTGGGCAGCAGCGCCCCCGCCACTGTGGCGAGACGGTTGCCCGCGCCTGGCACGACGCTCGTTTTGCCGGCCGCCAGCGCCCGCAAGGCCCGGCCCGCGACATCGTCGGGCGACATGCCCCGTCGCGCGATGGCCTCGGGCGCGGCGGCGCCGGTCCCCGTGAAAAACTCCGTGCGCGTGGTGCCCGGGGAAACCGCAAGCACCCGCACGCTGGTGCCGCGCATCTCCTCCGCGAGCGCGACCGACCAGTTCAGCAGGAACGCCTTGCTGGCCCCGTAGGTCGCGCAAAACGGCGTCGGTGCGTACGCGACAACCGAGGCCACGTTGATGATCGCCCCGCCGCGGGTCTGCAGACACGGCAGCAACCGCGCGGTCAGGTCAACCACCGCGCGCACATTCACATCGATGATCTCCAGCTGCCGCGCGGCCGAGGGCGCGGGGAAGCGGCCGAAGCCTCCGATCCCGCTGTTGTTGACCAGCAGCACCCGGCCCGCAGGCACCTCCGCCGCAAGGGTCACGAGAACCCGGTCCGCCGCAGCGGCGATCTCCCCCGCGCGCGCGAGGTCGCAGGCGAAGTGCTGCACCGGCCGTGCGGAGGTTCCCGCAAAATCCGCGCAGGGATTCCGGCGCGAAAGGTTGCAAATCAACATCCCGGGATTACGTATCTGGAGGAGACGAATGAATGATTTTCCAAGACCGGAAGATCCACCCGTCACAACGGCGGCGGAAAAGGTTTGGAGAAGTTCCTTTGTCCCGGAGGCAGGCATGAATTTTCACGGCGACGGGGCTCTTCCCGGCGTCGTTTCAACCGAACCCATACGGAGAAACATGAACAGCCAAAATACCCACGAAGTGATCGTGTCCGGCATCCACCTCGAGCTCACGCCGTCCCTCAAGACGTACGTGCGCGAGAAGGCCGAGCGATTGTTTCGCCACGAGGAACGGATCATCCGCCTCCGCGTGGAGCTGGAGTGTGACCGGAGCCCCGCCGCGGGCGTGCAGTTCGCGGCCAAGGGCCACATCGAGATCCACGGCCCCGACATGAACGCGTCGGTGCGCGCGGACGAATGCCACAAGGCGATCGCCATGCTCATCGACAAGCTCGACCGAATGCTGCAGCGCCGGCATCAGCTGCTGCGGGTGAAGCGCAACCACCCCCGCGCCGTCGAGCTGGAGGCAGACCTTCCAAAGGTCACCGCCTGAGCCCCGCTCCTTTTTCGCGAAGCCCGCCGCCTTCCCGCGGCGGGCTTTTTCATGTCCGGACCGAGGGAGGCGGCGCGATCACGGCAACCGCGGGGCGACGGGCTGGCCCGCCTCCACGGGGAAGAGCGCGCCGTGACGCTCAAGTTGCGCGACCATCGTCTGCATCATCCGCCGCAGTTCCGCGGGACGGGCCGCGGCGAGGTCGTTGGACTCGTAGGGGTCGTCGGCCAGGTTGAACAATTGGTAATGGGATCCGCCGGAAACCTCCGAGGGAAAATAGTGGTAAATCACCTTCCAGCCGCCTTCCCGGTAAGTCGTGAAGTAGTTCGTGCGATGCGGCGAATGCGGGTAATGCATCAGGAAGGCGTCTGACCGCGCGGGATCGCGGCGCCCCGTCAGCAGCGATGCGAGCGGCAGACCATCGACGACATGCCCCGCCGGCACCTTGGTATCCGCGAGATTCAGCACGGTGGGAAATAAGTCCTGCACCGCCCCAAGTTGCGCCTGCGTGCCGCCGACCGCGATTGGCAACCGTGATTGAACGGCGGACCCCGCCGCGGGCTTCGCCCACGCCGCGATAAAGGGCACGCGCATGCCGCCTTCGTAATGGGAACCCTTCTTGCCGCGCAGGGGCGCGGCGCAGGCGACGGCGTGCTCGTGCCCGAGCGGCGCGTCGGAGCCGTTGTCGCCCAAAAAGAAAATCACGGTGTTTTCCGCGACGCCCAGCTTTTCCAGGTGATCGAGCAAATCGCCCAGCGACTTGTCCATGCCCTCGATCAATGTCGCGAACGCCTGGGCCTGCGCGGGCTTCCCGGATTCGCGGTAATGCGCGGCGAAACGCGGATCGGAATCAAACGGCGCGTGCACCGCGTAGTGCGCGAAATTCAGGTAAAAGGGTTTCCCCGCCTTCACCGCCTCCCCGATGTGGCGGTTGGCCTCCAGCGTCAGCGCGTCGCTGAGAAACGTGTCGGTGCCGTGGTATTTCTCCAGTCCGGGCACCGCGGCGGCGTTGCGCTTGCCGTTTTTTCCCACCGCGTAGTTGCGATTGCCGTAGTAAGTCGCCGGCGCGCCGATCGAGGCCCCGCCAACGTTCACGTCAAAACCGATATTCAGGGGGTTCGCGCCCTCGCTCTCCCGCGGACCGAAGTGACCCTTGCCGACGTGGATCGTACGGTAGCCGCTGTCCCGCAGCTGCGAGGCCAGCGTGGTATCGCCCTTGCGCAGACCGCGCCAGTTCCACTGCGGAGGCCCCTTCGGGCCGGCGTTGTCGTTGTCGGGATTGATCCAATTGGTCGTGCGGTGCCGCGCCGCGTTCTGCCCGGTCGCGATCGCGATGCGCGTGGGCGAGCAAACGCTCATCGCGCTGAAGTTGCTGAACCGGATCCCCCGCGCCGCGAGGCGCTCCATGTTCGGCGTGCGATAGTAGTCGTTCAACGGATGCCGCTGGGGACGTCCGGCGGCGTCGGTGAGGAACGGCACGGACGTGTCCATGATCCCCATGTCGTCGACGAGGAAGATCACGACGTTGGGGCGCGTCGCGGAAGCGGCGGCGACGGGTGCGGGGGACGTCAGCAACGCGAGCGAAAATGCGAGGGCCGGGAGCAGCGGATTTTTCATGGCGACGGGGAACGTGAACTCAGGGCCGGCTGCGACCGGCGGCGACGATGCCGGCGAGCTCGGACTTCAGGCGGGCGAGAATCTCGGGTTGGGCGGCGGAGAGGTCCTTGGTTTCCCCGATGTCCTGCGCCAGATCGAACAGCTGGAACTCTGGCACGGGCGTGTTGCGCAACTGTTCCTCGATCCGCTGGTTGTAGGCCTGCTTCGAATCGTGCCGCACCAGCTTCCAATTGCCGGCGCGATAGCCGTAATTGCCCGCCTGGCCGTTGTCCTGTTGCACCAGCGAGGCGCGCCCCTTGGCGCCGGCACGCCCCAGTAAAGCGCCCGAGACATCGAAGCTATCCGGGAAGCCGTTGGCCGGGACCGCTTCGCCAGCCAAAGCGGCAAAACTCGCCGCCAGGTCGATTGTGCAGACGATCTCATCCGATACGCGCGGGGCGACCGCACCTTTCCAGCGCGCGATGAACGGCGTGCGCGTGCCGCCCTCGAAGACGCTGTACTTGCCGCCCCGGAGTGGGCCACCGGCCCGGTGGTTGCCACGTTTCTCCAGCGCGAAGTCCACGTAGCCGTCGTCCATGACGGGGCCGTTGTCGGAACACACGACCATGAGTGTCTTCTCCGCGAGACCGAGGCGCTCCAGCGCGGCGGTCACCTCGCCGACGCACCAGTCGAATTGCAGGATGGCATCACCGCGCGGCCCAAGGCCCGACTTGCCCTGGAAACGCTCGTGGGGAACCCGCGGGACATGGGGGTCGTGGGACGCAAGGAACAGGAAGAACGGCCGGTCGCGTTCCGCCGCGATCCAAGCGACGGCCATTTCCACCCAGCGGTCGGCCAGATCCTCATCGCGGAAACGCGCCGCGTGGCCGCCGGTGTAAAATCCAATGCGGCTGATGCCGTTGTGGATGGTCTGATTGTGTCCATGGGACCAATCCATCTTGAGCGTCTGACGATGGGAGATGCCGGTCGGGTGATCGGGCGACGGCGCCTTGTCACCTACCCAAAGCGGGTCCTTCGGATCGAGCCCAGCCACGCGACCATCCTCGACGAACACCTGCGGCACGCGGTAGTTGGTCGTCGGCAGCAGGAAACTGTAATCAAAACCGAGCTCGCGCGGTCCCGGCTTGATGTGGCCGTTCCAGTCGGGTCCGGGAGGCGCACCGAGGCCGAGGTGCCATTTGCCGATGACGGCCGTGCGGTAGCCGGCGCCCTTGAGGACCGACGCGATGGTGGGTTCGCCCACGGGAACGACGAGCGGGCTGCTGGGCGGGGCGATGCCCGTGCCCTTGCGCCGGAAAGCGTAGGCGCCCGTGAGGAACGAGTAGCGCGTCGGCGTGCAGGTGGAGGCCGAGCAGTAACCACCGGTGAAACGCACGCCCTCGGCGGCGAGTCGGTCGATGTTGGGCGTGCGCAGCGCCTTGGCGCCATACGCGGAGACGTCGCCGTAGCCGAGATCGTCGGCCATGATGACGATGAAGTTGGGGCGCCCGGCGAAAGCGGACGCGGGCAACAGCAGCAACGGAACAAGGACGCGCAGGGCGCGCCGCAGCGAGGGGAGGTTCATGGGGTTGGGATGAAAACGGACGCGGGAACGGCGCCGCGGACGGCGCGCGATTCCGGCTCAGGCCTCGACGCCGAATTTCTCCAGCAGCCGCTGGAGATCCTCGTTGCCGCGGTACTCGATCACGATCCGGCCCTTCTTGGGCGTGTGGATGATCGCAACACGGGCTCCGAAGTGGGAGCCGAGACGCTTCTCGATTCCCGCCACCGTGGCGGCGTCGCGCGACGACACCGCCGGCTTGGCGCCCTTCGCGGGACTGGCGCTACCCGAGGGCTTGAGGTTGAGCGCGAGCTTCTCGGTGGAGCGGACGCTGAGCCCTTCCTCGATGACGCGACGCGCGAGCACCAGGCGGCTCGAAGCGTCCTGCACGCCGAGCAGCACCTTGGCATGGCCGACACTGAGCAGGTTCTTCGAGATGTAGCCCTGGGTCTCCGAGTCGAGGGACAGCAGGCGAAGGGAGTTGGCCACCGAGGCGCGCCCCTTCCCCACCCGCTCCGCGGCGGTCTCCTGCGTGAGGTCAAAATCGCGGATCAGGCTGGCGTAACCCAGCGCCTCCTCGATCGCGTTGAGCCCCTCGCGCTGCAGGTTCTCGATGAGACCGAGGGCGGCGGAGGAGGCGTTGCTGGCCTCGACGACCCGCGCGGGGATCGCGCGAATCTTGAGCATCTGAAACGCGCGCCACCGGCGTTCGCCAGCGATGAGTTGGAAACGATCCCCGGCCTTGCGCACGACCACGGGCTGCAGCAGGCCCTCGGAGCGGATGCTCTCGGCGAGCTCGCTCAGGTGCTCCGGCGCGATCTCCTTGCGCGCCTGGTACGGACTCGGGTCGATGAGATTGACCGGCACCTCCTGATAACCGGGAGCGGAGGGAGCCGCGGGGGCGGCCGCCGCCGGCGCGGAAGCCGGCTTGGACGCGGTAGGCGCGGCAGCGGCGGACGGGGCCGGCGCGGGCTGGGCGGTGACAACAGGCTTGGAGGCGGCGATGAGGCCTCCGAGGCCGCGGCCGAGACGTGATTTTTGGGGTGCCGGCATGGGTGCTATTTTCCTCCCGGAATGAAGAGCGTCTGACCGACCGTGATGCGAGAAGGATCTGTGAGGCGGTTGGCGTTGATGATGTCCTGCTGCCGGGCGCCGGTCTTGCGCGCGATGGTCGCAAGGGTGTCGCCCTTCTGGACCGTGTAGCTCACCCCTTCCTTGGGAAAGTCTTCCGCGAAGGTGCCCCCGCCTGCGGACTTGGAACCTCCCTTCGCCAGCGAGTCGAGCGCGGCGTTGGTTTGCTTCGCCAGTTTTTCCATCTGCGACGCTACCTGCTGGAGCGTCTCGGTCTTGGAGGAAGCGATCGCGGCGCGCAGGTCACGGTTCAGGTCGGCGAGCGCCTCCTTGAATTGCGCCGTGGCGGCGCCGGCCTTGTCGGCCGCGGCGGACTTCCGGCGCAGCTCCCCGTTTTCACGCTCCAGCTGCTCCAGCCGCAACGTCAGCTCCGCGACGCGCTGGGAAAGTCCCCGCACGTCCTCCCGCAGGTTGGCGATCTCGACCTGCGTCCCCTGGCCGAAAGCGGCGGAAAGCACGGCAAGAGCGAAGGCGAATCTCAACATGGCGCGGAGCTTGCCCCGCCCGGACCCGAAAACAAGCGGCTTCCCGGTCGCCGCGACCGCCGAGGCTCGCGCGAAGCGCCTCGCGGGTCGCCCCCGACCCGAACACACTGGAAAATAAAAGAGGTACCCCGCCTGTGCCGTATGCCCAAAGGCTCGTGACCTTTTTAAGTTAAGGTGGGCGCCCCCGTCGCATCTCCTGCCTTCCGATTTACGGCCTGGCAGTCCTCGCGCCGGTTTCGGCTCCCGCAATTATCCTAAGGTAAAGAGCAGTTATTGAAAGCACCTCGAACACCACAGGGTACCGCTTCCAACGTAGAACGCGCCTCACCGCCGTCAAACGGCATCTTCCCTCTTCGCCACCAAGCCGGCCGAAGGGTTCAAGCGATCCGACGCCAAAGCGTCACGGCACTCATTTTTGGCGAATCAGCCGCCGCAGCGCGTCAGCCTCATCGCGCAGCGCCTTCAGGCGGTTGATCCGGCTGTTCTCCGAGTTGATCGAGAACAGCACGAAATTCATCAGCTCGTTGAGCCGGACTGGATCCTGATCCAGCAGCGCCGGGTTGCCGGCCGGCTTTTCCCAGCGTTTATTCCGGTCGGCATTGGTCGGATCCGCGTACATGGCGTGGTTGACCCGGAAATCCATGATGCCCGCGGAACGGACCCGGAACTCCACGAGCGTCCGCTCCAGCAGTTCCTGCGTCGTGGCCACCTGCTCGAGTGAGAGCTGGTAGCGCTGCACGGCGTCGAGCACCTTCCGGTTGGCGATCAGGCGCACGCCCCCGGAGGCCCGGAGTTGCTCGATGCCATTGACCGCAGGCACGAACGGGATCCGCGAAGAATAGACCCGGATATCGTAATAAAAGTCCGCCATCCGCTGGCGGTACTCCCCGCTGGCGTAGAGTGCCATGGCCTCGTTGCCCGCCACGTAACGCACCCGGCTCTGCTCCAGCGTTGAATCGATGTTCACAATGTCGGCATCGAGATCCGCCGCGATGGAGTCGAGGAACGCCACCGCGCGATGCCGCTCGACGTAATGTTCGCGGAGATTCTCGGCGAAGAAACCGAGCGTGACCGCGGCGAAGAGCATCACGAACTCAAGCAGGTGCGCCTTCCAGCCGCCGCCGTGACTCTTGGTGTGGTGGTGAACTTCCATGGGTCGTCTGGCCGAACGCACGGCACCGCGCGCCTGCAGTCAAAACCCAAGTTCGCAGACCCTCTCTGGCCGCCCTTCCACCGCTCAGCTGCCCAGGATACTCTCGTCGAGGTGCTGGATGATCACTTCCTGCAGGGTCGCGAGGAACACGTAGCAACGAAAAGCCCGGTTCACGTCGCGCGGCAGGCGCGAGATTTCCAGTTCGCCGGTCTCCAGCGTGTCGTCGCCGAGCGTTTTGAGCGCGTGCCCCCGGAGGCGTAGGCGCACCGCCGCGCAGGCGCGCAGAATGACCTCGGCGTTGTCGCCATCGAACGAGACGGCTCCTTCGCGGAAGAATTCCTCCCCGAAAAGCCCGAGCAGGGCCTCGATCTCGCTCCGCTGGCCTTTCAGCAGTTCCTCGTTCCACGCCTCGCCGAGTTCCGCGTCGGCATCGGGGACTCCGGTGGGGCTGGCCGGAGCCTGCCGCAGACCGGCGGCCTGTTCACGGATGACGTCCAGCAGCGGCGCCACAATCGGCACCGCGAGCTTCACCTCAATTCGTTTCATCGGGCTCCAGGATCGCCGTGAGGTGCCATTGCTGCAGGGTGAACACGTAGGCCTCGGCCTTCTCGCGGAGGCCGCGCCACACCACCGAGCGGCCTTGCTCATGCACCTCCAACATGCGGCGCCGCGCGGTCTGGTCGTCGAATCCGAACACTTTGCGGAACACGAGCACGACGTACGACATCAGGTTGACCGGATCGTTGAGCACGACGACGCGCCATGGCCCGCCGAGGGCCGTCTCGGTGCGGACGTCCTCCTTGGGCAGCGTTCCGGTCTTGGTCATCCCAGACTGTTCAACGGCTCCGCCGCGCGCGTGCAAACCCGATCGCGCGGCATGGGCTCAGAACCGCTTACTCACCTGCGCCTCGAACACGCGTCCGCGCGGATTCGTGCCGGCGCCGCGCCGGTAGCCGGAATCCTCGTCTGCCAGGGGAGGCTCGGAGTCGAACACGTTGTTCACGCGGAAGCGCACCGACGTGTCGTTCAGGAAGCTGCCGCGCTTCCGCGGGAACACGTAATTCAGGTAGGCGCTGTGGGTCGCGTAGGCGGAGACAAGGTAGCGGTACCGCCGCACCCCGCCGGAGTCGACGTAGTTGGAAATGTACTCCGGTTGGCGGAGCACATCGTAAATCTCCTTCGTGGTGGAGGCGCCGGTGTCGACATAGGTGCCGTAATAGTACGTGATCCAGCCGCCGGTCCATGCGCCCGCGCGCCACGTGGCGCCGAGGTTGCCGCGGAAACGCGTGCGGCCGTTGCGATTGATGTTCTGCACCTTGGGCGCGCCAGCGTCGGCCTGGGTCTCCGCGGTCAGCAGATAACCCGCGTCACCGCGAATCGTGCCCTGCCCCAACGGAGTCCGGGGCAGCCGGTACTCGACTCCGAAGTCGAGTCCCTCGGTCTCGCGGCCCGCGAGGTTAACGTAGTCGGTCACGACGCGGCGCACGGCGCCGACGGGGGCGCGCTGGGTCGCGGCGGGACGACCGGCGTTGAAGGCCTGGTAGGCCTCGATGTCGGCGGGTGTCACCGGATCGCGGACGACCTTGGGATTGCCGGCGTAGGCGGAGGTGCCGCTGCCGAGGTTGATCTGGGAGAGCGGTGTGCCGCCGGCCAGAGCCTTTTGCACGGCGCCGTCGAGCAGCTCCTCATCGTAGAGCAGCTGGTTGGCGACCGTCACGGAAGAGATCACATCGCGTTGCCGGATGCGCCAGTAGTCGACCGTGAGCGTGAGTCCGCGAACCCACGGCGGGGAAACGGCGAGGCCCGCGGAGAGCGAGCGCGCCGTCTCTGGCTTGAGCTCCTCGTTGCCTTGGCGGAGCACAACCGGCATCGCGCTGGAGTCGCGGTTGAGACCGGTTACCTCGGAGCGGTAGAGATCGTTGTAGGTGCTGCCGGAACGCTGGAGCGGGGTCGTGTTGGTCTGCACTAGATTCGGCGCACGGAACGAAGCGGCGGCACTGGTGCGCAGGAAGATCCAGTCGTTCGGCCGGTAATTCAGGCCGAACTTCGGCTTGGCGTTGGTACCGCTCCGCGAGAAATGCTCCACGCGGCCGGCGGCGGAGAACTCCATCGAGCGCGCCCAGGGCCCGCGATTCTTCCTACCCACGATCGGCAGCAACGACTCGGCGAAGACCGAGGCCACGGTGCGCGACGCGTACATGTTCACGTTGGGACTGAGCGCGATGAAATCGTTCTCATTGGGACCGAAGAACAGATTCGTCGGATCGTTGGGGTTACCGTTGAACGGAGCCGAGGCCGGGTTGCGGCCGGCGTACGGCGGACGGTAGTCGCGATAATCCTCCCACCGCATCTCCGCGCCAAATGCCAGACCGACGGGCCCGCCCCAGAAGCGCTCCCAGACATCCCCGTTCACCTTCAAGTCCCACGTCGCCAGCTGCGTGCGGCCCTCACGGACGAAGTTCTCGTAGAGCGACGCGGTCAACGCCTCCGGGTTGCTGTAGGGTTTGTCCACCATCAGCAGGTACGGGTTCGCCGTGTTCCCCGGCTGCGCGACCAGCTTGAAGGTGTAGTTGAACGGATTGAACGCCTTCGCGGGATCGGACGACGTGAGGGCGGCGCGCAGCCGGCTCTCGCGCACCGCGAAATGCTCCTCGTCGCGGGTCTTGTTGCGGCCGTACAACACGCCCGATTCCCATTCCCAACCCTTCCCGAGGCGGCCGCGCAGACCCGCCACGAGGCGCAGCGCCTGCGAGTGCACGTAAATCCGGCGCGGCTTGAAGTCGCGCGGGATGATGCCGACGCCGGTCAGGAACTGCACCTGCGCCGGATCCCCGACGAGGCGTGGCGATCCGTCCGGATTGGGCGCGCCGGTGGGATGGTAGAACCGTGTGCCGAACGGATTGAACGGATTATCGGCGCTGACGAAAATGTTGTGGTCGGTCGCGACGTCGAAGCTGGTCGGCAGCCGTCCCGTGACGGAGAGCGCGCGGTAGGCCAGCATCTCCCCGAAAAACTCGAGGTCCCCCGCCAGCTTGTGCCGGAACATCGCCGTGAGGTTCATGCGATCCGTCTTCGGCAGGATCGGCTTAAAGTCGTTCGGGTTCTGGTACCAGTTGACAGTGTAGTCGTCGATGTTGTGCGACGGCAGCGTCTGCCGCCAACCGATGTTACCGTCTTCCTGCGGGGTCAGATAAAACGTGCCGTTGGTCGCCAGCGTGGCGGAGGTGCTGCCGGAGGTCGTGATGATGCCGCGGTTGAGCGTCGGGCGCGCCCCGACGAACGCGCCGGAGGCATCGTAGTTTCCCCGCACGAAACCGCCGTAGTAGCTCGAGTCGGTGCTGAGGCGGTTGTCGAAATCGTTGTCGCGCGAGACCACGCCGGCGGTGTCGGTGATCGGCAGGCCGTCCCACGGCGCCGGGACATTGCGGGTGACGCGGACGTCCTGGTTGCGGGAGAACTTGCGCTGGCCGAGCCAGAGGAAATCGCGGTGGTAGTAATCGAGGGTCAGGAGCAGATTGCCGCGGCCGCGGTTGAGATTGATGCCCTCGGTGAATTCAAGGTTCCAGTCGTTGCCGCCGCCGTGCTGGCTGACGCTTCCGCGCAGGCGAACGCTGCGGCCGTCGAAACGACTGCGCGTGATGTTGTTCACGACGCCCGCCGCGGCGTCGGTGCCGTACACCGCCGAGGCGCCGTCGCGCAGGATCTCGACGCGGGAGAGCGCCGCGGACGGCAGATTATTGATGTTGGTGGAGAGCGAGGGAACG
>JBJTCH010000129.1:0-23487 GCA_046091745.1 Opitutaceae bacterium
GGCGGCGGCATGGACTACTAAGTCCAAACCGCAGTCCTCCGAAAACGGTTCCAGCGAGGCGCGCCACTCCGGTGGTGCGCCTTTTCTTTGGCAGGTCGGAACCCGCGGGCTTGGCATCCCCGCCCGGCGGGATTCAGGCTGACCCTCGCATGAGACTGACCGCGCTTCTGCTCGCCGCGTTTCTTTCCACGATTCCACGCGCCGCCGCGGCTGAGCCCGTGGAACCCGAGGCTCCGGCCAACCCGGCCGATCTTTTCGCCGCCCCGGCAAAGGTGCGCCCGCTGAAGGTCGCCCTCTACGAAGGCCCGGGGTCGGGAGCAGCCGGGGTGACCCACGTCGCAAACCGGGCACGCCAGCTGCAGGGCACGACAGTGACACTCCTGAAGCCCGAGGAAGTCGGCACGCGGAGCCTCGCGGAGTTCGACGTGATCATTTTCTCCGGCGGCAGCGGGAGTGGTCAGTCCAAGGCCATCGGCGATACCGGACGCGCGAAAGTGCGTGAATTTGTGGCGGCCGGAGGCGGCTATCTCGGGATCTGCGCGGGCGCCTACCTGGCGTGCGCCGGTTTTGATTGGGGGCTCGGTATCCTCAACGCGCGGACCGTGTCCAACAAGTGGCAGCGCGGCCGCGGGATGATGCGCATCCAGCTCACGGAGCCGGGTCGCGGTCTTTTCGGGCCGGTGGCGGAGCCCTTCACGATCCGCTACGCCAACGGCCCGATCATCAAGCCGCTCGGCCGGGCCGACCTCCCGCCCTACGAGGTCGCGGCGGTATTTCGCACGGAGATCGCGAAGAACGGTTCTCCGGTCGGGGTGATGATCGACTCGCCGGCGGTCGTGCGCGCGCCGTTCGGCAAAGGTCGTGTACTGACCGTCTCGCCGCATTCGGAGGACACGCCGGGCCTTGAGAACTTCGTTCCGCTGGCGCTCGCCTGGCTGGGCGCCCCGCGCGGAGGGGAGTAAGCCGTCCGGCGTATGGAGGCCATCTTCCTCGGCACCGGCACCTCGCAGGGGGTTCCCATGATCGCATGCGGCTGCGCCGTCTGCCGGTCGGAGGATCCGCGCAACCGGCGCACGCGCACCTCCATTCACGTGGTGATGGACGGCCTGCACATCCAGGTCGACGCCGCGCCGGAGTTCCGCCTGCAGTGCCTGCGGGAGCGCATCGAGGCGTTGGATTTCTTCATCCTCACCCACGGCCACGCCGACCACATCGCAGGCATGGACGACCTGCGGCGCTTCTGCGACCTGCTCGGCGGCAACGCCCTCACCGTCTATTCCACGACCGAGGGCATGGGCCGCGTGCTCGCGATGTACCCGTACGCGATGGCCGAGCGCCCGATCGCCAAGGGCTACGCGGCGTTCCGGTTGCTGGAGATGCCGGCGACACTCGACCTGCCGCAGGGCACCATTCAATCGACACTCCTCCCGCACGGCGGGATCAACACCCTGGGCTTGGTTTTCACGGAGCGGAGCAGCGGCCGGCGTTTCGCCTACTACACGGATTGCAAACGCGCTCCCCGCGAGGCGGTGGAGCTGGCGCGGGGCGTCGATGCCTTGGCCCTCGATGGACTCCGGCCCGCACCGCATCCCTCGCACCTGTCCATCGCGGAGGCGATTGAAGTCGCCCGCGAAATCGGCGCGCCCACCACGTGGCTCACCCATTTGACGCACCACACCGACCACGGCCCCGCGGAAGCGGAACTGCCGGCGGGGGTGCGCTTCGCTTACGACGGGCTGCGGCTGAGTCTCTGACGCGACCGGCGAGCGGCTCCACCGCAAGTTTCCCGGAATAGGACTTGCACGACCGCGGAACTTTCATCGAATCGAGCGCGATTTAATTCCTACTGATCTTATCTGTATTGTTCCTGTAGCCGTATGAAGCTGTCCAAAAAGGGCGAGTACGCCCTGCGTTCCATGATCGGCCTCGGCATCGCCGCCGAGGTCGGCCGGACGCTGGTTCAACTTCCGGAAGTCGCTGCCAACGAACAACTCCCGCAGAAGTTTCTCGAGCAAATCATGCTCCGGCTGCGGGAGGAAAAACTAGTAACGGGAGTTCGGGGGAAGTTCGGCGGCTACCGCCTGGCGAAGCCCGCGGCGAAGATCACCATCGGATCGATCATCCGCGTGATCGACGGGCCGCTGGCCCCGCTGGGTTGCGTGAGCCAGAGCGCCTACGAGAAATGCACGTGTCCCGATGAGACGCATTGCGGCCTCCGGATGCTGATGCTCGACGTCCGCAACGCCATCACCGGCATCCTCGATCGCTACACCTTGGCCGACGTGGTCGAGGTCACGTTGCGCAAACTGCGCCGCGGGGGCCTGCCGCTTCCGTATGCCCCGGAGTCCGAGGCCGTGCCGGCGCGTGTCCCGGCGACGCATGCGCGCCGCCTCGCGCGCCGCGCGACGAAGCCCCGCCTCGATGAGACCGAGGGCGTTTTGCACCAATTGCTGGGCGACTATACCATTTGAGGTCCCGTCATGCTGATCCGGCTGCTCATCGCCCTCGGCCTGGGAATGGCCGCCGCCCCGGCGGCGCCACTGGCAGTGCGCGTCGGCTATTTCCCGAATGTTACCCACGCGCAAGGGGTGATCGGGAGCCACACGTCGCGCCGGAAGGAGGGTTGGTTCGAGACCCGTCTCGGCGCCGATGTCTCCCTCCGATGGTTGCCGTTCAACGCCGGCCCGAGCGCCATCGAGGGCATCTTCGCGGGGTCCGTTGATCTCACCTACGTCGGCCCCAACCCCGCGCTCAACGGCTACATCCGCTCCGAAGGCGAGGAGATCCGGATCATCGCCGGAGCCGCCGAGGGCGGCGCGGCGCTCGTCGTCACCGGCAACTCCGGCATCTCCAAACCAACGGATTTCCGCGGCCGTCGTGTCGGCACGCCCCAATTGGGTAACACGCAGGACGACGCGGCGCGTTCGTGGCTGCGCGCGCAGGGTTTCAAGGTCACGCTCACCGGCGGCGACGTGAGCGTCCTGCCCGCCGCCAATCCCGACCTCCTCCAGCTTTTTACCCAGAGACGGATCGACGCCGCCTGGACCGTTGAGCCTTGGGTTTCACGTCTTGAACAGGAGGCCGGCGGACGGGTGTTTCTCGAGCAAAACGACGCGATCACCACGGTGCTCGTCGCGAGCGCGCGGTTTTTATCGCGTCACCCCGCGATCGCGGAACGCTTCCAGCGCGCGCACGTCGAACTCACCGCGTGGATCAACGCCCATCCGGGTGAAGCGATGGAACTCACCCGCGCCGGGTTGACCGCGGAGATCCGGCGCGAGGTCGCCCCCGCGTTGATCGCGTCGGCGTGGAAACGGCTCCGCTTCACGGCCGAGGTCGAGCCGGCACGATTCGCCGCCTTGGTCGAGGACGCCCGGAGCGTCGGGCTGTTGCGCCGCTCGATTCCGTTGGAACGGCTTTTCCCCAAGGACTCATGAACGCGCCGGCATCCATTCCGCCGGCCTCGCCGTCGAAACTCTCGCTGCGCGGCGTGGGCAAGAACTTCCGTGCGCGCGGCCGCGACATCCGCGCCCTGGAAAATATCTCGCTGGATGTTTCCGAGGGGGAATTCGTCTGCCTGCTGGGACCGAGCGGCTGCGGAAAGTCGACCCTGCTCAACATTGTGGCCGGTCTCGAACGGGCCGACGAAGGCACCCTGCTCTGCGACGGCGATCCGGTGACCGATCCCGGACGCGACCGCATGATGATGTTCCAGGAGTCGGCGCTGTTCCCGTGGCTCGACGTGCTGGAAAACGTGTTGTTCAGCCTGCGCCTGAAACCCGGGATGAACGCCGCGGAAAGACGCGAGGTGGCCGAATTTCATCTTCAACTCGTCGGTCTGGAAAAGTTCCGGCACGCGTTCGTGCACGAGCTTTCGGGCGGGATGAAACAGCGGGTCGCCCTCGCCCGCGCCCTCGCGCCCAACCCGCGGGTACTGCTGATGGACGAGCCTTTTGCGGCGCTCGACGCCCTCACCCGGGAGCAGCTTTACGGCGACTTGCAGCGCATCTGGCGGGACCGGCGGAAAACCATCCTGTTCGTCACCCATAACGTGCGCGAAGCCGTGTGCCTCGGGGACCGCGTGGTGCTGCTCTCGCCCCACCCGGGTCGGATCCAGCGGGAGTTCCGCGTGGATCTGCCGCGTCCGCGGGACATCAACTCGGTCGAGCTGGCGCGGCACGCCACGGAGATCATGGCCGAATTGAAGGGCCGGAACGGCGGCCCCGCGCCGGAGAGGAAGGCCGCATGAAACGCACCGCGCGCGCCGTGGCGTTTTTCGCCGCGCTGCTGGTCCTCTGGGAGCTGTTCGTGCGCGCCCGCGTCTGGTCGCCGGTGCTCGTGCCCTCGCCACTCTCGGTGGCCGGCTATCTCGGCGAAGCGCTGGCCGACGGCACGCTGTTATCCGCGCTCCTCGTCACGCTCCGGCGGCTGCTGCTCGGCTACGCGGTCGGCCTCGTGGTGGGCGTGCCGCTTGGACTCCTGACCGCGCGGTTCCGCACGCTCGAGGACACCCTGGGTCTGCTCGCGCTCGGCCTGCAGGCGCTGCCCAGCGTGTGCTGGGTTCCGCTCGCGCTGCTCTGGTTCGGCCAGACCGAGGGCGCGATGTTCTTCGTCGTGGTGATGGGAACGCTGTGGTCGGTGATCATCGCCGCCGACAACGGCGTGCGCAACGTGCCGCCCATTTACGCCCGTGCCGCGCGGACGATGGGATCCCACGGCCTGCACACGTGGCTGCGTGTGATTCTGCCCGCCGCGTTGCCGCACGTCGTCGGCGGCATGAAGCAGGGCTGGGCGTTCGCTTGGCGCAGCCTCATGGCGGCCGAGATCTACGTCACGATCCTGAGCGGCTTCGGCCTCGGCCACCTCCTCCACTACGGCCGCGAATTGAACGCCATGGAACAGGTCATCGGGGTGATGATCGTGCTCCTCACCATCGGACTCGCCGCCGATCGTGTGCTTTTTTCTCCCTGGGAGCGTCTCCTGCATCGCCGTTGGGGAACGAACCGCTGACCCTTTCTCCATCCAAAATCCAAACCACAACCCGACATGCCCCGCATCTATAACGACATCACGGAGACGATCGGCAACACCCCGCTCGTCCGCCTCAACCGCACCGCCGCCGCCCATGGCGCCGAGGCCGAGATCCTGCTGAAGCTCGAGTTCTTCAACCCGCTCTCCAGCGTGAAGGACCGCATCGGCTTCGCCATGATCGACGAGGCCCTCCGGTCCGGGAAGATCAACGCGAAGTCCGTGCTGATCGAGCCCACCTCGGGCAACACCGGCATCGCGCTCGCGTTCGTCGCGGCCGCCAAGGGCCTGAAGCTCATCCTCACCATGCCCGAGACCATGAGCCTCGAGCGCCGCAAGCTGCTGAAGATTCTGGGCGCGCGCCTCGTGCTGACGGAAGGCGCCAAGGGCATGAAGGGCGCGATCGCCAAGGCGGAGGAACTCGCGGCGCGCATTCCCGGCGGCGTGATACTCCAGCAGTTCACCAATCCGTCCAACCCCGCCATCCACCGCCGCACCACCGCGGAGGAGATCTGGCGCGATACCGACGGCCGCGTCGACATCGTGGTCGCGGGTGTGGGAACCGGCGGCACGATCACCGGCATCGGCGAGGTCCTCAAGACGCGTAAACCCTCGGTGAAGATCGTCGCGGTGGAGCCCGACGCCTCACCCGTCCTTTCCGGAGGCACCCCCGGACCCCACAAGCTGCAGGGTATCGGCGCCGGCTTCGTGCCGGGCGTCCTCAACCAGAAGATTTACGACGAGGTGATCCGCGTGAAGGAGGCCGATTCCGGTCCGGTCTCGAAGCAGATCAACCAGCTCGACGGTATCGCCGTGGGCATCTCCTCGGGCGCGATCGCGTGGGCGGCGCTCCAGCTCGCGAAGCGCCCGGAAAACAAGGGCAAGCAGATCGTCGCGATCATCCCGTCGAGCAGCGAGCGCTACCTGTCCTCCTGGCTGTTCGCCGACATCAACGTCGAGAGCGACTCCATCGACGACCTCCTCGCGCCCGCCGCGGGCTGAGTTCACCGGCGACCACGTCTCGTTTTCCCAAGGCGCGGGGCCGAAAGCCCCGCGCTTTTTTCATCCGTTCACCGGTTGCGGCGGTACCAGCCGGCGAAGGCGAAACCGAACGCGACCATGCCGCCGAAGAGGCCGACGAGCTTCATCATCACGCCGGCAAGCACCTGGTCGTGCATCGCGGTGAAGGTCGGGAAGAGCCGCGGTGCGAACTCGTAGGTCGGATAGAGGACGTCGTGGGAAAAGGTGATGAACGCGAAGAGGGGCGTCATGGCGATGATCACCGCCAGAAGGTAAAGCATCTGCACCCCGTGCGGGCGGCGGGGCAGGACCAGGGACGGGCTGAGCACCGGCCACCAGTAGAGCACCGCGGCGCCGAAGAACATCAGGTGCTCGACGATGTGCACGAGCCGGTCCTGTAGCGCCCAGTCATACAGCGCGGGCGCGTGCCAGAGACTGACGACCAAGGTGTAGGTGATGCCGCTGATGAGCGGGTGCGTGAAAAAACGCGCGGGTATCCGCACCAACCGCGGCCGCAGGAGCGGGTCGATCATCCACGCGGGGGTGCCCTGCAGGAGCAGGATCGCCGCGGGAAAGATCAGGATCTGGTGCTGCAGCATGTGCGCGCTGAACAGAAAACGCTCGGCGACCTGGTCGAGCGGCGAACCCACCGCGATGTAGAACGAAAGCAGGCCGAGATAGAACCGCAGCGCATGGGAACGCGGATACGCGGTTCCGGGGCAAAGGCGCCCACGCAAAGGACCGGCGGCGATGGCCCAAAGCCAACCCAACACCACGAGCCCTCCCACCAACCAGGGTTCGTTGTGCCAGTGGCGCCAGTCGATCATCGGAACAAGGATGCCCAACCTCGCGCGCGACTCCAGCGCCGGCGCCGGCCCGCCTCCTTGAATAAGAAAAAAAGCGGCCCGCATACGGGCCGCTTTTGCGGGAAGAGGATGATTCGCCGCGGCGTCAGGTCGGCAACGGCAGGCTGGCCTCGGCTTGGAAAAGCGCGATCACGGCCCACGCGGGGGCACCGGCGATCACCAAACCGATGAAGAACAGGATCGTGCAGAACGGCTTATCCCACCGCAGGTGCATGAAGTAGAAGATCACGAACATGAACTTCACCGTGGAGAGCCCGACGAGCGAGGTGACGATGATCCACTTCGCGAACGGCAGGTAAACGGCGACGATTTCCACGCCGGTGATGACCGCGAGAAGCATCGCGATCTGCACGTAGATCTGGAATTTGCTCTCGTCGTGGCCGTGGTCGTGTCCGTCCGCGGCGGGGGAATGCGAGTGGGAGCTCATCGGGAATCAAAGGTACTCGAGCAGGTAGACGGCGGTGAAGATGACGATCCAGACGATGTCGACGAAGTGCCAGTAGAGACCCATCGACTCGACATCGATAGCGTTGGCCACGCCGAAGTGCACCGGTCCGCGCGGCCGGGCGAACCAGACGCAACCCCAGAGGGCCGCCAAGGCGCCGCCGATCGCGAGGAACTCGTGCTTCATGAACGCGGACATCGCCGCGCCGAAACCGGGCTCGACCTGAAGGGCGTGAACCAGACCCAGGGTGACCTTGAGGACCAGTAGCAGGAAGACGATGAGCGTCGTCGCGTGGACGAGCTGGCCGGAAAACCACGAACGCTGGGCGGATCCGGGGCCGGGCTTGAACGAGCGGACGTACATCAAGGTCAGCCAGAGGACGCCGATCGCGACGTGACACCCGTGCGTGCCGGTGAGGGTGTAGAAGGTGGTCCCGAGCAGGCTGTTCGAGATCGTCATCTTCTTGTCATGCACGAAGTGCTCGAACTCGTAGACCTGGCATCCGAGGAAGATCATCCCGAAGAAGATCGTGGTGAGCAGCGACCAACGGCAGCTCTTCACATTGCCCTTCTGGATCGCCGTGACCGCCAGCGCCATCATGAGCGACGACATCAGCAGGATGAAGGTCGAGAACGACGTGAGCTCGGGGCTGAAGACGACTTTCGGATCGAGACCGCCTGCGGGCGGGTGCAGCCGGTAGATCAGGTGGGTCGAGATCAGCGTCCCGAAGAACATGCAGTCCGACGCGAGGAAGGCCCACATCAGGAGCTTCTTGTTCGGAATCCCCGTCGACGTGGTCGGGTCGTGGTGATGATCGATCGTGGCCGCGTGGCTGCTCATGAAAATATCTCCGGTCTGGGTGGATGTAGAGGCCCGGCTCAGTGGCCGTGACCGTGGTCCTCGACGGGCTTGCCGTCCTTGTCGAGATGGAGGTGGTAGCCCTCGTTGCCCTCGAGAGACCAGAAGTAGATGCTGATGAAGGTGATCGCGCCGCCGATCAGGCTGAGCCCGAGCTTGGCGTGGATGCCAGGGCTCCAATCGGACTCGAAGCACGTCAACCCGATCGCGAGCACCAGCAATCCGAGGCTGGCGACAAACGGCCAGATGGAACCGAAAGGCATGTGGATGCCGCCGTGGGCCTCCTCGGCCTTGGCGTGCTCGGCGCGCTCCTTCTCGATCTCGGCGCGGTTGTGCTTCTCGTACCAGAAGGCGTCGCGCGCGTGGACGGTCGGGATGACCGCGAAGTTGTACTCCGGAGGCGGATTCTGGAGCGACCACTCCAGCGTGCGACCGTCCCAGACGTCACGACCGACCTTCTCGCCCTTGAAGTAGGTGTAGGTGAGGACGGCGAAGTAGATGAACATGCCGACGCCCAGGACGTACGCGCCCATGGTGGCGATGAAGTTGGCGGAGTTCCAACCGAGGTTGGGATCGTAGGTGAACGTGCGCCGCGGCATGCCGTTCAACCCGAGGAAGTGCATCGGGAAGAAGGTCACGTTGAAGCCGGCGAAAATGACCCAGAAAGAAATCCGCCCCCAGACCTCACTCACCTTGCGGCCGAACATCAGCGGGAACCAGTAGTGGAGCCCGGCGAGCAGGGCGAAAATCGAGCCGCCGATGAGCACGTAGTGGAAGTGCGCGACGACGAAATAGGAGTCGTGCTGCTGGGCGTCGGCCGGGGCCGCCGAGTGCATGATGCCCGACAGGCCGCCGAGCATGAACATCCAGACGAAGCCGAGGGCGAACAGCATCGGCGTGCGCATCATCAGGTGGCCGCCCCAAAGGGTGCCGATCCAGTTGAAGATCTTCACACCGGTGGGCACCGCGATCGCCATCGTGGCGAGCGCGAAGGCGGCCGTGGCGACCGTGCCCATGCCCGTGGTGAACATATGGTGGCTCCAGACGGCGAAACCGAGGAACCCGATGCAGGCGCCCGAGAAGACCACGATCGGGTAGCCGAACAAAGGCTTGCGCGAGAAGGTGGGCAGAATCTCGGAGATAATACCCATCGCCGGCAGGATGAGGATGTAAACCTCAGGGTGACCGAACACCCAGAAGAGGTGCTGCCACAGGATCGGCATGCCGCCGCCCGAGACCTCGAAGAAGTTGGTCGAGAAATTGCGGTCCATCATCAGCTGCACCAGAGCGATCGTGATGGCGGGGAACGAGAGAACGATCAGGAACGAGGTGACGAGCGTCATCCAGACGAACACCGGCAGTCGCATCATGGTCATGCCCGGCGCCCGCATGTTGATGATCGTGACGATGAAGTTCAGCGAAGCCGCGATGGACGCGACGCCGAGCAACTGCAGCCCCATCACCCAGAAATCGATCGCATGCTTGGGGTTGAAGGTCTTCGAGGTGATCGGGGGATAGCCGACCCACGCACCGTCGGGCGCGCCGTATTTATCCGCCGGGAGGAACCAGCCGATATTCAGGATGATCGCACCGGCCACGAACGTCCAAAGCGAGAAGGCGTTCAGCCGCGGAAAGGCGACGTCGCGCGCCCCGATCTGCAGCGGCATGATGAAATTGAAGAAGGCCGACGACAGCGGCATGACCGCGAGGAAGATCATCGTGGTGCCGTGCATCGTGAACAACGTGTTGTACTGCTGCGCGGTCAGCACGTTGTTGTTGGGCACCATCAGCTGGGTGCGGATGAGCAGGGCCTCGAAGCCGCCGATCAGAAAGAAGATGAGGGCGAAGAACCCGTAGAGGAATCCGATCTTCTTGTGGTCGACGGTGGTGAGCCAGCCCATGAGGCCGGTCTTGGCCGTCGGATGGGCGAGGAACTTCGGGGCAGCCGGGACTTGCTCCTCCTTGATGAGGTGGGCGGTGTTGGCCGATGCTTCCATGGTGTTCGAAAAACGGGCGGAGGTTGCGGAAACGGGGAGTTACTTGAGGCTCTCGAGGTAGGCGACAAGGGCCACCTGCTCCTCGTTGCTGAGGGAGATTTTGTTATCGCGGTAAGCCTTGGCCATCTTGTTGCCCGGCTTGACGGACTCCGGATCGCGCAGCCAACGACGCAACTGCTCGGAGTTATTCTCCAGCAGACCGGCCCCCACGGTGGAACGGGCGCCGAAGTGGGTCAGCTCGGGGCCCTGCACGCCCATCGCGCCGTGGCCGCGAACCGTGTGGCACGCGTTGCAGGTCTTGGCCGCGAACAGCTGGCGGCCCTGCGCGATCAGGGCGCTGTCCTCACCCCTCTCAGGCAGTTGTTTCGCCTGCCAGGCCTTGAGGGGGTCGACGTCGAAACGGCCGGTAACCCCGGTCTCGTTCGTTCGAAACGATCGCAACGCAGCCACTTGCGCACGCAGCTTGGCGGCGTCGGCCGGCTTCAGCGCGACCTCGCGGGCCAACGTCTGCTGCTGCTCCAGCCACTCGGCGTACTCCTTGGGGGCGAGCGCGATCACGCGGAAGCGCATCACGGCGTGGGAATCGCCGCAGTATTCGGCGCACTGACCCCAGAAATAACCGGGGCGGTCGGCCTTCAGCCAGAGCAGGTTCCGGCGGTTCGGGGTCATGTCGACCTTGCCCGCCAGCTTCGGCACCCAGAAGGAGTGGTTCACGTCGACGGTCCGCAGGTGGATACGGATCGGTTTGCCGACGGGGATCACCAGCTCGTTGCCCGTCACCAAAGGGGCCTTGGCACCCGCCTTGTCGAGCGCCGCCATCTCGGACGGATACTCGAATTTGAACCACCACTGGTAGCCGGTCGCGGTGATCTCGAGCGCGTCCTTGCGATCGGCCTCGGCGACGTCGTACGTCGACCAGATGGCGCTCAAGGTCGGCACGGCGATGATCACCAGCGCCAGCACCGAAGCTCCGATCAGTCCGAGTTCGATCAGGGGGTTGCCGTGGCCTTGCGGCGGCGGCTCGGCGTGCTCATCGGCCTCGGAACGGGCCCGGAAACGGATCGTCGCGTAAGCCAGGACCGCGCCGACGACGACGAAGATGAAGAGGGTTACCCAGACGGTGACCCAGAACAATTCGAGCTGGGTGCGGGCCACGGGGCCCTCGGCGATCATCGTCGTCTGGTGGCCGTCCATCCGCCAGAAATTGAGGTCGCAACCGGAAAGCAGCAGCAGGAACGGAACCGCGGTGAGGGCGCGCAGCGCGAGGCTGACGGAACGGAGGCGTTGGGACATGGCGTCTGGCGGGATGCGTGGAAGCGCCGGAAACCGGCGCAAAAGTCACAAGCTTGGAGATGAGTCCGGCGTTTCAAGCCCTAATCTCCCGCGGCTGACCACGTTAAGCACACGGCCCAACGGGCATTTGCGGGGCTAATTCGCGACGGTGAAACCGGCTTTGCGATTTGATCGTCTGGGACCCCGCCGCATCTTCCCTCCGCCATGAATACAATCCGTGCCCTCCTCGCCTTCGCCGCCGCCTTCAGCGCCGCCGGCACCTCTTCCCTTCTTGCCGCGGCCGCGCCGCGCGAGATTGAAATCACCGCCAACGACCAGATGAAGTTCAGCGTCGCCGCCATCGAGGCCAAGGCCGGTGAGCAGCTGAAGGTCACCCTGAAGAACGTCGGCACGCTGCCCAAGGAGGCGATGGGCCACAACTGGGTGCTCCTCAAGCCCGGCACCGACCTCAACGCGTTCGCGATGGCCGCGATGACCGCCAAGGACTCCGACTACGTCCCCGCCGCGCACAAGGACAAGGTGGTCGCCTTCATCAAGGTCCTCGGGCCGAAGCAGAGCGCCGACGCCACCTTCTCGCTGTCCGCGCCGGGCGAGTATCCGTTCATCTGCTCCTTCCCCGGCCACTACATGCTGATGAAGGGCACGGTCACGGTGAAGTGATCGCGGGAAACCTGACCTCTCCGCAAAGCCGGGCAGAACGCCCGGCTTTTTTGTTCCCTGCTGCCCTGCCATCGAAACGTCGACCCCAACCGGGCGGTCGTGACGCGAAGCGACCCAAGCCGGGCCACAAGTGAAAACGGAGGCAACGGGTTCCGGGGAAATGTGAAACTCAGGGCTCGGGCGGGAGGAGCGGTCATTTCGGAGGTCGGGTCGGTCGGGAGATTCAACCGCGGCTACACCGACCGGCGGAGAACCCTTCGGCCGTCGCCGCGCCTTCCTCCTTCGCTGGACCTTCCTCCTTCGCCGAGGCTTCGGAGGACACGACGGAGGACGAGTCGGCCGTCGATCCCTCGACCTAGTCCGCGGCTACACCAAGCCCTCCTTGTTCGTATCCGTTCGTTTCCATTCGTGGTTGAAACCTTGCGGAGCTGTTCGGCAACGCGGCACGAACCCCCAGCCAGTCAGCCTGAGCGATACTTCGGCTGGCGGAGGGTCTTGCTCTCCCCCACCCTCACCCGTCTCCCACTCTTTTCTCATCCGTGGTTACTCGCCTGCGACCGCACCCCAACCTTGACGGCAAGGCGGGACCCGCCGACCGGTGAAACGTGGAACTGAACACCCCGCTACCGGCCGCACACGCGGCGGCGACCCTGTTCATGACGGGTGTGATCTGGTTCGTGCAGATCGTGCATTACCCGCTGTTCGGCCGGGTGGGCGTGGCCGAATTCCCGGCGTACGAGCGGGAGCACGCGCGTCGGACCGGCTGGGTGGTGGGCCCCGCCATGGTCGTTGAACTTCTGCTCGCGCTGGCGCTCGCCGCGCGGGGCGGCGTCCTGGCTTGGGCCGGGCTGGCGCTCCTCGGCGTGATCTGGGCCTCGACCGCGTTCGTGCAGGTGCCGCTCCACCGCCGATTGGAGCGGGGAGCCGATACCGCGGCGCGGCGGCGTCTCGTCCGGACCAACTGGATACGCACGGCCGCCTGGACGGCCCGGGCGGTGATCGCGACCGTGGTCGCGGCGCGTTAGTATCCGAACTATTGTTACGACTCCAGCGGCGGCGCTCACCCCATTTTCGGGGATAGGCCGCCGTTCCCGCGTGGAGTGAGAAGGGCCAGAGCTGGGGCATCGCATGCCCCTCCCGACCAACACCCACGCCAACCCCGCCGCGACGGCGCGGCGGATCCTCGCCCTTCTCGCCCTGCCCGTCGCCGCGCGCGCCAACCCGCCTCCCTTCGCGCCGGACTTCGCGTTGCCGGTAACTCCGGCGACGGAGGCCGCGGCCATCGCCGAACTGCCGCGCCGCTCGGCCGCCGCCAACGCGCACGCCGCGTGGCGTGAACGCGAGGGCGGCTCCGACTACCAGCCCACGCTCACCTTCCTGCGCGACACGCCGGTACTGATGCTGGTGACTTCCCCGCGCGAGCCCGCCGAACGGGCGCTGCATCGCCGGCGCGCGATCATCCAGGCGTGCAGCTTCCTGTTGGATGCATCGGCCTTCGCGCAAGCCGTGATCTGCGTCGTCGAGTCCGATCCCTCCCGGCCCGGCGCACCCTCGGTGCGCAACCATCCGGTACGCCGCGCGGAATTCACCGACCGGCTCCGCGCCGAAACCGGCACACCCGACTTCGTCGCGGCCCTGCGCACGGCCCGTGGCAACGACGCCCTCACGCTCCGCCTCTGCGCGGCACTCCGCATCGACTGAACCAAGGCCGGCCATGAACTTTACCTCCAAACTCCTGCGCGTCGCGCTGCTGCTGCTCGTCTCCGCCGAAGCGGTCCGCGGCGCGGTCAATCTCACGAGCTACGTCTTCAACTCGTCGAACCTGCCGTACGTCTGGACGGATGAGCCGTTGCCGGCGCCCTACCGCCTGCGCGTGAAGATCGGCGGCACGTACCACGCGACGAGCCTGTACAACAACAATTGGACACGCCTCGAGAGCGTGCCGGCGCCCGGGACGTACCTGGTGGAAACCTACTGGGTGCTTTACGACCCCGTTGACTGGTCGGTCGCGCGGCAGATCGGCCCTTTCACCAGCGGCACCATCACCATCCAGCCGTCCGCGCAGCCGCCTTACGCCCGGGCCGTCTCGGCCACCAACGCCTCGCCGGGACAAACCACCACCCTCACCGGTTCCGCTTCCGACGGAAATGGCGACCTCGCCTGGCTGCACTTCTTCACCAACGACCCGAATTGGAGCGGCTACGTCTACGCCGGCAGCGCCTCCGTCGGCGCAAAGTCTGACGCCTCGGCTTCCGTCGCTTGGTCCGTACCCGCGGCTGGTCCGACGGGCACCTACCAAGTCCACCTGCGCGCGGCGGACGCCACCGGACTGTGGGATTGGAACGGCGGGGCCAACGCGAGCTTCTCGGTACGGGCCGCGCAGCCGCCGGTTTACTCCCAAAACTCAACCGGATCGGTGGGCCGCGCATTCGCTCCGGTCCTGACGGGTGGCGCCGGCACCGGCCCGTGGCAGTGGGTCATCGCAGGCCGCACCAATTGGGGCGGAACCCAGCCCGGCACCCTGCTCCCGCCCGCCAACACGCCTTCGTCGAGCTGGGTGCCCGACGCGGCCGGCGACTACTACTTTTGGGTCATCCGGCAGGGCGACGCCTCGTATCTGCCCTCAAACATCGCGGGGCCGTACGTGCTCAGCGTGCGGGGAAACCCGCCGGTGATCGTCACCCAGCCCGCGCCCGTGGCCGTCAACGTCGGCGAACCCGCGAGTTTCAGTGTGACCGCATCCGGCGACGCCACGCTGAACTACCAGTGGACGCGCAACGGCGCCGAGATCGCGGGCGCCACCCAGGTGCGCCTGGCATTCCCGGCCGCGCAGTCTGCCGATGCCGGCACCTACGCGGTCGTCGTGCGTAACAACAGCGGTTCGATCACCAGCACCTCGGCCACGCTCACGGTACGCGTCCTCCCGCCGGTCATCATCGCGGCACCGGCCGGGCAAACCGTCCCAGCCGGACAAACGGCAATCCTTTCCGTTTCCGCCAGCGGGTCTCCACCGCTCGCCTATCGCTGGTGGCGAGACGGTGCCGAAGTGGCAGGAGCGACCTCCGCGAACCTGCCGCTGTTGAACGCGCAGCCCGCGCAAAGCGGTTCCTACACGGTGATCGTATCGAACCTCGCGGGAACGGCGACCAGCGCACCGGCCGCGGTCACGGTGACCGCCTCCGCTCCGGTCATCACCCGCCATCCCGCCGCGATGAGCGTCACCGCGGGCCAGCCGGCCCAATTCAGCGTGGAGGCGAACGGCTCGCAGCCGTTCACCTTCCAGTGGCGTCGCAATGGAGTCGCGATCGATGGCGCCACGGCGTCGACGCTATCCCTGCCGACCGCGCGCGTTAACGATGCCGCCAACGCCCCGGGTTACTCCGTCGTGATCTCCAACTCCGCGGGATCGGCGACAAGCGCTCCCGCGACGCTCACCGTGGTCGAAACCGCGCCCGTGCGACTCGCGTTGCAGTACTGGCGCGAGAATGACTTTCCGGACCGGCCCACCGGGAGCGGACAGTGGATCGAGGAATGGGTTTGGGTGGAGGCGCATTGGGAGGAATACGGCCACTGGGAGGATACGGACGGCGATGGCATCGAGGACACCTGGGTGGTCGACGGCTGGAACTGGGTGCCCGCGGGAATGCAGCTCGAAGGACGCTGGCAGGAGGAGCTCGCGACCGACGGCCTGCTGGGATCGCAGTGGGCGACAACCACCGGAAGCTTTGGTCCACCGCCAACCTCCGCCGGCACAGCAGTCACCTCCGGATCCGTCGACCGTGGTCATCTCCTTGAAAGTTACCGACCGGGATCCAGCGACATCGCCCTGCGCGCGTGGGCGCTCGCCCCGGCCGGAAACTGCCGCGACTTCCGCTTTACGCTTTTCCAACCCAACGGAAACCCAACGTGGATCACCGGCACGATCCCGGCCGGCGGTTACGCGGATATCCGTCTGCCAACCTGGATGTGGGGCTCCGGCCACTACCGGGTTGAGTTAAGCTACTCCGGGGCGTCGGCCACTTCCCTCGCGGAGGCCAAGGTCAGTTACTGGATCGCCCTGGGTCAGGGACTGCCGCCGCAAATCCTGCAACAGCCCACGCCCGCCCTGCAACGTGTCTCGGCCGGATCCAGCCTCCTCTACTCGGTCTCCGCGACGAACGCCACCGCGTATCAATGGATCAAGGACGGAACGGCAGTACCCGGCGCCACCACGGCCACGTTGCTCCTAACGGCCGTCAGCAGCGCGCAAGCCGGCACCTATCGCGTGCAGGCCGTCAATGCCGCGGGCCGCACCACCTCCGACCCGGTGATCCTCGAGGTGGATGCCTCGTCGTCGACCGACACCGACGGCGACGGCGTACCCGACGCGATCGAGCGTCTCCTCGGAATGAACGCCGGCGCACCGGCGACCAACGACTCCACCAACGCCACCCTCCGCCTCCGCCTTCATTCACGCTGAACCATGAATACGCTGACACGACTCCTCGCGACCGGTCTCGCCGTCGCCGCTCTGCAACTCCACCTCCACGCGGCGCCTTCCGCGCGGACCACCGCCGTGCTGCGGGCCCGCGGCGAGGCGGCCGCGTCGTTGTCCTCCGGCAATCCCGCGCTCGCCTTGGCGACGCTCCGCGGAGCCGCCAGCCGCGGTCCGCTGTCCACGGCGGAGGACACCCAGGTCATCGCCACGCTGTGCTCGCTCGCCCGCGAGATGGAAGCGGCTTCGCCCGGGGGCGGACGCTCCGCGGCGGGACTTGCCCTGAACGAAGGGAAGCGCGCCCGCCAGAAAATGAATCCCCGCGAGGCCGCCCTCACCGCGCTCGCCCTCGGCGAACTGAACGAGCTGACCCTCGGCGACCACGACACGGCGCGCGGACACTACGAGGCCGCTCTCGGCAACGGCGCCACCTCCGCGGCCGCTCGCCGCGGACTCGACCGCATCGCGTGGCGCGAGGCGCTGATCAGCGCCAAGGCGTCCGAAAACACGTCCCTCCGCCGCCGCACGTCCTGAACCCCATGAAAACACCCCTTCGCTTTTATTCCGCCACGCTCCCCTTCGCCGCCGCGCTGCTCGCGGTCACTCCCCTCTGCAGCGCGCAGGGTTTGGATCCAGCGCCGACGGTGCCCGTGAATTTCCAAGCTCTGGTCACCGCGGTCCCCACCTACGACAGCGGGAATCCGGCGTTCGCGCGCATCACCGCACTCGGCGTCTCCGGCGCCTCGGACAGCGCGCAGGGCGAGGACTACCGGGGAGGCGAACTCTTCACCTCGGTCGGCTTCGCCCGCGTTCGCCCCGGGCGCACGCACCTGTTCGAAATTTCCTCTCAGGCCGTCAGCCGCCTCCGCGTTAAGGTCACTCCTCCGCCCGGCCACCGGGTCTTCATCAACGGTGTCGAGCACGAGATGTTCGATTGGGCGCTCGGGGATGGCGGCATCCTGCCCGACCAAGGTTTTTTCTCCGTGCGGATCGACGACGGCGGCGGCGGTCCCGTCGGGGAAGCCCCCTCGCTGCGACCGGGGCGCATCCTATGGTCCGTCGCTCTCGGCACCCTGCGCAATGGGCGCACGGCCGGCAGCCTGCGGCTCGCCTCCGACGGCCTCACGGCGGACACCTTTCGACCCGCCTCGTTGTACTTCGATCGCGACGGACCCGGCCAGGACGGCTGCTATGTGGGCGAGGACGGCGAGGTGCTGGTTGTGAAACGAGGAGGCGTCCTGCGGCAGATTTATGCCACCAGCGTGCTGGCCGACATCGTGCCCCTGAGCGCCACCAGCTACGCGATCCGGCTCTACCCTCGCCTGCAGGTCGGTGTCCAGGGCGCGGACCTCACTTGGGCAGTCACCGGCGAGCCGCTGCATGAGTTCATCCTCGAGAATCCCGTCGCGCCCGCGCTTACCGCGCTGCGCGTGACGCGACGCACCAGCCAGAACGGCAACCTGACGATGTGGACCCAGCTGACCCGGCAATCCACCGCCCCGGCGGGCGGGTCGCAGTGGATCGTCGACGACTGGGTGGAGAAGGCGGCGGGAGCGACGGCCGTGACCAGCCCGGTGCGCCACCGCTGGACCTACACCGACTCGGATCGCAACGAGTTGTTCGAGATACTCGATGAAACCGGCGCCGTGGTCCGGAGCACGTTCCGGCGTTACGCCGACCTCAATTTCGGCACCGAGGTCTCGCGTGAGCTGGAGCAGGAAGTGCAAGGCCACGGGGGCTCGGCGCCGATCCGGACCGACTACACGTACCACACCAGCCTCGATCGGCCGGGCAACTGGCGTCGGTTGCGTTCGGTGACGAGCTCCGACGGCTCGTGGGCGGCGTTCGACTACCACGATGACTTTGTTTCCCGAGGCCGGATCCGGCAGGTGCGGCGCCCCTATGGGGATCTACCCGCCTCCGACCCCGGAGCGGACGCGGCCTCCGGTCATGTCACGACCCACACTTACGCGCACACCGATCACTGGGGCACCCGCGTTCTGCCGACACGTGTCGAGACCCGCGTCAGCGGGGTGGTCACGGCCCGTTCCGAATTTTCATACGCCGACGAGTTTGTGACCGACGCCGCGACGGCCTACCGGAACGCCGCCGACGCCAGCCTGCCGGTTCGCGTGACGGAACGTCGTGATTACTCCGCCGAAGGGAAGTTTCTCACGACACGCCTTCGCGCCTACCGCGAGGACGCCGATCCGCAGTTCCGCTTTTTCCCCGGTCTCGCGCGTTCCGTCGAAAACCCGGACCGCACGATGACCGCGCACCTTTATTATCCCGCGGCCTTCAACGGGGAAACCGATCCCTTCTCACCGCTTTCCTCCGCCTCCGGCCGCGTCCACGTCACCCTGCAAGGCACCCACGACGCCACGGCCGGGCAGCCGGCGCCCGCCCTGCCGATCGCATCTCAATCGCAGCCGGCGAACTTCCGCGTGCTGGATGGAAAATCCCGCCAGGTTCGGGTGTTGATGGGTGAACAAGGCCTGCCGCTGGTTTCCGAGCAACAGGTGCTCGCGGGAACGTGGACCGTGGTCTCGCAGGAATTCATGGACTACACCGCTTCGCTGCTGCACCGCGGCACACGACGGAGGAACGCGCGTGACGGAATGCTCTGGCCGATTGTGACCCGAACCTGGACCGCGGGCCGCGTCACGACGTCGGTCGATGAGCACGGCACCGTGCTGAACCACACCCACGATGCACTCAGCCGGCTGGCAGCGACGGTCCGCGAAGGCGCTTCCGCCGACGGCACGACGCTCGCTCCTTTGACAACGCGGTTCTCCTACGACGCCGCCGGCGAACTGTCCCGAAGCACCATCATCAGCGGCACGGAGGCGCTGGTGAGCGCGAACGGTTACGACACCGCCGGACGGCTGATCCGCGAATCGGCACCCGGCCGCGGTGAGACCACGCACACCCACGCGGTCGAGGCGCGCACGCGCACGACGGTTTTGCCCGACGGGGCCACGCGCATCGAAACGCGGCGACGCGATGGAAACCCGGCCTCGCTTACCGGCACAGCGGTCGTCGCGGAGTATCGCGAGCAGGCGGTGGAGGCGGACGGCCGCATGCGCTTGGTTTCGCGCGTTCGGACCGCGTCCGACGCCCGCGCGCGGGAGATGATAACCGACTGGGTCGGGCGCCCGGCGCGACGAGGCGAACCGGGCTTCGGTTCCAACCCGGCGCGGGTCGAGGAACTCACCTATGATGCGACGACCGGATTGCCGGCGGCGACGAGTCGCACCGGCTACGCGCTGCGGCGTTTCCAGCACAATGCCCTCGGCGAGATGGTCCGCGACGGCCTCGACCTGGAGGGAGATGGCCTTGTGACGGCCTCCATGGACCGGATCAACGATCTCGAAACCGCGGTGGAATCATTCGAGGGCGCCCTCTGGCTCACGACCACGCGCTGGATCTACCCGCACGCCCAAAGCGCCACGCGCGTGACGTCCTCGATCGAACGGCGCCGGCTCACCGGGCTGTCCGCGTCCCTGCGCGAGGAGACACGCACCACCGACCGCGAGGGCAACGTCACCACGCGCACCGTGAACGTCGACGCCGCCGCCCGCCGCGTGGTGATTTCCGTGAGCGCGCCGGGGCTGGCGCGTCCCGCGACGGAAGTGCGGCTCGCCGGCCTCACGATCAGCGAGACGGGTCATGACGGGCTTGCGAAACGCTTCACTTACGACGCGTCGGGAAGACTGGAGTCTTCGACCGATCCGCGGTCGGGCCGCTGGGTGACCACATATCACCCCGGCACGGATCTGCCGGACGAAATGCGCGACCCCGCGGGCCGGCTGGTGGAGAAGAAAGCGTACGACGCGCTCGGCCGCGTGATCTTCACGCGGGACGCCGCGGACCGGACGTCGCGCACCGCGTACACCCCGCGCGGGGAGCTTTGGCGACGCTGGGGTTCGGGCGTGACGCCGGTCGCCTATGCTTATGACGGCTACGGACAACGCACCCACCAGCACCTCTATCGTGACGAGACAGCGACCCGCTGGGAGGCGGTGACTTGGCCCGGGGAAGGCCTCACGTCGCAGGTAACGGAGTGGGAGCACGAAGCGGCCACCGGCCTGCTGATGCGAAAGTACGACGCGGAACGGAAATTCACGGAATGGTCGTACAACGAGCGTGGCCAACCGCTGCGGAAGACACTCGCGCGGCGCGTCAACGGTACGCCACTGACGGTGAGCTACCGTTACGTCGCGGGCACGGGCGAGGCCGCCGCGGTGTCGTACAGCGATGGCACCCCGGCGGTAAACTATGAGGCGGGCGGTTACACCCGGCTCGGGCAACCACGCACGATCGCCGACGCCACGGGTTCGCGCGCGTTCGAATACGACTCAGCCGCGCCCTGGCGTCTCGCGGCCGAGGTGTTGCCCGCGTTCTACGGCGTGCGGCGTATTTCCTCCGTGTACGAGGAAACCACGGGCACACCGCCGGGCGCCACGTCGCTACCGGGTCACGTGCTGGCATCGGTGAAGGGCCGGCCGGCGGGATTTCGGCTCGGGGCCAATCCGACCGCCTCTTCGTTCGACCTTGAGCTGATCCGCTCCACGGCCGACACGGGGCGCAGCGCGGGGGTGTTGCATCGGCGGGCCCATGGAGTGGCAGCGCGGCAATTCGCCTACGGCTACGAGCCCACACCCTCCGGGGCGCCTTCGGCGTTGATCCGCTCCCTCACCGCCGCGGGAACAACCTGGGGCCTTAACCGGGCATACGATCCCGTGCATGATGTACTGACCAGCGTGGAGACCGCGTGGAACGGCGTCGTCCAATCCCGGCACGCCTACCAGCACAACGCCGTCGCGCTGCGGGAGACGTCGGTGCAATCCGGCGAAGCCTTTGCGGATCTCGGCCCGATCCATCACCGCTTCAGCTACGGTTCCCGCGGCGAGTTACGCGCCGCGTATGCCTACGCCGGCACCGATCCGGCGTCGACCGCCCTGCCGCTCGCGAGCCGGCTGTTCGATTACGCCCACGACGCCGCGGGCAACCGGCTCGCGGCGAACCCCAGCGGCGATGCCGTGTTGCGCGACGATTCCACGGCCGACGCGCTCAACCGCTTCCGGCAGCGCGAGAACAACGCGTTGTTCGTTTCCGGCACGGTCTCGGCGGCGCCCGGCGTGCGCGTCGCGGTCTCCGGCCCCGCGACGGTCGCCGGCGGCCAGCTCGAGGCTGGCAAAGCGGGCGGCCATTGGGGAACCGGGCTGGTGGTGAACAACCTTACCTCACCGTTCGCGGGCTCGGTGACCGCGTTCGCGGTTTTGCCCGGCGGCGGAGCGGGCGGCACGGACCTCGTGCGGCGCGAATCGAGGGAATTTTTCCTGCCGCCGATCGTGCAGTCCTTCACGTACGACGAGGACGGCAACCTCACCTCGGACGGGGTTTGGGACTACGCCTGGGACGCGGAGAACCGCCTCGTGCGGATGTCGGCCACCGCGATCACCGTCGCAGCCGGTCGGCCGGCGCTGACGCTGACGTTTCAATACGATCACCTCGGACGCCGGGTGCGGAAGGAAGTCCGCTCCGGCACCAGCCTCACATTGGTGAGCGAGCGTCGCTACCTCTACGACGGCTGGAACATCATCGCGGAACTCGATGGCGCGGCGGCGATCCGCCGTACGTTCTCGTGGGGCCTAGATTTGAACGGAGGGTCCGGCACCGCCGGCGGCGTCGGCGGCCTGCTGCAGATCCACGACGCCGATGCCGGCAAGACGTTCCTGCCCGCGTTCGACGGCAACGGAAACGTCACCGCGCTGCTGAACGCCGACACCGGCGCGATCGAGGCCTCCTACGAGTACTCCCCGTTTGGCGAATTACTCCGCGCCACCGGCCCGTACGCGGCGGCCAACCCGCTGCGTTTCTCGACCAAGTGGCAGGACGAGGAGACCGGACTGCTCTACTACGGTTACCGCTACTACGCGCCGCGCGAGGGCCGGTTCATCAGCCGCGATCCGATCGAGGAGCGCGGGGGTCTCAATCTCTACGCGTTCTGCGGCAACGACGGCATCAACCGCTGGGATTACCTCGGGCAACTATCGCTGAAGGGATTCCTCAAAAAGGCGTGGAAGCCGCTCGTCGCGATCGGTGCCGGCGTGCTGACCGCGGGCACGGCGATGTACGCCTACGCCCTCGCGACCGGTGGGGCGGGCGCCACGACCTTCGGCGGCATGCTGAGCTCCGTCGGGCTCGCCAGCGGCTGGGGACCCGCCTGGGCGAGCGTCGCGGGCGGCGGTTTCGGATTCGGATCGTCCTTCGCCGGCGCCCGACTCAGCGGCGCCGGCACCTCCGACGCCCTGAGGGCCGGACTGCGCGGCGCCGCCACCGGAGCGGCCGTGGCGTACACGGTCTCGCAGGTCGTCGCCGGCGTCGACGCATGGCGGCACGACACGCATCAGTTTTACCGGGTGGAGGTCGGTGGCGTTGATCAAACACAACGAAGCATCACGAGAATTGCGTCATCAAACATCGAAGGCTCGGTGCGGATCTTCGAGAACGGCATCCTGAACGACCTCGACCGCGCCGTGACCCACGGACTGAACCACTTTGAACGGGAGTCCTTCATCCTCGCACATAACCCGACGCGCGGCGGCCTCGCGGATATCGTCGAGACCGCGCTCGGGAAACTTACCGGCACCTCCAGCGTGGGCCGTGATCTCGCCGGCGTGCTGGGCCAGATCGATCCCGCAAGCTCCTCGCTCTACCTGCACAGCCAGGGAGCGCAGATCGGCATGAACGCCTTGAAAGCCCTCGTGGAGTCCGGCGGCTCGGCGTGCGGCCTCGAGGTGTTCGGCTACGGCGGCGCGACACACCTCACGACATCGAGGG
>JBJTCH010000130.1:0-7589 GCA_046091745.1 Opitutaceae bacterium
CAGAAGGACCGCTGGTGGTTCGAAAACATCTACCGCGGTGATGTACCCCAGCTCACCCTGCGCTCCGCCGCGACCGGATTCATCCTCGGCGGCATCCTCTCGGCCACCGCGCTCTACATCGGCGGGAAAACCGGCATCTCCATCGGGGTCGGCCTCACCTCCGTCATCCTCGCGTTCGCGGTCTTCCGCACCCTTGCGCGCAGCGGGATCATCTCCGATTTCACGATCCTCGAGAACAACTGCACACAGTCCATCGCCACCGCCGCCGGCTACATGATCACGCCGCTCATATCGAGCATGGCGGCCTACATGCTGGTCACCGGGAAAATCGTGCCTTGGTGGCAGATGATCATCTGGAACGTCGTCATCTCGATCCTTGGCGTGCTCGTCGCGTTTCCGATGAAACGCCGCTTCATCAACGAGGATCAGCTCCCCTTCCCCGAGGGTCGCGCCTGCGGCGTCGTGCTCGACGCGCTCTACACCGGCCAGGCGCAGTCGGGTATGTTCAAGGCCCGTCTGCTCGCCTTCACCGCGCTCTGGACCGGCCTCTACCAGACGATCACCAGCGACGGCTGGATGAAGCTCATCCAGTTCAAGCTCCTGCGCCTCGACCAATGGGCCGGCCTGAAGGAGCCGTGGCACCTAAACGAGCGCCTCGACACCTACTATTACACCCTGGCCGCCAAGCTTCACCTCTGGACACCGAAGATTCTCGGCACCGACATCCGTCAACTCGGCCTGCGGCTCACGCTCGATGCCGCCATGCTGGGCGTTGGCGGCCTGATGGGCATCCGCATCGCGACGAGCTGCGTCCTCGGGGCGTTCATCAATTTCGCGGTGCTGGCGCCGATCATGATCCAACGGGGAGACATCAAATCCTACACTTCGCCGAGCGGAGCGATCGTGAACATCACGCGCGCCGAGATCGTCAACCAATGGGCCCTCTGGTGGGGCGTCGCCATGATGGTCGTCGGCTCGCTCGTGAGCCTGGCGGCCAAGCCCGATCTTTTCACCAAGGCGCTCAAGTCCCTGCGCGGGCGCAAGACCGCCGAGGTCGCGGGCGACGACCCGCTCAAGTCCATCGAGCTGCCGCTCTGGATGTCGTGGGTCGGCGTGCCGGTGTTTAGCATCATCGGCGCCTGGATCACCCACGAGTTCTTCGGCGTGCCGTGGCTCCTCGCCCTGCTGTCGTTGCCCCTGATTTTCGTGCTCACGGTGATCTGCACCAACTCGATGGCGCTGACCTCGTGGACACCGACCGGCGCCCTCTCGAAGATCACGCAGTTCACCATGGGCGCGGTCGATCGCTCCAATCCGGCGAGCAACCTGATCCCGGCCGGCATGACCGCCGAGATCGCATCCAACGCCGCCAACCTCCTCTCCGACATCAAGCCGGGCTACATGCTCGGGGCGAAACCCCGCCAGCAGGCCATTGGCCACGTGATCGGCATCATCGCCGGCGCCGTCGCCTCCACGCCGTTGTTCTACCTGCTGTTCCTGCCGCCCGACAAAAACGGTGTACGTTCGGTGTCCACGATCGTCTCGGAACAATTCGCGATGCCCGCGGCGCTGCAATGGAAGGGTGTGGCCGACCTGATCGCGCGCGGGTTCAACAACCTCCCCGCCTCCGCACTCATCTCGATGGCCGTCGCCGCCGTCGCCGCCATCACCTTCGAGGTCCTGCGCATCCGCACCAAGGGCCGGTTCCCCATCTCCGCCGTCTCAGTGGGACTCGGCGTGGTGCTCCCGCCGGAGTCCTGTTTCGCCATGTGGATCGGCGCGCTGATCTTCTGGTGGCACGGTCGCAAGCAACCCGCTCCCGGCTCGAAACAACACGAGTTCTGGGTCGAGGGCTGCGAACCGATCTGCGCGGGTCTGATTTCCGGCGCCGCGCTCGTCGGCATCGGCAACGCCCTCGTCAACGTACTCCTCGGCTGAGCCCCCGCCGCGCCGTCCGGACAGCCTCTCCAGGCTGCCCGCCGGCTCAGGGCAGCTTCGCCTGCACCAGCTTGCTGACGGCGCCGAAGTCGATCAGCCCGGCGTCGGGGTGCTTCTTCAGCGCGCCGATGACCTTGCCCATCTCCTTCTTCGACTGCGCGCCGGTCTCCGCGATCGCCGCGGCGATCAACGCCTCGAGCCGCGCGCCGTCGATGCCCTTCGGCAGGTACTTCTCCAGGATTCTGATCTCGGCGTCGTTCGCCGCCACGAGGTCGGCGCGACCGCCTTTCTCGAACTCAACCCGCGCGTCCGCGAGGTTCTTCACCGCCTTGCGCAGCGTCGCGACCACGAGGGCGTCGTCGATGTCCTTGTTGCCGTCCATCGCGGCGCGCTTCACCGCGGCGTCAGCGGTGCGGAGCGCGGTGGTCGTCGCGGCGTCGCGCGCCTTCATGGCGGTCACGATGTCGGCGCGGAGGGAGTCATAGAGCGGTGACATTCCCGGAAAATCGGAACGTGCATCGCCGGGCGCAACCGTGATCTCATCCCGGCAATGAACCCCCTGCCCTCGCGCAACGTCCTCGGCGGTCCGCTCCGGCCGTGCTCCGAGGCGCCGCTCACGGGCTATTTCCGCAACGGCCGCTGCGACACCTGCGCGGCGGACGCCGGGTGCCATACCGTCTGCGTCGAGGTCACCGCGGAATTCCTCGCCGCAAGCCGCGCCGCCGGTAACGACCTCTCGACCCCGCGGCCGGAGTACCAATTTCCCGGGCTTCGCCCCGGTGACCGCTGGTGCGTGTGCGCCTCACGCTGGCTCGAGGCGGCCGACCACGGCACCCCCGCGCCCGTCATCCTCGCGGCCACCCACGAGCGAACCGTGGGGATCATCCCGCTCGAGCGTCTGCGGGAACACGCCACCGCCTGATGCCCGCCGCCCGGCCAGCCCGTCCCGTCGACGCGCTGCGTTTCGACACCTTCGCCACTCCGTGCGGACCGTTCACGGTGGCGGTGAACTCCGACGGCGCGGTGGTCTCCACCGTCTTCGGGACGGAACTGATCCTCGCCGCGAAAAATCCGGAAGTTCAGCTGGCCCGCGATCCGGCGGCCACGCGCGAAGCCCGCCGCCAGCTCGAGGATTACTTCGCCGGGCGCCGGCGCCGGTTTGCGCTGAAACTCGCCGCCCGCGGCACGTGGTTCCAACGCCGCGTCTGGGACGAGCTCGCACGCATCCCTTTCGGGGAGACGACCAGTTACGGCGAACTCGCCGCGGAAGTCGG
The DNA here is from genome assembly GCA_046091745.1 of Opitutaceae bacterium. Classification (GTDB taxonomy): domain Bacteria; phylum Verrucomicrobiota; class Verrucomicrobiia; order Opitutales; family Opitutaceae; genus ER46. Next base: position 3,213 of record JBJTCH010000130.1, read on the forward strand.
TCGACCCGGCGCGGCGCGCGCCGTGGGCCGGGCCAATGCCACCAACCCGATCTGCGTGATCGTGCCGTGCCACCGCGTCATCCGATCCGACGGCGCGCTCACCGGCTTCGCCTACGGAACGGCGATCAAGCGCCAGCTGCTCGAGCTCGAGGGCGCGCTGCCGCCCGCGCTGCTCTAGGCACCGCCGCGCCCGGCCCCTGCCGCGGCGCGCAGCGCCTCCGAGAAACGCCGCAGTTTCGCCTCGTCCTTCACGCCGGGCGAGGATTCGACCCCGCTGTTCACATCGACAAACCGCGCGCCGCTGGCCGCCAGCGCGGCGCCGATGTTGGTTTCATTGAGCCCGCCCGCAAGGATCCAAGCGTGATCCGGAAACGCGATGCGGTGCCGCGCGAATTTTCCCCAGTCACCCGTGAGCCCGGATCCGCCGAAGCCGGACGCGTGAAAGGTATCCATCAGGACCGTTGACCCCGCCGCCAGCACCGCCGCGGGGACATCGGAGTCGGGCGGCAACTTCGGCGCGAGCCAGAGACGCTCCCGGCCCGTGATGCGCGACCACTCCTCCAGACGACCGGGTTCAAGGCCCACGCCGAAGTGGATCTGGAAAAAATCAAATCCCGCCCCGGCCATCGCCGAAAGCTCCTCCGCGGACGGCTCCACCGAGACCGCGACGCGGCGCCGCTCCGGCAACCGCGCCGCCATCGCGGCATACTGCGCCAGCGGCAGGAACCGCGGCGAACCCGGGTGCAGGATGAATCCCAGATAATCCGCCCCGCAGCGATCAGCCGCCTCCGCGTCCACCAGCGAAGTGAGGCCGCAGACCTTGAGACGGACGCCGGCGATCATGGAGGGGGAAACGCGCGGCGGACTAGAACGCGTTAACCGCGGAAATCACGTGGCCGATCTGCGCGTCCGTGAGTTCCGGGAAGATCGGGAGGCTCACGCAGTTCGCCGCCGCGCGTTCCGCCACCGGGAAGGACCCGGGCCCGCGGCCGAGGAACGCGTAGCACTTCTGCAGATGCAGCGGAACGGGGTAAATCAAGTCGGTGCCGACTTCGTGCTTCGCCAGGTGCTCGCGCAGCGCGTCGCGGCGCGGGTGGCGCAGGGTGAACTGGTGGAAGACCGACTGGCCGTAGTCCGGCCGCGCGGGCAGCAGCGTATCCGAGAGTCGGATTCCCCCGAGGTAACGCGCGGCGATCGCCTGCCGGCGGGCCGTCCAGGCGGCGAGGTGCGGCAGCTTCACGTTCAGCAGCGCCCCCTGGAAGCCGTCCATGCGGAAGTTCCCGCCGACGATGTCGTGGTGGTAGCGGCGGTCGGAACCGTGCACGCGGATGTGCCGCGCGCGGGTCTGCCATTCCTCGTGGCGCGAGACGAACGCGCCGCCCTCCCCGCACGCGCCGAGGTTCTTGGTCGGGTAGAAACTGAAGGTCCCAGCGTCGCCCAGCAGACCGACCGGCGTTCCGCGGTAACGGGCGCCGACCGCCTGCGCGCAGTCCTCGATCACCACGAGGTTGTGCCGGCGCGCGACGGCCAGGATCTCATCCATCCGCGCGGGCTGCCCGAAGAGATGCACGATGATGATGCCCTTGGTGCGCGGGGTCACGGCCGCGGCCAGCGCCACCGGATCGAGATTGAAGGTACCCTCCTCGATGTCCGCGAACACCGGCGTCGCCCCCGTGTAACTAATGCCCCACGCGGAGGAGATGAAGGTGAACGGGCTCGTGATGACCTCGTCGCCGGGGCCGAAACCCGCGATCATGCACGCCACGTGCAGGGGCGAGGTGCCGCTGTTCATGCCGAGCACCCGCGGGTAACCGAGGGCGGCGCCGAAGTTGCGCTCGAACTCCTCGACGTCCCGCCCGAGACAAAAGCGATTCGCATCGTAGGTCGCGGTCAGCGCCGCGAGCGCCGACTCGCGCAGGGCGCGGTGCTGAATCGAGAGATCGAGGAAGGGAACCTTCATGCGCCGAGCTTTTTGACCAGCGCGGCCACCAACGCGTCAAGGCCGGGCGTCGCCGCCTCGAAGTCCACCGGGAGCCCCGCCTTGCGCATGGTCTCGCTGGTCTGCGGACCGATGCTGCCGGCCAGCGGGCGAAGCGCGTCCTTGGCGAGCCGCAACGCCGCCGCCTGGTCGACGAAAGACTGCACCGCCGACGAACTGGCGAACAAGACGGCGTCGGCGCCGCGCGCGCGGAAATCCGCCGCCGCGGGATCCGTCGAAAGGTCGGTCTTGTCCGTGCGGTAAACCTGGCAGCGATCCACGATCGCGCGCGCCTCCTCCAGTTTCAGGATGAGCTCTTCGCGGTTCAGGTTGCCGGTGACGACCAGGATTTTCGCGCTGTCCAGGCTGCCGGTGGCGATCAGCGCGTCCGCCAGCGCCTGGCCCGTGGCCACCTCCGGCTGGCACTCGACCCGGATGTGGCGGCCGCGGATGGCCGCCGCGGTGGCGTCACCCACCGCCGCGAAACGCAACAGGCCCAGCGCGCGGATGTCATCGAAACGCGCGAGGAACTCCTCGAAGAACCCGTTCACGCCGTTGGCGCTCGTGAACACGGCCCAGTCGTAGCCACCCAGCTCCGCGAAGACGTCGTTCAACGTCTCGCGATCGGCGGCGTGCTTCACCGCGATCAGCGGCAGCTCGATCACCTCGGCGCCGAGCACCCGCAGGCGCTCACCCAGCTCCGGGGATTGTTCGCGGGCGCGGGTGACGGCCACCCTGCGGCCCTGCAAGGGACGCGCGTTCATGACAAAAGACCCCATTCCTTCAGCCAGCGGTCAGCCGCCGCGGCCGGCGCCGCGAAATCGGCGTCCGCCAGCGCGGTTTTCCTCAAACCGCAATTCTCATGGAAGAGGTGCAACGTGCCGCCGTCGACGTGGGCCGCGAACGCCGTGTGGCACCCGCCGCCCAGCGCCGCCTGGAAGGCACGCTCGACGTTCACGGCACGCGCCGTGGTGGCGTCCAACCCCGCGGCGAAACGCGCGGCGTCGGCCTCGCGGCACTGCACCGCGACGGCCGCCTGGCCCACCGCCGGAACCATCACGTCAAAATCGAGGGGGGAAAAAACCACGCCGGGCCATGAATCGATGCCCAGTCGTTTCAGACCAGCCGCCGCGAGCAATGTGCCGTCGGCCACCGCCAACTCGCCAATTTTACGGAGGCGAGTGTCGACGTTTCCGCGGATCTCCGTGAACCCGAGATCGGGAAAGCGCGCCTTGAGCTGCAGACGCCGACGCGGGCTGCCGGTGGCGATCAGGCCCGGCTTCGCGACCCCCGCGCGCAGCACGAGCACGTCGCGGGCGTCCGCCCGCGGCAGATACCCGCCGATCGCGAGACCAGCCGGCATTTCCCCGGGCAGATCCTTGGTGCTGTGGACGGCGATATCGGCTTCTCCCCGCAGGAGAGCCGCCTCCAGCTCGCTGGTGAACAGGCCCTTGCCGCCGCGTTTCTCCAGCGACCACTCGGTCTGCTTGTCTCCGGTGGTGACGATCCGGAGCAGCTCGGTCTCCACCCCGAGTTTCGCGCGCAGGTGCGCTGCGACCATCTCGGTTTGGGCGAGGGCCAGGGGGCTCTTGCGCGTGGCGATGACGAGGCGGGACATCGGGAAAAACAAAGGCGCAGAGAATAACCTCCGCGCCTCCGGGATCAACGGACTGGGATGATCGTCAGGCGTAGGAGGCTTGGACGCCCTTGATGTTCTTCTTGGTCATCCAGGGCATCATCGAGCGCAGGTAAGCACCGGTCTTCTCGATCTTGTGCTTCTCGCCGGCCTTGAGGAGGGCGTTGTACTTCTTGAGACCGCCCTTGTACTCGCGGACCCACTCGCGGGTGAACTGCCCCGTCTGGATCTCCTTCAGGATCTGCTTCATCTCGGCCTTGGTCTTCTTGTTCACCACGCGCGGTCCACGGGTGATGTCACCATACTTGGCCGTCTCGGAGATCGAGAAACGCATGCCGGCGATGCCGCTCTCATACATGAGATCGCAGATGAGCTTCAGCTCGTGGAGGCACTCGAAGTAGGCCATCTCGGGCTGGTAGCCGGCCTCGACGAGCGTCTCAAAACCGGCCTGCACGAGGGCGCTGGCGCCGCCGCACAGCACGGCCTGCTCGCCGAAGAGATCGGTCTCGGTCTCCTCCTTGAAGGAGGTCTTGAGCACGCCGGCGCGCGTCGAGCCAATGCCCTTGGCCCAGGCGAGCGCGGTCTTCAGCGCGGTCTTGGACTTGTCCTGCGCGACGGCCACGAGGGCGGGCATGCCCTTACCCTCGGCGTACAGGCGGCGGACCATGTGGCCCGGGCCCTTCGGCGCGACCATGATGCAATCGATGTCCTTGTGGAGCTTGATCAGCCCGAAGTGGACCGAGAGGCCGTGGGAGAACAGCAG
>JBJTCH010000131.1:0-4002 GCA_046091745.1 Opitutaceae bacterium
CCGGAACCGACCTTCTCGAGCAGCCCGATCTGCTCGACGTTGCGACGGATGGTGCGCGGCAGGGAAAACTCCACGGTCTCACGCACCGCCTCGAACGTGTTGAAGCGCGCCGTGCGGCCAGGGTAGCCGGCGACGAAGATCACCTCGCCGGGCGAGGCGCCGCGGCCGGAGACCTTCAACCAGTGCTTCGGGCGGTACGGGACGTTGTCGGCCGAGTACGGCGCGGGCTTGCCGTCCTTGGAGACGTAAGCGCGGAGGAACGAGAAGTCGCCGGTGTGGCGCGGCCACTGCCAGTTGTCGGTTTCGCCACCGAAATTGCCGATACCGGCCGCCGGCGCGTACACGAGCCGCACGTCGCGGATCTCCAGCTGGGTGATGGCGAAGTAGCGCGATCCCTCGAAAAACGAGGCCACCGTGCAGCGGTAGCCGTCCTGCTTCTCCCGCTCGGCCGTGAGCGCCTTCTGCCGGCGCTCGAGCAGGTCGTAATACGCGCGGCCGGTGGTGCCGGCGGGGATGTCGCCCGTGACGGCGGCAGTGACATCCTCCACCGCGACCGTGACGAACACGCGCGAGCCCGGACCGCTGGGTAATTCGTCGGCGCGACCTGCGGCGAGAAAGCCGTCCACCATCAGGTTGCGATCGGGCCGGGAGTTGAACTGCAGCGCGGCCTGCACGCAGTGGTGGTTCGTGACGATCAGGCCGTCGGGAGAGACGAACGAGGCGCTGCAGCCGCCGAGCGAGACGATCGCGCCCATCGGGAAGCCGGTGAGATCGGCGAAGGCCTTGGGATCGCCCTCGTAGCCCAGCGCCCGCAGGCGGCCGGCGAGTTCCGGCATCTGCTGCGGCATCCACATGCCCTCGTCGCCGCGGACGGGCGACCACGCGAGGACGACGGCGGTGAAGGCGGAAACGAGGGGGCGGAAACGCGGGAGTTTCATGGGATTTGAGGCCGGAACGTGGCGGGGACCGGGCCGCGGGTAAAGGATGCGCTCGGGGAAAAGCCCGGCCCGGAGTTTGCCTTCCCCGCGAATCGGGATTCAGGGAACGGCACCATGCGAAACTGGTCCGCGCTTCCCCTTATCGCCCTTTTGCTGACGCCCGCCTTCGCGGCGGATGCCGCCGATCCCGGCCCCGGCTTCAGCGTCAAACACATGGATCCCTCGGTCGCCCCGGGCGCCGATTTCGCGAAGTTCGCCGCGGGCGGCTGGTACGCGCGCACCACGATCCCCTCCGACAAGTCGCGCTGGGGTGGTTTCGACGAGCTCGCGGAGCGTAACTGGGGCCATGTGCGGGCGCTGGTCGAGGCGGCGGCCGCCAATCCCGGCGCGCGGGGTTCCAACACCCAGAAGGTGGGCGACATGTTCGCCGCGGCGCTGGACGTGGCGGCGATCAACGCCCGCGGCCTCAAGCCCATCGAGCCGATGCTCGCGCGGATCGCGGCGGTGAAGTCCGCCGAGGAGCTGGCGGCCGTCTGCGCCGACATGCACGTCGAGATCGGCAACCCGCTCGTCGGCGTGGCGTTCTACGCCGACCAGAAGAGGAGCGACACCTACGGTTTCTACCTCGGCCAGGGCGGCACGAGCCTGCCCTCCAAGGAGTACTATTTCTCGGAGAAGTTCGCGCGGGAGCGCTGGGAGTTCGTGGGCCACGTCGCGCGCATGCTGGAGCTCGCCGGAGAGCCCAAGGCCTCGGCCTACCAGAAGGCCGAGACGGTCTTCGCGTTGGAAAAGGCGATGGCGGAGAACGCCAAGCTGCCCGTCGAGCTCCGCGACCGTCTCGCCAACTACAACAAGATGACCATCGCCGAGGCGATCGCCGCCTATCCCGGCCTGCCGCTGCGTCGCTTCATCGACGGCCTCGGCGTGCCGGCCGGCGTGACCGAGGTGATCGTGGGCCAGCCCAAGTTCCTGGAGGGCGTCTCCAAGCTCATGCGGGAACGTCCGCTCGACGACTGGAAGACCTACGTGCGCTGGCACCTCATCCGCTCCTCCGCGCCCTACCTCACCGAGGCCCTCGATGAGGAGCGCTTCCGTTTCAACGGCACGGTGCTCAACGGCACGCCGAAGCAGGAACCGCGCTGGCAGCGCGCCGCGCGGCTGGTCGACGGCAGCATCGGCGACGCCCTCGGCCAGCTCTACGTCGCGAAGCATTTCCCGCCGGAGTCCAAGGCCCGCATGCTGGAGATGATCGGCAACATCAAGGCGGTGATGCGTGACCGGCTGACGACGCTGGAGTGGATGTCCGAGGAGACCCGCCGGAAGGCCGTCGCGAAGTTCGACCGCTTCGAGGCGATGATCGGCTACACCGACAAGTGGCGCGACTACTCCGCGGTGGAGATCCGCCGCGACGACCACTTCGGCAACGTGGTGCGCGCGGCGCGCGCCGAGTCCCGCCGCCAGATCGACCGCACCGGCACCAAGGTCGACAAGCGCGAGTGGGGCATGACGCCCTCGACGGTGAACGCGTACTTCTCGCCGGTGACGAACCAGATCGTGTTCCCCGCCGGCATCCTGCAGCCGCCCTTCTTCGACGCCGCGATGGACGACGCCGTGAACTACGGAGCGATCGGCTGCGTGATCGGGCACGAGATCACCCACGGTTACGACGACCAGGGCCGGCGCTCCGACGCCGACGGCAATCTCGTGGACTGGTGGACGCCCGAGGACGCCGCGAAGTTCCGCGAGCGCGCCCAGCGCGTGGTGGAGCAGTTCAACGGTTATCAGGCGCTGCCCGGCCTCGCAATCAACGGCCAGCTGGCGCTCGGCGAGAACATCGCCGACCTCGGTGGCGTCTCGATCGCCTTCGAGGCGCTCCAGCGCTCGTGGAAGGGCAAGTCGACCCCGGCGAAGATCGACGGCTTCACCGCGGAGCAACGGTTCTTCATCTCGTGGGCGCAGCAGTGGCGCACGGCCTACCGCGAGGACGCCATGCGGCTGCAGGTCGCGCGCGGTCCCCACGCCCCGGGAAATTTCCGCGCGATCGGACCGCTGGTGAACTTCAAGCCCTTCTACGACGCCTTCGGGCTCAAGGAAGGCGACAAGCTCTGGAAGGCGCCGGCGGATCGCGCGAAGATCTGGTGAGTCCGGCGGCCGGGGGCCGTGGTCATTCGGTGTGCCGCTTCGCTTTGGAGCGGCCACCTTTCCAGATGTCGTACTGCGGGTCGGCGTGTTCGGCGAAGAACGCGTCGAGCCGCCGCGCCAGTCCGGCGCGCGTTTCCTCCAAGCCGGGCTGCCCGTAGAGGTTGAAGCGCTCGCGCGGGTCCTTGCGCATGTCGTACAGCTCGAAGGGCCCGGCGGGGAAGCGCGCGACGTACTTCCAGCCGTCGGTGCGGATGGCGCGCACGGTTTCCATCTCGTAGTAACCGGTGTTGTCCCAGGCGCCGGGCATGCCGCCCGCGAGCACGGCGGAAAAATCGCGGCCGGGGGAACGCGGCGCGCGGGGCATGCGATCGCCAAGCCCGAGGTAACCGAGCACGGACGGCAGGAAGTCGTAGTTACTCACCAGCAGGTCCGACGTGCAGCCGGCAGGGATGCGGCCGGGCTGCCGGAAGATGAGCGGGATCTGCATCATCAGTTCGTGGGCCCCGATCGGCCGGAAATGGTCGCCCATGCCCCACATGCCGTTCTGACCGCCCATCCAGCCCTGGTCGGAGGCGTAGGCGACCAGCGTGTCTTTCTCCAGGCCGAGCCGCCGCAGCGTGGCGAGGACGTCGCCCACGCCGTCGTCGACCCCGCTCACCTCGGCCGCGGTGCGCTCCATCGCGTTGCGGGTGTTGTGGAACGGCTTGTTCGCGTGCTGCCACGGGTGCATCGGCTCCACCGGGAACGACTTGAACTGCACGCCACGGTAATACTCCGCGTGCCGGTTGCGCGGAGGGTTCTGCATCAGTTGCCCGAGGACGTACGGACCGTTGTAGGCGAGGAAGAGGAAGAAGGGCCGGTCCTGGTTGCGCTCGATGAACTCGATACCCTTCCGCGTCCAGAGGTCCGTCGTGTAGCCCGC
>JBJTCH010000132.1:0-23434 GCA_046091745.1 Opitutaceae bacterium
CCCAGACTCCTCACCGTCCCTGCATTGCTTGCGCGATACCTTCCACGGTTCGGGAGCTGTGCGCTGTTGTTTTCGGCCGGCGTCGTCGCGGTGGCCGCTCCGGATTTTGAGCGCGAGGTGCGGCCGATTTTCTCCGCGCATGGCGTGAAATGTCACGGGCCCGAGAAGCAGAAGGGCGGCTATCGCGTTGACGCCAAGGCCATCGCGCTCACCGGCGGCGAGGGTTCCGCGCCCAACATCATCCCCGGCCACGCCGCGGGCAGCCCGCTGCTGCGTTACGTGAGCGGCGCCGACCCCGACCTGCGCATGCCGCCGGCGGACGAGCCGCCGCTTTCTCCCGCGGAGGTCGCGGTGCTGCGCGCGTGGATCGACGCCGGCGCGAACTGGCCCGACTCCGCCAGCGCGGTCGTCGCCGACCCGCTCGATTGGTGGTCGCTCAAGCCCATCGCCCGGGTGACACCGCCACCGGGCGCCCCGCATCCGGTCGACGCCTTCATCCGCGCACGGCTCGCCGCCGCGAACCTGCGTCCGGCGGCGCCCGCGGACGCGCGCACCCTGATCCGGCGGCTGTATTTTGACCTGATCGGTCTGCCGCCCACGCCGGAGGAAGTCGCGGCCTTCGTCGCGGACCGAGCCCCCGGTGCCTACGAGCGGCTCGTCGACCGCCTGCTGGCCTCGCCGCGCCACGGCGAGCGCTGGGCGCGGCACTGGCTCGACGTGGCGCACTACGGCGACACCCACGGCTACGACAAGGACAAGCCTAGGTCCAACGCCTGGCCGTACCGCGACTATGTAATCCGCGCCTTCAACACCGACAAACCCTACGCGCGTTTCGTGCAGGAGCAGATCGCGGGCGACGCGCTCTTTCCGGATTCGCCCGATGGCGTGGAGGCGCTCGGTTTCATCGCCGCGGGTCCGTGGGACTTCATCGGCCACGCCGAGGTGCCGGAGTCGAAGACCGACGGCAAGATCGCCCGCCACCTCGACCGCGACGACATGGTCGCGAACGCGATCGGCACCTTCGCGAGCGTCACCGTGCACTGCGCGCAGTGTCACAACCACAAATTCGATCCGGTGCCGCAGGAGGACTACTACCGGCTGCAGGCGGTGTTCGCCGCGCTGGATCGCACCGACCGTCCGTATCACCGCGATCCGGCCGTTCATGCGCGCCGGCGCGCGCTGGAGGACACGGTGCGGGTTAATGTGGCGGCCCTGGCCGCGCTCGAGGCGCCGCTGCGGGCGCAGGCCGGGCCGGCCCTTTCGGAGCTGGAGCGTGCCATCCGCGATGCGGCCGCCAAGGGGCCGAACATCCGCCGCGGTTACCACAGCGCCGTGGCCACCTCGCCCGACACGTTGAAGTGGGTGCAAGTCGACCTCGGTGAGTCGGTCGACATCGACCGCGTGTGGCTGCTGCCGGCGAGCGATCCCTTCAACGGGGTCGGCGACGGTTTCGGTTTCCCGGTGCGCTTCAAGGTCGAGGTGAGCGACGATCCGGAATTCCGCGCCGGCGTGAAGCTCGCGTGGATCCGCTACGACGTCACGTTCATGGCGGATTTTCCGAATCCCGGCCTCACGCCGTTTTCCACCGGCGGAAGCAAGGACGACGGTATCGCCGGGCGCTACGTGCGCGTGACCGCGACCCGCCTCGCGCCGCGCAAGGACGATTACATCTTCGCGCTCGCGGAGCTGAAAGTGACCGACCGCGCCGGCAACAACGTCGCCCTGGGCAAGCCGGTCACGTCCCTGGATTCCATCGAGTCCGGCGAGCGCTGGTCGCGCCGGAATCTCACCGACGGTCTGGCGCCTTCGGGCCTGACTGCCGCGGAGAAGACGGAGCTGGAGGCGCGGCGGGAGGAACTCCTCCTGGTGACCGCCGATCCCGCGGTCCGCGCGCGGCGGGAGGCATTGCGTCGGGAGGGTGAACGCCTGACCGCGGAAATCTCCTCCCTGCCCAAGCCGGATCTCGTTTACGCGGGCGGCATCCACCGCGGGACCGGCACCTTCACGGGCACCGGCGCTTCCGGGGGACGTCCGCGCCCGATTCATTTCCTGAGCCGCGGGCAGGTGACTCAGCCCGGCCGGCTTGTGGGGCCGGGTGCGCTCTCCGCGCTTACCTTCGCGCCGGCCCGTTTCGACGTCCCTGACGACGCCCCGGAGGGGGAGCGCCGCGTCGCGCTCGCGCGATGGCTGATGGATCCGCGCAACCCGCTCCCGTGGCGCAGCATCGTGAACCGCGTCTGGCAGTACCACTTTGGTCGCGGGTTGGTGGAGACGCCCAATGATTTCGGCCGCAACGGCGGCCTGCCCTCGCATCCCGAGTTGCTCGACTGGCTGGCGACGGAGTTTCGCGACGGCGGCGGCTCGCTGAAGGCGTTGCACCGTCTGATCGTCACCAGCGAGACCTACCGTCAGTCCTCCTCCGGCGACCCGGCCGGCACGGCGATCGACGCCGGCAACGCGCTGCTTTGGCGGCAAAACCGTCGCCGCCTGGAGGCCGAGGCGGTCCGCGACTCCGTGTTGGCGGTGAGCGGCCGGCTCGACCTCAGGATGGGCGGCCCCGGCTGGCAGGACTTCGTCATCGAGCGCCCGGAGCACTCGCCGCACTACGTGTACGCGAAGGCCGACCCGGAGGACGCCGCGACGTTCCGCCGCTCAATCTACCGCTTCATCGTGCGTTCGCAGACGCAGCCGTGGATGACCTCGCTCGACTGCGCGGATCCCTCGATGCGCGTCGACCGCCGCAGCGAAAGCCTGTCGCCGCTCCAGGCGCTGGCGCTGCTGAACAACGGCTTCATGCTCACGCAGGCGCGGCATTTCGCGACCCGGGTCTCGGCGGAGACGGCTGACATCCCGGCGCAGGTGGCGCGGGCGCACGGGCTGGCTCTCGGCCGGGCGCCGTCGGCCGACGAGGCGGCGCGGCTCGGGGAGTTCGCGCGGGCGCACGGACTGCCGGCGCTGTGCCGCGTGCTGTTCAACCTGAACGAGTTTCTCTTCATCGACTGAACGCCGCGGCTCGCCGGATCCATGATCAACGATTCCCCCTATCATCGCGCCGCTCCCGCGCGGCCCCCGACCCGCCGGGAATTCCTGTGGAGTTCCGGTGGCGGGCTCGGTGGCTTGGCGCTTGCGGCGATGCTCGGGCGCGACCGCGCGTTGGCGGCTCCTTCCGCCGGTGCGCCGGCCCCGCGGGCGAAGCGTGTCGTGCAGTTCTTCATGGCGGGTGCCGCCAGCCATATCGACCTCTTCGACTACAAGCCCGAGCTGGTGAAGCGGAATGGCCAGCCGAGTGACTTCGGCGAGCCGGTGGAGGCTTTCCAAAACGGACTCGGCCCGTGGCTGCGGCCGCTGTGGGAGTTCCAGCCGTACGGGCGCTGCGGCAAACTCCTCAGCGAGGTCGTCGCCCCGCTTGGTGACGTCGTCGACGACATCGCGTTCGTGCACAACATGACCGGGAAATCCGGCGTGCACAGCGCCGCGACGCTGCTGCAGGCGACCGGGTTTCAATTGCCGGGGTTTCCCGGCGCGGGCTCGTGGGTGAGTTACGGCCTCGGCTCGCTCAATGACAACCTGCCGACCTTCGTCGTGCTCCCGGACCACCGCGGTTTTCCCTCCAACGGGGTGAAGAACTGGGACGCCGCCTTCCTGCCGGCGCAGCACAGCGGCACGCTGGTTTATCCCGACGCCGACGCGCCGATCGCCGACCTGCATCCCCACCGCGCCGGTGAATACGTGACCGCGGGCGGCGAGGCCGCCGCGCACCGGCTGATGGCGGAACTGAACCGCGGGCACGCCGCTTCCCGCGAGGGCGACCAGCGTCTCGACGCGCGCATCCGCAGCTACGAACTCGCGGCGCGCATGCAGCTGGCCGCGCCCGAGGCGCTCGACCTCAAGGCCGAGCCGGAGCACGTCCTGAAGCTCTACGGTCTGGACCGGGGCCCGCAGACCTGGCCGAAGGAGATCAACGCGGACGAGGAGACGTGGCACTTTTCCCGGAAATGCCTCGCGGCGCGCCGGCTGCTCGAGCGCGGCGTGCGTTTTGTCCAGGTCTGGAGCGGCAACGACAACAGCTTCCCGCGGCGAAACTGGGACTCCCACGAGGACGTGAAGCGCGACCACGGTCCGCTGGCCCTCGGCATGGCGCGCGGCGCCGCGGCGTTCATCAAGGACCTGCGGCAGCGCGGGCTGCTCGACGACACGCTGATCCTGTGGACGACGGAATTCGGTCGCATGCCTTCGACGCAGGGCGGCAAGGGCCGCGACCATAATCCCTTCGTGTTCACCAACTGGCTCTGCGGTGGCGGCATCCGCGGCGGGATCACGCACGGCGAAAGCGACGCCTTCGGGTACAAGCCGCTCGACCGCTCCAACCCAACCACGGTCTACGACATCCACGCGACGCTGCTGCACCAGCTCGGCCTCGACCACACGCGGCTCACGTTCCGCCACAACGGCATCGACCGCCGTCTCACCGACGTCCACGGCCACGTGATCCGCGAGCTCATCGCTTGAGGCCGTGAGGTTCCGGGCGCGCGGTTTTTGCCGCGGCGTGCCGCAACTAGAGGGGGGAGTTGGAACGCAGAGGGCACAGCGGCCCGAGGGTAAGTTCGTAACGCGCTTCCGACTCGCTTCGCGGGCGGGTAACCACGGATGGACACCGATGCACACGGATAAAAACGGTTCGTTTGTAGCCGGGGTCCGGTGACCCCGGCGTAGGCCGGAACCGCGACGGCTGACTCGTCTTCGGTAGGCCCGGCGAAGGAGGAAAGCCCGGCGAAGGAGGAAGGCATTCCCGAACCGCTCCGCGTTTTTGACCGCGGATGGCGCTGATGGGGAGGAAGCGGCCGGTGGCTGGCTGCGGCGGAAAATCGTCAATCCGTGAACAACCACGAATGGACACCAAGGCGGGCGAATGAACGCGCTTCCGAATGCCTCCGCTGCCTCTTTTAGCTCCGGTCGGCTGGCTGGGTTGGAACAGGAGGTAACTGAGGCCACGGAGATCGAAGCATTGGTCTTTGCAGCAACTCCGGGTGAGATGCGGCATCTCGCCATCGGGTTCATCGCCGGAAAGCTCTGGACGGTGGTCTACGCGCCACGGGACGACCCCTTCCAGCTGATTTCCGCCCGCCGCTCCCGAAACCATGAAAAAGACTCTTCCTCCAAACCACCGGGACCGACCACGGCGGCGAACCCTGAACGCCGCTTCAATCGTGGCCGCGATGTTTTCGACTACTTCGACGCCGCCCGGGCCGTGGTCACGCACGGCGGGGTGCGTCCCGGTGCAGGCCGGAAGCCCTCGGGCAAGTTGCGCAAGACCGTGAAGCTGACGCCGGGAGCGATCCGGCGTTTCCGCGCCTTTGCCCGCAGGGAGAAGCTCGCGGACTTTTCCTCGGCGCTGGAGGCGGCTTCCCGACTGGTCTGAAGGATCATCTCCGCTCCGCGTCTCGCGGCCTCTCAGCGTCGTCCGGCCGGCCGCCAGTGACGCCTTCGGTTCACTTCCGCAGCCAGCGGGCGAGGGCGGGGGCTTGGGAGCGGATTTCGGTGGCGGCGAGCGCGGCGACGGCTTCCGCGCCGGCGGCGACGAAGTGGGTGTCGTCCTTCCGGCCGTCCGGGATCTTCGGATGCGTTCCGGGCGCGATCCACATGAAGAAACGGCGCGACGGTTCGTCGCCCTCGGCCTGCAGCCAGCGCGCGGTCGCCTGCTCGAGTTCCAGCAGCGGCGTCTTTTCCTCCCGCGCCACCGCGCGCACGGACTCCGGGTAGGCGCCGTGCGTGGGCACCAGCTTGCCCTCGCGGTCGAACTTCCGGCGGCAGACCGGCGTCGCGAGGATCGGGGTGGCGCCGCGGGCGCGCGTCTCCGCGATGAAGCGGCGGAGGTTGTCGCGGAACGACGTCGCGGGGTCGGTGTACCGCTTCGGGTCCTCCTTCTTCTCGTCGTTGTGCGCGAACTGGATGAGCACGAAGTCGCCCGCGGACAGATCGCCGGTGAGTTTCGCCCAGCGGCCCTCGTCGATGAAACTCTTGGTGCTGCGGCCGTTCATCGCGCGGTTGTCGACCTTCACCGCCGGATCCAGGAGCGCGCCGAGCGCCATGCCCCAGCCGCGTTCGGGCAGGTCGAGGGGCTTGTCGGACATCGTCGAGTCACCGGCGAGCAGGACCTTCGGCGCGGCGAGGAGCGCGGGAACCAGCAGGACGAGTAACGGAAGGAGGCGGGCGAGGTTTTTCATGCGGCGGGCGGTTGGGCGGTCCAGGGAAGTTGGTCGAGGTCGACGTTACCACCGCTGAGGATAATGCCGACGCGGAGGCCGGAAACGTCCACGCGGCCCTCCATGATCGCGGCGTAGGGCACGGCGGCGGAGGGCTCGACGACGATCTTCACCGCATCCCAGATCATGCGCATGGCGGCGATGATGCCGGCCTCGCTGACCGTGACGACATCGTCGACCCATTGGCGCGTGATCTCGAAGTTGGGTTCGCCGATCGAGGTGCGGAGACCATCGGCGATGGTGTTGGGTGCGACCACCGGCAACCGCTGGCCGGCGCGGAACGAGCGCGCGGAGTCATCGGCCGCCGCAGGCTCCGCGGCCACGACGCGCACGGAAGGCTGCAGGGCTTTGGCGGCGATGGCGGTGCCGGCGAGCAGACCGCCGCCGCCCACGGGGCAGAGCACCAAGTCGAGCTCCGGCACGTCCTCCATGAGTTCAACGGCGGCGGTGCCCTGGCCCGCCATGACGCGCTCGTCCTCGTACGGATGGACCATCGTGGCGCCGGTGCGTTCGAGCACCGCGGCGCACGCGGCCTCGCGGGCGGCCTGGTTGGGCTCGCAGAAGGTGATTTTTCCGCCGTAGCCCTCGACGAGCCTCACCTTTGTCTTCGCCGAGTTGGAGGGCATCACGATGTGGGCGGGAATGCCGCGCAGTTTCGCGGCGCGGGCGAGGGCGGCGGCGTGGTTGCCCGAGGAATGGGTGGCGACCCCGCGTCCCGCCTCGGCGTCGGAGAGCGAGAAGACCGCGTTGGCGGCGCCGCGCGCCTTGAACGCCCCCATTTTCTGGAGGTTCTCGCATTTGAAGAACAGCCGGCCGCCGCAGGCCGCGTCGAGCCGCGCGTTCGTGAGCACGGGGGTGCGCGTGATGTGCGGGCGGATCCGGACGTGCGCGGCGCGGATGGCGGCGAGGTCGAGGGACATCCCCGGCAGCTTGCGCGGTCCGCAGCCGCGGTGCAAACTCGGCGGATGGTCAAGAAACTCCTCCACACCCGGATGCGCGTGAACGATCTCGAGCGCACGGTGAAGTTCTACGAGCACGCGCTCGGGCTCACGGTGGCGCGGCGCAGCGTCTCGCCGCGCGGCGCGCAGGTGGCGTTTCTCGCCACGCCGGGCAGCGAGGAGGAGATCGAGATCTGCCAGCTCCCCAACAGCCCTGCGGTGCAAGTGCAGCCCGACCTGATGCACCTCGCGTTCGAGGTCGACGATCTCGCCGCCTTCGCCGGCGAGCTGGCGCGCAAGGGTTATCCGCTCTCCGACGGCCCGACCACCACCGGCAGCGGCTCGGTGATCGCGTTCATCGACGCGCCCGAGGGGTACGAGGTCGAACTGATCCAGCGTCCGCGCTCGCGCTGAGTGCTTTTCAGGGCGGCGTCGCGTAGCCGGCGGCGCGCAGGATTTCGCGCGCCGCCTCGCTGGCGAGGAACTCGAGGTAACGGCGGGCGGCCGGGTTGGTCGCCCCGCGTGAGGTGAGCACCACGGCGTGGTCGAGCAAGACGCCCGGATGCTCTTCGGGGGAAATTTCCCGCCACACTCCGCGGCCCGCGAGCCGCGGCGAGTTCACGGCGGACAAGGCGACGAGGCCAAGATCGGCCGCGCCCGTCTCCACGAATTGCACCGTCTGCGTGAGGCTGTCGCCAAACACGAGTTTGGCCCGCGCGTTTTTCCAGACGCCCGCGCGCTCGAGGGCCGCCTGCGCGGCCCGGCCGTAGGGCGCGGTGGCGGGTTGTGCGAGCGCGACGCGGGCGACGCGCGGGTGCAGCGCGGCGGTGCCGAGATCAGCGAGGTCCACGTCGACGCGCGTGGTCCACATCACCAGCCGGCCGGTGGCGAAAACCCGCAGGGTGGCGGCGTCGCCGCCCCCGCGCGCGACGAGGGCGCGAGGAGTGTCCACGTCGGCGGACAGGAAAATGTCGAACGGCGCGCCGTGGGAAATCTGCGCGAACAATCCGCCGGTCGGGCCGAGTGCCGAGGTCACCTTCACCTCCGGCGCGAAGCGACCGAAGCCCGCGTGGAGCGCGTCGACGACGTACGCGAGGTTGGAGGCGGCGGCGACCGCCACCCGGCCCTGCTCCGCCCCGCGGCCGGCGACCGGCGCCGACAGCAGCGCGAGCGACAGCAGCGGGAGCAGGATGCGGGTCACGGAATCACTTCGCCTTTGCCGGACGCACTTCCTCAAGCACCCAATCGTCGCCCTGGCGCGACATCATCCCGGTGATGGCGTCACCTTTTTTCGCGGACTTCAGGGTGGCGGCGTCGACCTTGAACATCATGGTCATGGCGCGCATGAAGCCCGGAATTTCCTCGTGTTTAACCATGAGGGCCGAGCGGTCGGGCAGCACGGAAGTGATCACGCCCTTGAGCGGGTAGCGCTTCACCGCGGCGGCGGTCTCGGCCTTCGCGGGCTCGTTGCAGCAGCAGGCTTCACCTTTGGGGCGGTCCTTGCAGCAGGAGCAGCCGCAATTGGCGCCCGGCGCGGCGTGGGCCGCGAGCGTGAGGCCCAGCAGGGTCAGGAGACCCGGGAGGAGGGAGGTTTTCTTCATGGAGGTTAAGGTGGGGTTTTTCCGGCGGACGATGGTTCGGCCGGGTTCACACGGTGGAGGAGAGGACCGGCCTGGGTGTTCCAAAACACGTGGATGTCCGCTCCGAGCGCCAGCACGCGGGGCTGGCTGCAGGCTCCCGCCGTGGCGGCGAGCACGATGTCCCGCCACGTGAGGCCGCCGTCGTCGGAGGCGGTCGCGCGCAGCTGGTTCATCCCGTCGGCGAACTCCTTCCACGCCGCGACGATCCTCGGGCCGGCGACGAGGAGATCGGCGTGACCGGCCAGCCTGCCGCCCAGCCGCCGCGTCGCGGCCGGCGGCGTGTCCACGCCCAGCCGGCCATAGGCGGCGCGCCCGCCGGCTTCGGTCGCCGTGAACCACACGGCATGGAGCGTACCACGCTCGTCCGGTGCCAGCGCCGGCCCGTGGTGCGGGCAGGCGTCCACCCGCCACTCATCGAACGTGGCGCGACGGACCGGGCCGGCGCCGCCGTCGGCCCCCAGCCGCGCGGTCGCGTGGTCGCGGACGTTTGGTTCGAAAATGTGCCGCCACAGCGCGTGCACGCCGCCGCCGGCCGCGGGGGCGAGCGCGATCCGGCAGCACTCGCAGGTGTGGTCGGCCGCCTTGAAATCGCCCGCGAACGTCGCCCCGCCGTCGGAGGACACCGTGTAATAGAGCGCGGCCCCGCGGTAGCGCCGGCCCGCCGCCGCGGCCGCCACCGCGTCGCGCTTGTCGATCCACGCGATGAAAAGCCGGCCCTCGGGGTCGAGCGCCAGCGCGTCGAAGCGGTGCGTGATCTCCGCCCGGTCGCGGTGCACCGTGCGCGGTTCCTCGAAGGTCCGGCCGCCGTCGGTTGAGCGGGAAAACCGGATTTCCCCCGTGTACGGCCGGGCGAGGGGACGCGTCCAGGTGACGAACAGCCGCCCGGACGGTCCGGGCAGGATCTTCGGCCGCGCGTCCCCGCCGGGGTCGATCTCCTCGCGCGCGGCGTTGACGCGCACGGGTGCGCCCCAGGTGCGGCCCAGATCGGCGGAGGAGAGCGCCTCGACGAAGCCGTCGCGGTGGCGGACGAGCCAGAGGTGACCCTCCGCGTCGAATGCGGCGTCGGCGCGGAGGTCGTTCGCGCCCGGGCCGGCGGCCGCGTGCGCGTGACCGGCGCCATGTCCCGCCGGCTCGGCGGCGCCGGCGAGGGCGGCGAGGAACGCGGCGAGAACGGCGAAGGGCGGGGCAGGGCGCATGGTTTTCCGCATCACCAGGCGTATTCCAGACCCGCGTGGAAGGTCCGGGGCAAGCCCGGCGTGAAGACCGGGGTGTTGGAGGAAACGGAGGCGCTGTCGGCGAAGCGGCGGTCGAGGGTGTTCATGATGCGGCCGAACGCGGTCAGGCGCGCCGTGAGCGTCCGGCTTGCGCGGAGGTTCAGGAGGTGGTGGCCGGGGTACTTTCCGAACACGGGGGAGTTCCCCGCCTCGAGCCAGTAGGGACCGAGGTGCGTCCACTCGGCCTGCGCGAAGGTGCCGCGCACGGGCGTCCAGCCGAGCCGGGCGCTCGCGATCACGCGCGGGGCGGACTCCATCTCGCGGCCGGTGAAGTTGGCGGTGGCCGTCACCCAGTCGACATAGGTGTGGCGGGCGCGCGAGACCGCCGCGTCGAACCGCAGCCGGCCCGGCAGGGGGCCGCCGAAGCCGGCCTCGACGCCGGTGTGGCGGGTCCGGCCCGCGTTGACGCTGGTGGTGACGTTGGTGGCGAGGTCGCGCTGGCTGACGAGGTCGTCCCGCTTCTCGAGCCGGTAGGCGACGAGGTGGGCGGACCAGCCCCGGAGTTCGCCGCGCGCCCCGAGCTCGGCCTGGCGGGCGCGGATGGGACGGAGATCGGCGGCGAGCCGGGCGCGGTTGAGGGCGGCGGCCGCGGTGGTGTCATTGCCCGCCCGATACAGCTGGCTTTCGGACGGCGCGCGGAATCCGTGGTTGAACGATCCGTAGAAGTGCAGCGCGGGGTGGACGCTCCAGGTCGCCCCGAGCTTGGGGCTGAGGCTGGAGAAATCCCGGGCCTGGCCGGGCAGCTGCCCGTAATGGCGGGTGGCGCCGAGGACGTTGGCGGTGACGGTGCCCGCGGGCAGGTGGTTGGTCCGGTCGAAGCCGAGCCGGTCGTGGCGCAGTCCGGCGCTGACGCGCCAGCCCCCGCCGAGGGAAGTCTCCGTGTGGACGTAGGGTGAAACGCTGCGGAAGAGGACCTCGTAGTCGTAGATGCGGGTGCCGGGGGTGTAGCCGGTGTAGCGGGTCGAGGCCCCGCTGCCGGTGCGGGTGACGAGCAGGTTGTCCTCGACGCGGGTGCCGGGGCTCCGGTCGAGGTCGAGCCCCGCGATGAGGCGCGTGCGCGAGGCGCCGGGCAGCAGCTGGCGCCACTTCAGGAGCGCGCCGAGGGAGCGGCTGAGCGACCGGTCGATGCGCGGATCCGAGCTCAGGTTGAACGTCGCCAGCAGGTCCATGCCGTTCCGGCGGGCGTACGGCGTGAACGTCAGGGTGCCGGCCTCCAGCCGGTGCTCCAGTTCCAGCGAGGCGCGGAGCGCCTCGACCCGCCGGAAAGCGATCGCGAAATTGTTCCGCGTCGGGTCGTTCAGGTAATCCGTCAGCGGCAGCGCGGAGTTGGCGCCGGTCTGCTGGTCGATGTCGGACCAGCCGAACTGGCCGCGGAGGGTGGTGCGTTCGCCGATCCGGCGATCCCAGCGCCCGTTGAGGCTGCGGCGATCGTAGGCCGTGCGCAGGCGCCAGCCGTCGGTGTGGGTGAGGTTGGCGTCGAGGCGGGCGCCACCGCCGCCGAGCGGTGCGCTGGCGCCGAGCAGGAACCGCCGCACGCCGTGCGAGCCGGCCTCGGCCAGCAGGCTGCCGCCGAGGCGCTCCTCCGGCGCGCGGGAGAGGATGTTGACGATCCCGCCGATCGCGTCGGACCCGTGCAAGGCGGTGCCCGGCCCGCGCACCACCTCGACGCCGCCCGCCTGCGGGAGGTTCACCTCGTAGAGCGCGTTGTGGTTGAAGAAACCCGTGGGGCGCACCGGGATGCCGTCCTCCAGGAACAGGTACAGCGGACTGGTGGTGAACGGCTGCCGGATGGCGGTCGTGTGGCCCTCGCCGTTGGTGACGGCGACCGCCACGCCGGGGAATTGTCCGAGCAGCTGTCCCGGATGGAGCGGTGCCGTCTGCCGGATCGTCTCCGGCGTGAGCACGCCCACGGAGGCGGGGGTCTCCCGGAGGAGCGCGCGTTCGCGCGTTCCGGTGACCGTGTAGGTGTCGAGGGTGGCCGCGGGATCCGCGGCGGCACCGTTGGGAGAGGCCCCGCGGCTGAGAACCGCGGCGGCGAGGACGAAAAACAGGGAAGAGGAGCGTTTCATGGCTGAGCGTGGGATCGGTCATCAGGTCGCCCCCGCGTTGACGCGGTGGCTGCGACAGGGACAAACGACGCGGTTCGCCGCAGAGGGCGGGGTGCCGCGTCGGACTCGGATCAGCTCAGCAGTCGGGGAGGGGGAACGGGAACGGGTTCGCGGCGCGCGGGTCCCGCGAAGCCACGGTCGAGTTCCCACGAATCGGTTTCCTTCAGGAAAAAAACGGGCTTCGGCTGGTGCAGCGCGAGGAGGAGTTTTTCCGCGGAAGTCTCGACGGCGGCCGGCAACTGGCTCCTGGCCTTGTCCCGCGACCGTGAGACCGTCCGGCACAACTGGCACGGGCGGGCGGGATCAAAGGTGCGGCTCAGCGCGGTGCGGGCGTCCATGGTCCGCGCGTACTCCCCGAACATCCGCGCCCAAGCGAAAACCTGCACGGCGTCCAGGAGGGCGCCGTTGGCGCAAATCCATGCGCCGAGCAGGGCTAGAATGGGCAACCGACGTTTCACGATTTTGGGAAGAGGCGCGCGGGAATTCCTAAGAAGCGGGGAAGTAGCTAGGATCAGAGGATTCCGCGTCAAATCATTTGGTAATCTTTTCGTTACCTTTTTGGAAACGCCGACGATAGCCGCTCGGGGTCTCGCCCATGATCCGGCGGAATTCCTTCGTGAAGTGGCTCTGGTCGGCGAAGCCGAACTCGCTGGCGACCTCGGCGAGCGAACGCCGGGTGAAAACCAGCGGGCTGCAACTCATCCGCACGCGCAGGCCGCGGAGGTAGTCGTGCGGCGAGGTCTGGTAGGCGGCCTGGAATTGCCGCTCGAACGCGCGGACCGACAACCCGCAGGCGCGCGCGAGGTCCTCGTTGGTGATGCGTTCCGCGTAGTGCTCGCTGATGAATCCGATCGCCACGCCGAGCGGGGCGCCGGAGGCCGCCGGAGGCATGGCGCCGCCGCCGGCGCGAGGCAGCGGGCGCGTGACGCCCGCGGTGCCGACGATGCGGCCCGCCTTGTCCCGCAGCGGCACCTTCGAGGTCGCGCACCAGCGCGCCGTGTGGTCGAAACGACCGACGAGTTCGACGCGCGAGAGGATTTTTTCACCGCGGAGCACACGCTCGTCGTCCATCCGGTACTGGTGCGCCAGCACCGCGCCGCAGAAATCGTGGTCGGTGCGCCCGATGATCTCGGCACGCGTCCGCACGCCGAAATTAAGGAGGAACGGCACGTTGGCCCACTCGTAGTGGCCGGCCTCGTCCTTCATCCAGAGCGGGGTGTCCTCTAGGTAATCGAAGAGTTCCACGACCTCCGGTGCGACGGTGCCGATGCGGCTGAGCGTCGCGAGCATGGTTTCTTCACTGGAGGTCATGGCGCCATCCCAACCGCCCCGCGCGCCGCGCGGCAAGCGCGGGGCGGCGTGTCGTTGGTCAGTCGTTGAACCGTTGGCGGGAGTTGGTGCGGAGGTAGTCGGCGATCTCCTCGGCGAAGACGGCGCCGAATTGCTCGCGCTTGCGTTCGCCCATGCCGGGGATGCCGGTCATCTCCCGTTCGCTCGCCGGGTATTGCCGGGCCATGGCGCGGAGGGCGGCGTCGCCGAGGATGATGTAGGCCGGCACGCGGCGCTCGTCGGCGAGCTCCTTGCGGAGCGCGCGGAGGCGCGCGAACAGGATCTCGTCGCATTCGACCTCGCCCGCCCGGCGCGCGGGGGCCTTGCGCGCCGTCGGCAGGTCCATCGGTTTCGTGAGCTGGATCGGGGTGCGGGTCCGCAGCACCTCGAGTCCCGAGTCGGTGAGCTCCAGCGTCGCGAATTCACCCGGCGAAACCGCGACGTGCCCGAGGCGCATCAGCTCCCGCGCGACGGCGCTCCAGCCGCGCTCGTCGAGTTCCGGGCCGATGCCGTAGGTGGTGAGCTGGTCGTGGCCCCAGCGGCGGATCTTCTCGTTGTCGGCGCCGGTGAGGACGGCGACGACGTGGCGCAGGCCGACGCTGAAGCCGCTGTGGCGCGCGATGCGGTAGAGGCAGGAGAGGAATTTCTGCGCGACGACGGTGCCGTCGTAGGTTTCGCGCGGTTCGAGGCAATTGTCGCAGGCGCCGCAGGTGGCGGTCGGGAATCCCTCGCCGAAGTGGGCGAGCAGCGCGACGCGCCGGCACCCGGCGCTCTCGGCGTAATGGACCATGGCCCGCAGCTGGTCGCGGGCGATCTTCTGTTCCTGCGCGTCCGTGATCTCGTCGAGGAAGTGGGTCTGCTTGGCGATGTCGCCGGGACTGAACAGCAGGAGGCAGTCTCCGGGCAGGCCGTCGCGCCCCGCGCGGCCCGTTTCCTGATAGTAGCCCTCGATGTTCTTCGGCAGGTCGTGGTGGATGATCCAGCGGACGTTCGGTTTGTTGATGCCCATCCCGAACGCGATGGTCGCGCAGATGATGCGCGTCTCGTCGCGGAGGAACGCCTCCTGGTTTCTCGCGCGGGTTTCGGCGTCGAGGCCGGCGTGGTAGGCGCGCGCGAGGAAGCCGCGGCCGCCGAGCGGCTGGCGCAGTAGATGATACCGCTCTCGTCCTCGCGCCGGCGGATGAAGTCGATGACCTGTTTGAGCGGCTGGTCCTTGGGGACGACGCGGTAGGTGAGGTTGGGGCGGTTGAAGCTCGCGACGAACGTCGCCGGGTCGCGCAGGCCGAGGTGCTGGATGATGCCGGCCCGCACGCGCTCGGTCGCGGTGGCGGTGAGCGCCATGACGGGCACGTCGGGCAGGAGGGCGCGGAGTTTCGCCAACTGCTGGTACTCGGGGCGGAAGTCGTGGCCCCATTCGGAAACGCAATGCGCCTCGTCGATCGCGAGGCAGGAGACGTTCCAGGACTTCAGGTTTTCCTTCCAGCCGGCGAGCATCAGGCGCTCGGGCGCCGCATAGAGGAGGCGGAACTCCCCGCGGTGGAGGCCGCGCAGACGCGAGCGGGCCTCCTCCTCGCCGAGCGTGGAGTTCAGGAAGGTCGCCGCCACGCCGCTGGCCTGCATGGCGTCGACCTGGTCCTTCATGAGCGCGATGAGCGGCGAGACGACGACCGTGAGCCCGTCGCGGGCGAGCGCCGGCAATTGGAAACAGAGCGATTTGCCGCCGCCGGTCGGCAACAGCGCGAAGACGTCGCGGCCGGAGAGCGTGGCCTCGCAGATCTCGCGCTGCAGCGGCCGGAAGCGGTCGTAGCCGAAAGTCGTGCGAAGGATGTTTTCCAGATCGGGCACGCGGCGAAGGTGGCGGTGCGGGCGCGCTTGCCGACGAAATTCCGGAGGGCTTCGCGCGCCGGGCGGCCGGGCAAGGCGGTCAGGTTACGAATGGGTTGCAATCGCCTTCGGAACGGGGGCTTGGCTTGACCCGGCTTTTCGCGGGGTTCTTGTTCACCGCACAAGTCTTCCGGCGCACCCGCCGGTGAACCGGGCTTCACTCAACTTCACCATGAAACCAAGCACCTCGTTCTATCGGTCCCTCGGCGCGCTCGTCGCCGCTGGTCTCGCGCTGGCCGCCAGCGCCTTCGGCCAGGGCATCACGTCCTCGGCCGTGTCCGGCTTCGTCACGAACCGCCAGGGCGCACCCGTCGCGGGCGCCACGGTCATCGCCGCGCACGAGCCCACGGGCACGATGGCGACGACGACGAGCCGCCCCAACGGTCAGTATGACCTCTCCGGCCTGCGCCCGGGCGGTCCGTACACCATCACGATCTCGGCGTCGGGCTTGCAGACCGACACGCGCAAGGACGTCTACCTCGAGCTCGGCGACTCTTTGCCCCTCAACGTGGTGCTCGGTACCGAGGTGGTGCGCCTCGCGGCGTTCACGGTCGCGGGCGAGCGCGACATCACCTTCGGCGCCGGCAAGATCGGCCTGGGCACGAGCCTCGGCGAGCAGGAGATCGGCAACGTCGCCACGGTGCGCCGCGACGTGCAGGATCTCGCTTCGCTCGACTCCCGCCTTTCCCTTGGCTCGCTCGACCAGGGCGGCCAGCTGAGCGCGCAGGGCCAGAACTTCCGCTTCAACTCGTTCCTCATCGATGGCGTGCAGGCGATCGACACGTTCGGCCTGAACAGCAACGGCTTCTCCTCGCTGCGCAGCCCGGTGCCGCTGGACGCGATCCAGACGCTCTCCGTCGAGCTTTCCCCCTATGATGTGCGCCGTTCGGGTTTCACCGGCGCGTTGCTCAACGCCGTCACCAAGTCCGGTACCAACCAGTTCCGCGGCAGCGTCTATTACGAGCGCACCAACCAGGACAACCGCGCGGAGAATCCGGTCACCAAGGTGAAGGAGACCTTCCGCGAGCGCACCTACGGATTCACGTTCGGCGGGCCGATCCTGAAGGACAAACTGTTCTTCTTCCTGAACTACGACGACTTCGAGCGCGTCTCCGCTCCGCCGCAGGCCAACTTCATCCCCGACGCCACGCAGCTGGCCGCGGTGGTCGCGCGCGCCAAGGCCGCCGGCGGCTACGAGGCGGGTGACCTCAGCGCCAACAACCTCGCCTTCCAGAAGACCACGATCGCCAAGCTCGATTGGAACGCCCTCCCGGGCCAACGCGTGTCGTTCACCTACCGCAAGAACGAGGGCGAGAACACCTCGTTCGCGCAGTACACCGGCAGCACCACGACGTCGCTCAGCAACTTCTGGTACACCAACCCCCGCAACACCTCGAGCTACACCGCCCAGCTCAACAGCCAGTGGAGCCCGGATCTCCGCACGGAGGCCACGCTCTCCTACACCGAGTTCGATGGCTCGCCGCGCAATGCCGGCTCGCCTTATCCGCAGGTGCAGATCCAGGGCCTCTCGGGTAAGCGCCTCGACACTGGCGCCAGCATCACCAACGGCGCGATCTTCCTCGGCACCGAGTCTTCCCGCCAGCTGAACCGCATCACGACCAAGGAGAAGCAGGGCAAGTTCTCCGGCGAGTACTCGTGGGGCGCCCACACCTTCACCGCCGGCGTCGAGCAGGTGGAGACCAAGTACACCAACGCGTTCGTCCAATACACGAACGGCTACTACATTTTCCCGAATCTCGCCGCGTGGCAGGCCGGCACGCCGATCTCGACCTACCAGCTCGCGCGTCCCTTCGCCGGCGCCTCGATCGAGGACGCCATCGCGCGCTGGCAGTACAACGCCTACGGCGTGTTCCTGCAGGACACCTGGAAGCCCAGCCAGAACCTCACCGTCCTCGGCGGCCTGCGTTTGGATTACCCGGATGTGCCGCAGAAGCCGCCGGTGGCGGCCGGCTTCGCCGCGGCGGGTTTCCGTCGCGAAAACGGCGATGCCGTGACGCGCAACGACACGACCAACAGCGGCAACTACACGTTGGCCCCGCGCATCGGCTTCGTTTACAATCTCGAGTCCGCGCGGCGCACGCAGCTCCGCGGCGGTCTCGGCCTCTTCCAGGGCAAGAGCCCGGCGGTGTGGATCTCCAACGCCTACTCCAATGCGGGCTCCGTCGGCAGCGTCGTCGCCAACAGCCCCGCCGGCGCGACGTTCAACCCGAACGCCGCCACGCAGACGCCGCCCGCCGGCAACCCGCCCGCGCCGAACATCAACATCACCGATCCGGACCTCATCCAGCCGGCCATCTGGAAGACCAATCTGGCGGTCGACCACAAGCTGCCGTTCGGCGGCCTAACGCTCACCGCCGAGGTGTACTACAACAAGGTCTACCAGGGCCTGAACACCGAGTTCTTGAACTACGCCGCCCCCGCCACCGGCCCCGCCACCGCGCCCGACGGCCGCGTGCGTTACAACGGCACCATCGCCAACTCCACGTCGCCCGTTAACACCGGCCGCCGTCGCGTGACGACCGGTGGTCCCGCCGGCACCGGCTTCGCGGACGTCCTCCTGCTCACCAACACCGACAAGGGCGAGAGCCGCGGTGTCACCCTGAGCATCAACCGCCCGATGATGAACAACTGGGCGTGGGGCGTGTCGTGGACGCGTGGCAAGTCGACCGAGGTCAGCCCGATGACCTCGTCGGTCGCGCTCTCGAACTACCAGAATCGCGCTTCCTTCAATCCGAACGAGGACGCCGCCTCGATCTCCAACACCGCCGTGCCGGACCGGATCGTCGCCAACTACACGCGGCGCTTCAACTTCATCAAGAACGCCCCCACGACCCTCGCGCTGATCTACAAGACGCAGACGGGTCACCCGTACTCGTGGGTGTTCCGTGGCGACGCCAACGGCGACGGCTTCGCGTTCAACGATCTCCTCTACGTCCCGACCGGCCCCACCGACCCGCGCGTCACCTGGGCCAACGCGGCGGAGCGCGACGCCTTCTTCGCCTTCGTGAACTCGACCTCGCTGCAGAAGTACGCCGGCCGCAACGCTCCGCGCAACGGTGAGAACTCCCCGTGGAACCAGACGCTCGACGTCCGCATCACGCAGGAGATTCCGATCTGGGGCCGGGTGAAGACCGACCTGTTCGTGAACATCATCAACTTCGGCAACCTGATGAACGACAGCTGGGGTCTGCTGGAGGAAGTGCCGTTCTCGTACCGCCGCGCGGTCGCGGCGCCCGCGTCGTACAACCCGGCCGGCAACGGCGGCGCCGGCTCGTGGGGCTACACCTTCAACGGTGGCACCCTCGACGGCCTGCCCGTGGTCGCGAACGACTTCCCGGTCTCCCGCTGGCAGGTGCAGATGGGCGTGCGCGTGCGCTTCTGAGGCGCGCTCCCGTCCGCTTTCCCACGGCGGCCCCGCTCCGGCGGGGCCGCTTTTTTTACGCGGAAACTCCGGCGCGGCCGGACCGCAGGATAAAGGAATTCGGTGGAAAAGGTTTCCAGCGGAACGCACTTAAAGCAGGAGACTGTGCCCCCCGCCTCGGGTCGGGACACGCTCCCGAATCGCTCTGCGGGTGACTAACCACGGATGCGGAAAGGGTGGGCGGCGGGTGAGGGTGGGAGAGAGCAAGATCTTCCCGTCGGGACGGTGGTTTGCCGTAGCCGCGGATGCTTGACGCGGACGATGCCGGAATCGCGACGGACGAAGGCGGTTCTGAAAGCCACGAATCTGAACCGTGGGTTTCCCAGATCGCGCAGAAAAACCAGGGCTGCTCCGCGCTTCCGAATCACCGGAGCCACTGGAACAGGAAGAGCGGGAAGACCGTGAAGACTGGCGGGCGCGAAATCTGCGGCATCTGGGTTATCTGCGGTAAATCCTCCGTCTCTTCCTCCGACTTGTCCTCCGAAGCCTCGGCGAAGGAGGAAGCCTTGCGACTTAGGAAGGCGTTTCGGCAGGCGGTGAATTTTTCGCCTCATACCGCGGAGGCAAATGCCGGGAAGGCGCGACCGGGAGAAATCCTCGCCGGAAAAACGATTTCGAGGTGCAGCAGTACAGACGAGAGAGGAGGTTTTCCCTTCGCTCTTCCCGGTCCGTGTTCAAAGCCCCGGGTCGTGACCCGCTTCCGAACAGCTCCGCTAGGGCCGAGCCACGTATCAATCTGGTTGGACGCGGATCGGGACGGCCTCCCTCGCGGCGACGAGAGGTTCAGCGTCTTTCGAGTCGCGTCAGCAATTGCCGCGCGGCCTCGAGGCCCGGCTGCAGGCGGAGCGCGGCGGCGGCGCTGGCGCGCGCCTCATCGAGGTGACCGGCGGCGGCGAGGGTGAGCGCGAGATTCAAGTGGGCCTGCGGCGAGAGGGGTTCGGCGCGCACGATCGCCTCGTGGTGCGGGATCGCCTCAACTGGCCGCCCGAGACGGTTCAGGACTAGGGCGAGGTTGTGGTGCGCGGGAACCCAGCCCGGCCTCAGGCGAAGCGCTTCGCGGAACGCCGCGACGGCCGCCGGGGTCTCGCCCGACTCCAGTTGGAGATTGCCGAGGTTGTAGCGCAGCTCCGCCACGTCGGGACGGAGTTCGGCGGCGCGGGCGTAATGGGTCGCCGCGTCGCGCGGCCGGCCCGCGGCTTGCAACGCGTCGCCGAGGGTCACGCGAAGCTCGGGGTCATCGGGCCGCAGCGCGACCGCGGCCTCGAGTTCCGGCAACGCGCCGCCGCGGTCGCCGCCCCGCAGCAGGAGGTTTCCCAAAAGCGCGCGCGCGGGCGCGAGCTCCGGCCGGGTGGCCGTCACGGTGCGCAGATGCGGAATCGCCTCGGCGGGCCGGCCCGCGGCTTCGAGTGCGACGGCGAGATTGTACCGCACCTCGGCGTCGTCGGGCTTGAGTTCCGCGGCGCGCCGGTGGTGGCCGAGCGCCTCGTCGGTGCGGCCGAGCTGCCCCAGCGCGGCCCCGAGGTCGTTGTGGGCGTCGGCGTAATCAGGACGGAGACGCACCGCCTCGCGGTAGCTGGCGACGGCCTGTTCCCAACGGCCCGCGCGGGCGTGCGCATGGCCGAGGCTCGCATGCGCGCGCGGGTTTTCCGGCAGGTGGTGCAGCGTCTGCGTCCACAAGGTCTCCTCGGTGAGATAATCGAGCGTGCGGCGGTGCGTGGCGAAACCCGCGGCGAGCGCGGCGAAAACCAGGGCGACGACGCGGCCTCGGGTCAGGATGAGGCCGGCGCCGATGACCCCGAGGGCGAGGAGAGGCGCGAGCGGCAGGTACATCCGGTGTTCGGCGACCGGCTGCGTGGTCAGCGGCACGAAACTGGAGCTCGGCGCGAGGATGATGAAGAACGCCGCCGCGGCGAAACCGATCCGCGGGGCCCGCCACAGGGCGAAGACCGCCGTCGCGAGGAGTGTGAGCACGAGGATTCCCTGCGGCCAGACCTCGCCGATGCTCCCGGCCAGACCGACGCCACGATCGACCAGCAACGGGTACGGCCAGAACGTGAGTCGGAGGTACGTGGCGAGCGCGTCGCATTGCGTGAGCAGGTAACTCCACGTGCCGACGCCGAGACCGAAGCCGACGGTTCCCGCGCGCTGGTCGTGTCCGAGCATGAGCCAGGCGAGGGGAATCCACGTCGCCACGAGGGCGGCGTGCAGCCATCGTCTCCGTTGCCACACCTCGCGCCACGTGGCGGAAAGAAAACACCGATCGTAGAGCAGGGCCACCAGCGGCGCGGTCGCCATGACCTCCTTGCTGAGCACGCCGAGGAGAGCGGCGGCGGCAGCGGTCGCTTTCCAAGCCGCCGGACGCGACGAGACCGCGGCGCGCGCGACCGCGAGCAACGTGAGCAGGTAGAAGATCGCGACGAGGATCTCGTTGCGCTGCACGACGCACACCACCGATTCGGTCTGCAGCGGGTGGAGCAGCCAGAGCAGGGCGGTCGCCGCGGCGAGCGGCGTCGCGCAGCCGCGATGGCGGGTGTGCCGGAGCGTCTCGCGCGTGAGCAGCAGGAGGAGGCCGGCGGCGAGCGCGTGCAGCAGGATGTTGGTCAGGCGGTAGCCGGCGGGCTCGAGGCCGCCGGCCGCGTGGTTGAGCGCGAGGCTCAGGTTGACGAGCGGCCGGCCGGCCGCGCCGGCGGCGGTGACGGGCGGGGAGAGCGGGACAGACAGCGGCCAAAGCTGACGCAGGGTCTCGTTGCGCTCGATCGCCGGGCGGTCGTCGAACGTGAACGGGGCCGGGAGCGACGCGTGGTAGGCGGCGAATGCGGCGAGGGCGAGGGCGGCGGCCGCCAGGATGGCGGACAGGATGCGGGAAGCGGGCATCGGCCGTCAGCATGGGCAAACCCGGGCCGTTCGCGCGAGCCCGGAGCGGACGCGCGGACGGCGACGCGCGGGGCGCAATATCCATTTATAAGATACATGCGCGCGTCGCGTTTCCGGTCCCGTAAAGGTAACCGGAAAAAAGATACGCGCGGGCCGCGCGGCGTTTCAAGGCGTGAAGCCCTCCCGCGGCGGAGCGCGTGCGCGGGGCTTGAATACGTTTGGCGAACCGCCGGCGCCGGATCGCCGAGGGGCCCGTCACGCGCGCGAAGAGCACCTCCGGCGCGCAAGAAAAAAACTCGGTCCAACTGACGCGAAAATTCTCGGACAAATAATTTGACGAAGCGGGGTGGGGCCCCATCGGTTGGGGTCGGCGCGAGGTGGGACCACAGCCGGTTGTGGTCAGCAACGCGTCAATAAGTCCCAACAACTTTCGTTCGCACCGCCGCCAATCCTCGATTCCAGAACGGTTTCCGCGCCTCATCCGGCGCTCCCGTTCCCGCCCGTCCGCCATGCAGAAAACATTTCAAGTAGGTTCCAAATCCTTCGTTCTCGATCAGACCAAGGCCGAGGCCGCGTTCTCGGCCAAGAAGGTCATCAACGGTCGCGAGACCATGACCTTCAACCTCCTGCCCCTGAAGTACCAGTGGGCCTACGAGCTCTACCGCAAGATGAAGGCCAACCATTGGGAGCCGGAGGACATCCCGATGGGCAAGGACATCGAGCAATGGCGCGACGAGAAGACCGTGTCCGACGTCGAGCGCTGGATCATCCGCATGGGCATCGGCTACTTCTCGGCCGCCGAGGGCATCGTGGGGGACAATATCCAGCACGTCGTCCGCGAACTGGTCACGGCCCCCGAGCTGAAGCTCGTCCTCGGCCGGCACGCGCACGAGGAGAACATCCACGCCGACTCGCTGCTGTACATGATCTCCTCGCTGCAGATCAACCCGCACGAGTGCGAGGCGATGTTCGAGGACATCCCGACGATCGTCCGCAAGAACGAGTTCGTCACCAAGACCTCCCACGCCCTGCGCCGTGATCTCGACCTCACGCTGCCGGAGAACAAGCGGCTGCTGGCGAAGAACATCTTCATCTTCGGCCAGTGCATGGAGGGCACCCAGTTCTACGGTCTGTTCGGCATGGTGCTTTCGCTTTACCGCCAGAACAAATTCCCGGGCATCGGGCAGATGTTCCGTTACACCCTGCGCGACGAGTCCAACCACATCGAGGTGTTCCGGAACCTGTTCATGGACCTGGTCGACGAGAACCAGGAAATCTGGACCGCCGAGTTCAAGGAGGAGCTCCGGGGCCTCATGCGCGAGGCCGTCCAGCTCGAGAAGGAATTCATCCGTGATTGCCTGCCGGTGAATTCCATCGGCCTCGCCGGGGACGATTTCGTGGCTTACATCGATTACATCGCCGATCGCCGGCTCGAGAGCTGCGGGCTGTCGCCGCTCTCGCCCGGAGTGAAGAACCCGCTGCCCTGGCTCGCCGAGATGATGGACATCAAGAAGGAGCAAAACTTCTTCGAGGGTCGCGTCACCGAGTACCCGTCGGCGTCCTCCCACTACGTCGTCAGCGACGACGCGCTGAGATCCGTCACCCCAGCTGCTCCACGGGACAACCACGACCTACACGATCCCCGCCCACCCGTCCCTCGCCCTGCCCGGGCGGGGTCCGGG
>JBJTCH010000133.1:0-8490 GCA_046091745.1 Opitutaceae bacterium
CGTCGGCGAAATCCCCCACTCGGGCTTCACCACGCCCAAACGTTTCTGCGTCTCCCAGCGCGAGGCGCGCAGCGCATCGTAGCCGGCGTCGTAGCGGCCCTTGTGCCGCGCGATGTCGGACTCGCGCGCTTGCATGGGGTGCAAGAGGTCGTGAGTTCGAATCTCACCAGCCCGACCATTTTCCCCGCCGACGGTCCGGGGTCGCCCGCCGTCGCCGGGCCTTCCTCCTTCGCCGAGCCTACGGAGGACAAGACGGAGGACACGTTGGTCGTCGCGGTACGCGGCATGGTCCGCGGCTGGCAGCCGCGGCATCCTTATTCGTGTGCCTTGGTGTCCATTCGTGGTTGTTCCTGGCCTGGCGGCTTGAACCGGAAGGTCGGGGGAGGCGCGTTCCGCGCCGCGGTTGAGGTTGGAGGTTCAGGCTTCAGTGACGGGCACGACAAAGTTTTCGCCCGCTTCAAACTGAAATCTCAACTTAAACTCGGTCGTCACGACAGCCGCCGTCTTGTTCTCTCCCGCCCTCGACCGTCTCTCGCTCTTTCCCGATCGGACTCGGTGAACTCGGATCGGGCCTCTGCGCCCTCTATGTTCCAACTCAACTCCCCTTCGGTTGCGGCGCAGCCGCGCCGGGAAATCTGCGGTTCAAAACCGCCGCCTTTGGAACGGCCTTCCGCTGTAGGATCGCCGGCATCGGCCGGGGTCACCGGACCTCGGCTAAAGGGGAACCGATTTTATCCGAACTACTGCACCGCGGAATCCTGTTTGCCTGTGAAGATTTTCATCGGTCGCGCCATCTCCACCTCTACCTACGTGGTGTGCGGCGAAAAATCCGCCCTCCTCGGATCGCCTTCCGCCGTCATGCCCGCGACGTAGTCCGCGGCTGGCAGCCGCGGACTACACCACGAGATTTCAGGTCGCGCGCTCTCCCTTCTCCCGCGTCTCACCCGCTCCGCGCCGGGCCGCGCGCCCGGCGCTACTTACGGCCCCAGGCGTAGGCCCAGAAGTCGAGGCGACCCGCCACCTTCACGTCGTTGAAACCGGCGTGCCGGAGAAACGCCTCCAGTTCAGGCTGCGTGGAGCATTTCGAAATCTGCGCCGGTCTTTCCCCGGGCGGGAAGCGCAGGCTGTCCTCAAACACCGCCCATCCGGCCTTCGACGCAAGATCGACGTTGTCGCAATAAAAACGCCCGCCCGGCCGCAGTACCCGCCGCGCCTCGCGCACGTAGTTGTAGCGGTCCCACTCCTCCAAATGCATGAAGACCACCGTGGTGTAGACGACATCAACGGAGGCATCGGGGATCGGCTGAAGGTCGTACCCGGAGATCTCCTGCAACTTCACATTCTCCAGCCCCAGCAGCCGCCGGCCCGCCAGCCGCAGCATGTTCGACGAAACGTCGCAGCCGATCCACTGCTTCACGAAGGGCGACAACACCCGGCCAACGCGCCCCACCCCGCAGCCAATCTCGAGAAAAACGTCGTCGGACTTCACCCCCACCGTCTCGCGCAGGATGTCGACCGTGTCCTCGGCGTCGGCGTGGAACTTGTCCTCGTCCGTGTAGCCGGCGACGTACAGATAGGCGTCGTGCTTGGAACCCGAGAGGGAGTTCCACACCGACTTGTAGTCGCCACGTAGCTTGCTCATCGACGCGAGCCAACGCGCGGCCCGAAGCCCCGTCAAGGGACCTCCCGCTTGACGAAGCCGCCGCGTTCGAGATGGTGCACCTCGGCATGACTCGCGATCGCCTTCCACCGCTCCCACTCCGGCTGCTCGCCGGGGCCGGGGTGTTGCTGGTGCTCGCGCTCAGCGTCCTCGCCGCCAGCCCGGCCGCCCCCGCGTGGGCCCCCGCCCGAGCCGACGCCTGCGCCGCCCACGCGCATCCGCCGTCGTCGCAAAACACCGACGATGATTCCGGCTGCGCCGTGGTCCTTTTCGCCTCGGGCCTCGATGTGCCCGCGGAACCGGGCGCGCTCCTGCCGCCCGCCTCCGTGATCGGTGGCGTCCTGCCGGTCACCGCCGCCGAGCTGCTGCTGTCGCGGCCGCGGTACCTACGCCTGCCTGAACGCGGTCCGCCCGGACCGGTCTGAAGCCACCCGCTCGCCGGTGACCCCGCCACGGGGCGCGGCGTAGCACCCCGCCCGGTCCACGCGACCGCGCGTTTCACCGGCACGCCGCGCCCGCGAGGCGCCGTGCCACCCGCTTCAAAACCGTTCCGTTCCTCCATGAATTCCTTTTCCCGCACCTTCCTCTTCTCCGCTGCCCTCGTCGGCGGCCTCTCCGCGCAGATCGCGCCCAAACCCGCCGCGCCGGCGCACGAGCACGCGCCGGTCTCACTCGACCAGTTCGTCACCTCGGCGACGCCGTTCAAACGCAACCAGGTCGACCTGGCCCAATCCACGACCGTGCTCGCCGGGCGCTCGCTGCTCCTGAAGCAGCAATCGACCCTCGGCGCCACGCTCGGCGGCGAGACGGGCATCAGCGACTCGTACTACGGCCCCGGTTCCAGCCGGCCGATCGTCCGCGGGCTCGACGGCGAACGCGTGCGCATCCTCGAGAACGGGCTCGCGCTGCTCGACGCCTCGGCCAACAGCCCGGACCACGCCGTCGCCGTGGAGCCGTTCCTCGTGGAACGCATCGAGGCCGTCCGCGGGCCGGCCGCCCTCCTCTACGGCAACGCGGCCGTGGGCGGCGTGGTGAATGTCATCTCCCATCGCATCGAGACTGAACTGCACGACGAGCGCGTGCGGGGCGGGGCCGAGGCGCGCCACGCCACCGGATCGGGCGAGATGGCGCGGGGCGGCGTGCTCGACGTGCGCCTGCTCGGCGGCCGCGATCACGCGCTCGTGCTGCACGTCGACGCGTTCCGCCGGGAGGCCGGCGACATCAACATCCCGGGTCCCGCGGAAAGCCTACGGCTCCGCCGGGCCGAGATCGCGGAGGCGCGCGCCGCGGGCAAACCCGCGCCGGTGTTTGAAGGCGGGACCCTGCCCAACAGCGGACTCGACGCCGCAGGCATGGCGGCCGGCGTCTCCTGGGTGACCGCGAACGGCTTCCTGGGAATCAGCCGGAGCGGCTTCAACACCGACTACGGCGTGCCGGGCCACGCCCACGCGGATGAGGACGAGGGCGGCGTGCGGATCCGCCTTCGCCAGCGCCGGAACGAGCTGCAGGGTGAGTGGCGCGCGCCGCACGCGGCGAATCTCGTGCAGGGGTTGCGGCTCAAGTTCGGGCGCGGCGACTACCGCCACACCGAGGTCGAGCCCGACGGCGCGATCGGGACCGTCTTCGCCAACCGCGGTCACGACGGCCGCGCCGAGCTGCTGCACGGCGGCGCCCCGGGCTGGAGCGGCGCGGTGGGCTTCCAATCGGGCCGCAATCGTTTCACCGTGAACGGCGACGAGGCATTCCTGCCGAACTCGACGAGCCGCACCGAGGCGCTCTTCGCGTTCGAGGAGATCACCCGCGGCGCGGTGACGTGGCAGGCCGGCGGCCGGCTGGAACGCACGCGCATCGCCGCCGACGGCCACCGGGCGCGCGGCGACACGAATCTCAGCGGCGCGCTCGGGGCGGTCTGGCGCCTCGCGCCGGAATGGACGCTCGCCTTCTCCGCCACGCGAACCCGCCGCGCCCCCAACGCGCAGGAGCTTTTCGCCGACGGGCCCCACGCGGGCACGCAGGCGTACGAGATCGGCGACGACCATCTCCGCGCCGAGCAATCCACTGGTCTGGAGGCGACGCTCCGCCGCCGCGCCGGCGACGTGACGGGTGCGGTGTCGGTTTTCTCCAACCGTTTCGCCGGCTACATCTTCGAACAGCCCACCGGCACGGTGGCGGTGGAACACAACGGCCGCTGGGAAATCGTCGACGAGCACGACCCGGAGGCCGCGGATCACGGCGGGCTGCCGGTCTTCCGCACGGTGCAGCGCAACGCTCGCTTCTGGGGCTTCGAGGCGGAGGCGCTCTGGCATCTCCACGAGGCCCCGGGCAGCCAGTTCGACGTGCGTTTCACCGCCGACTTCGTCCGCGCCAAGGAGGGCGGCCGTTCCCTGCCCCGTCTGCCGGAGGCGCGCGCCGGCGTCGGATTGCTGTGGGCCTCGGCGGCGTGGAGCTTCGGCGTCGATTACCTGCACGCGTTCCCCCAGCGGCAGGTCGCCGCGCATGAGTTCAACAGCGACGGCTACCGGCTGTTCGGCGCCACCGCCAGCCGCGTGCTCAAGTTCGGCGCCCTGCAGGCGGAGGCGTTCCTGCGCGCCACGAATCTCGCCGACCGCGAGGCGCGGCCGCACACGTCGTTACTCAAGGACCTCGCGCCCCTGCCCGGCCGCAGCGTCACGGCCGGCGTGCGGTTCAGCTTCTGAGCCTCAACGCGATTCGCTGAGCCGCCCGATCACGGCGGGCAGCAGGGCATGCTCGGCGGCGTGCACTTTCGCGGCGACGGATTCGAGGGAGTCGCCGGGCTCGATGCGCACGGCGGCCTGGTCAATGATCGGGCCGCCGTCCACCTCGGCCGTGACGTGATGCACGGTGCAGCCGGTGATCTTCACCCCGCGGCGAAACGCCTGCCCGATGCCGTCGAGCCCCGGGAAACTCGGCAGCAGGCTAGGGTGCAGATTGATGACGCGCCCGGCGAAATGCGCGAGGAACGGCGGCTTCAGCACCCGCATGAAACCCGCCAGCACGATGAGGTCGGGCCGGCAGGCGTCGATCGCCTCGATATAGCGCCGCTCGCCCTCGCCATCGAGTTTCGTGCGGAACGGCGCGGCGTCCAAAAAGTCCGCCGGAATGCCGAAACGTGATCCCAGGGCGAGGATGCCCGCACCGGGCTGGTCGGAAAAAATCCGCACGATCTCCGCGCGACCGAGCCGGCCGGCGTCGCGCGCCCGCAGAATCGCCTCGGCGTTCGAACCCCGTCCGGAACCAAGAATGACCACGCGCATGGTCAGATCTCCCCCGCGGCGCGAATGCGCTCGATCAGCTGCGTGGTGCTGAAGCCGGGCAAAAACGGCATGAACTCGATGCGCGCGCCGGTTTCCTCCAGCGCCGCCCGCTCGCCCGGGTCGAGCTTCTCGAGGGTGTAATCGCCGGCCTTGCAATAGACGTCGGGCCGCAGGGCGCGGATCTCCGCGGTGAGGCGCGGCGTGCGGAAAATCACGACGGCGTCGACGCAGGCCAGCGCGGCCAGCGCGTAGGCGCGTTGCTCCTCGGTCTGCACGGGACGGGCCGGACCCTTGAGCGCGCGCACACTGGCGTCGGCGTTCAGCGCGATGAGCAGGGCGTCGCCGAGCGCCCGGGCGCGCTGCAGGTAGAAAAGGTGGCCGGTGTGCAGCAGGTCGAAGACCCCGTTGGTGAGCACCACGCGCCGGCCCGCGGCCCGCTGCGCGGCACGCCAAGCGGTGGCGCCGCCGAGGTCGTGCAATTTTGGGTTGTCGAGGGTCACTCGGTCGCAAGCCTCGCGATCCGCCGCCGGTTGTAAATCCCCCATCGCGGCCGCTCCCCATGAAGCCCCTCCGTCTCCTCGCCTGCCTGCTGCTCGGCGCCTCCGCCGTTTTCGCCTCCCGCGAAAAGCCCGTCATCGGCCTCTCGCTCGACACCCTCAAGGAGGAGCGCTGGCAGCGCGACCGCGACACGTTCATCGCCGCCGCCCAGAAGCTCGGCGCCACCGTCATCGTGCAGTCGGCCAACAGCGACGACACCCGCCAGATCCGCGACGTCGAGTCGCTCCTCAGCCGCCGGGTCGACGTGCTCGTGATCGTGCCGCACGACGGCGCCGCGATGGCCCGCGCCGTGAAATCCGCCCGCGAGGCCAAGGTGCCCGTCATCGCCTACGACCGCCTCATCCTCAACAGCCATCTCGATTACTACCTGAGCTTCGACAATGTGAAGGTCGGAGAGGCCCAGGCCGCCTATGTCGCCGAACGCCTGCCCAAGGACCGGCCCGCCCGTGTCGTCCGCATCTACGGCGCGCCGACCGACCACAACGCGAAGCTCTTCAAGCAGGGCCAGGACAAGATCCTCGCCCCGCTCATCCAAGCCGGCCGCGTGCAGGTCGTCCACGAGGACTACGCCCTCGATTGGAAACCGGAGAATGCGAAGAAGATCATGAACGCCGCGGTGACCAAGGCGGGCAAGGCGATCGACGTCGTCATCGCCTCCAACGACGGCACCGCGGGCGGCGCCATCCAGGCGCTCCAGGAGGACGGCCTCGCCGGGAAAGTGCTCGTCACCGGACAGGACGCCGATCTCGCCGCCTGCCAGCGCATCCTGCGCGGCACGCAGGCCAGGACCATTGACAAGCCGCTGAAGAACCTCGCCGAACTCGCCGCGCGCGTCGCGGTCGGCGTCGCCCGGGGCGAACCGCCGGCCACCACTTCGACGACCGACAACGGCTTCCGCCCGGTGCCGACGATCATGGAACGCATCATCACGGTCGACCGCGCGAACCTGCAGGCGACCGTCGTCGCCGATGGTTTCCACCGCGCCGCCGACCTGAAGTAGCTCCGCCGCCCGCGCCGCCGCCGGCGCCGCGCCCCCGATGTCCCCCCTCGTCGAAGCCCGCGGCCTCACCAAGCGTTTCCCCGGGGTCACCGCCCTGCGCGACGTCAGCTTCGACCTGCGGCCCGGCGAGATCCACGCCCTCTGCGGCGAGAACGGCGCGGGGAAGTCCACTTTGATCAAGCTGCTCGCGGGCATCCATCCGCACGGCGGCTACGAGGGCGAACTACGGGTCGGCGGAACGGAGGCGCGGTTCCGCACCGTGCGCGACGCCGAGGCCGCCGGGATCGCCGTCATCAC
This sequence comes from Opitutaceae bacterium, assembly GCA_046091745.1. Classification (GTDB taxonomy): domain Bacteria; phylum Verrucomicrobiota; class Verrucomicrobiia; order Opitutales; family Opitutaceae; genus ER46. The sequence goes on from JBJTCH010000133.1 coordinate 6,791, forward strand.
GCAGGAGCTGGCGCTCGTCGACGGTCTGAGCGTCGCGGAGAACATCTTCCTCGGCCGCCTCCCGCGGCGCCGGGCGCGCGTCGACTGGCTCGAGACCCACCGCCGCGCCGCGGCGCTGCTTGCGGACTTCGGACTGGATGTTTCGCCGGAAACCGAAACCGGCACGCTCGGCGTGGGCCAGAAGCAGCTCGTCGAGATCATCCGCGCGCTCGACAAGCGATCGCGCGTGCTCGTGCTCGACGAGCCCACCGCGGCACTGACGGAGCGCGAGGTCGCGGTGTTGCTGGAACACCTCCGGCGCCTGCGCGCCCAGGGCACGGCGTGCATCTACATTTCGCACCGGCTCGACGAGGTGTTCGCGATCGCCGACCGCGTGACGGTGCTGCGCGACGGCGCGAGCGTCGCCACCCTGCCCCGCGAGGAGGCGACCGCCGCCACCGTGATCCGCCACATGGTCGGCCGCGAAATCACGGAGCAATTCCCGCGGCGCGCCCCGGACTCGACCGGTCCGGTACTGCTCGCGGTCGAGGGCCTGAACGTGAGCGGTCCCGACGGGAAGGCCGCCCTCCAGGACATCAACCTCGAAGTGCGCGCCGGCGAAGTGCTCGGCCTCGGTGGGCTGATGGGCGCCGGGCGGACGGAACTGCTGTTGCATGTGTACGGCGCGTGGGGAACACGCACGGCCGGCGAGGTGCGGCTGCGCGACCTTCCCTATCCTGCTCCTGCTCCACGCGAGTCGATCGCCCGCGGGCTTGTGCTCGCCACGGAGGACCGCCGCCGGCACGGGCTCGTGCTCGGGGAGTCGGTCGGTTTCAACCTCTCGCTTCCCAGCCTGCGCCGGTTCACGCGTGCAGCCGGCCGCATCGATCAAATTGCCGAGCACGCGGAGAAACAACGGATGTTCGACGCCTTGCGCGTGAAGGCGCCGGGACTGGAGGCTCGCACGGCCGGACTCTCCGGCGGCAACCAGCAGAAGGTCGTGCTCGGCAAGGCGCTGATGACTGCGCCGAAAGTCGTGATGCTCGACGAGCCGACGCGCGGCATCGACGTCGGCGCCAAGCTGGAGATCTACGAATTGATCAACCGGCTCACCGCGGACGGCCTCGCGGTGCTGCTGGTCTCCAGTGAGCTGCCCGAGCTCATGGGGATGAGCGACCGCATCGTGATGCTCGCGGGCGGTCGCGTCGGCGGCGTGTTCGCACGCCTCGACTTCACCCAGGAAGCGCTGCTCGCCGCCGCCATGGGCCGCACGGATGGGGACGAGGGAAAGGAGCGCTAAGCGCGAAGCCGGTCGGGGCTCGCACGGGGGCCAGAACGACCGGAGCCACGGAGCTTGAACAGCAAGTCTGGAGAAGAGGTTGGCCGCGGCGAAGGCGCGGACCGCATCTTACGCTTCAGTGACTCACTCTTAGAACCACCCCCTCTGTTGACTCCGTTACCTCCTGTTTCAATCCGCTCACAGGAGGAAACAGAGGTCACGGAGCATCGCCGTCGCGTCCTGTTCCGCGGCTACCCCTCCTGAGGCGGGCAAGCAGCCGCGGCTCCACCAAGCTCGGCTGATCCGTGTTCATCGGTGTTTATCCGTGGTTGAAACCTCGCGGAGCTGTTCGGCAACGCGTCACGAACCCACCGCCAGTCAGCCTGAACGATACTTCGGTTGGCGGAGCCGGTCTTGCTCTCTCCCACCCTCGCCCGTCTCC
>JBJTCH010000134.1:0-3412 GCA_046091745.1 Opitutaceae bacterium
GCTCTGGCCGGCGGCGGTGATGCCGCGCACGCGGTTGGAGCGCGACGGATCCGACTGGATCTGGTCGTTCACGCCGCCGGAGCGGTTGCGGTTGAACGTCGTGAAGTTGTCGATGCCCTCGGTGCTGGCCTCGTAGCGGAACACATCGTTGATATCGAGCAGCGCGAGGTCCTCCATCTGCTGCTTGGTGATGACGGTGATGGACGACCCGAGGTCCTCCAGCCGCGTGTTGAGGCGCGTGCCCGAGAGCGTGTTGAAGGCTTGGTAGCCGCGGTCGGTGCCCGCATCGACCTGGAAGGGCGAGAGCTGCACGATCTCGTCGCGCGCGGGGGTGGCGGAGGTTCGGGCCGTCGGGGCGGCCGGGTCCGGGGAAGCCTGCTGGGCCCGGACGACGGGGAGCGCCGCGAGCGCAGCCAGGGAGGCGATCAGGGTTAGTTTCTTGGTTTGCATGCGAAAGGGGTTCGGGGTCGGTCCTGCACAGCGGACGCGGCCAAGAGGCTGGACGAAAACGACGCGGAAAGGTCTCAAGAATCCGCGCCCGCGGCGAGTACCGTTTACGGCTCCGGCCGGCACCGGCGGGACGCCGGGCTTGCCTCGGGGCGCGCCGGCGGCCATCACCGCGCGCATGTCCCAGCTCCCCGTGCAATTCGACGGCGTGACCGTCGTCACCAAGGCCAACGTCTATTTCGACGGCAACGTCGTGAGCCACACCGTGCTCTTCGCCGACCAGTCGAAGAAGACCCTCGGGCTCATCCGCCCCGGCTCGTACTACTTCGGCACGGCCGCGGCCGAGCGCATGGAGATCGTCGCCGGCGAGTGCGCGGTGACGATGAAGGACGCGACGGAGACGCGGACCTACGGCGCCGGCACTCATTTCGACGTCCCCGCCAACAGCGGCTTCACCATCGCGGTGAAGGCGGGTCTCTGCGAATACATCTGCTCGTTCCTGCCGTAAGCGGCGCCCGAAGGCGCGAGTTTGATTGAGCGGCGGTCGGCGACCTCCCACGGTCGCGCCATGCTCCGCCCCGCCCTGCCGGCCCTCGCGGCCGGACTTTTCCTGCTCGCCGCCGCCGCGCTTCGCTCCGCCGAGGCGCCGCTGCCGGACGGCCTCTACGCCGAGATCGGCACGCCGCACGGCGTGGTCACCTGCGAACTTCATTTCACGCGCGCGCCCCGGACCGTCGCGAGCTTCGTCGGCCTCGCGGAGGGCACGCTCGGGCCCGCGCCGCGCCGGGCGTATTTCGACGGGCTGAAGTTCCACCGCGTCGTGCCCGAGTTCGTGGTGCAGGGCGGGGATCCGACCGGAACCGGCGACGGCGGCCCCGGCTATTCGTTTCCCGACGAGTTCACGCCCGGCCTGCGGCACGACGCCGCCGGCGTGCTCTCGATGGCGAACAAGGGGCCCGACACCAACGGCTCGCAGTTCTTCCTCACACTGCGCGAGGTCAACCGCCTGAACTACCTGCACAGCGTGTTCGGCCGCGTGGTGCGCGGGCTCGAGGTGCTGCCGCGGATCCGGCAGGGCGACGCGATGACCGTGCGCATCGCGCGGATCGGCGCGGCGGCGAAGGCCTTCCGCGCGGATGACAAAGCGTTCGCCGCGCTGGTGGCGCAGGGCCGCCGCCACACCGGCGCGGCCGAACCGGGACCGGAGGCCTATTTCGACGACCCCGATAAACTCCTGCCCGCCGAGCCCCCGCGCGCGAAGGCGTTCAACCACAAGCTGGCCAACGTGGAACGCGCCCTCGGCCTCGTGATCAAGGCCCGCCTGCGCGCGAAGTCGCCCACACCCGCGGAGGACGCGGAGCCCGGGGCGTTCATGCGCGGGCTGGCGACGAAGCTGGGCGCCGCGCGGGACGGCGTGCTCGCGGTTTATTTCGCCGACGAGGACGACTGGCGCCTCTGGGTCGGGGACGAACTCACGGCGCGCTTCGCGGGCCGGCCCGGCACCGCCGCAGAGCTCACGCGTTCGGGCGCGATGCACGAGGCCAAGGAGGCCTTCCTCAAAGCCGCGCGCGAGGCCGGCGACGCCGCGTGGCGCGAGCAGGAGGCGTCCGCGAAACGCACGGGGCAGCCGGCGCCACCGCCCGGCCAGCGTCTCAAGCTCCAGACCGACACCCTGCTGGACGGGTTGGTCTTCAAGTTGGAGCGGAAATGAGGCGGCCCGCGCTCCTCTGGCTGACGGCCGCGGCCCTCGCGGCGGGCGAGCCTGCGCCGCAATGGGCGCCCTGGCGGGAGCGGATGCAGCCGATCACGCCGCACGGCTACATCGCGCGGCACGCGACGCGGCCTCCTGTCATCGACGGCCGGCTGGATGACGCGGCGTGGGCCGCGGCGGAATGGACGGCCGATTTCGTCGACATCGAGGGCGACCGCCGGCCCCGGCCCCGTTTCCGCACCCGGGCGAAGATCCTCTGGGACGACACCCACCTGTACATCGGCGCCGAGCTCGAGGAGCCCCACGTCTGGGGAAAGCTCACGACGCACGACGCGGTGATTTTCCAGGATCCGGACTTCGAGGTGTTCCTCGATCCCGACGGCGACACGCACGAGTACTTCGAGTTCGAGCTGAACGCGCTGAACACCGGCTGGGACCTTTTCCTCCCCAAGCCTTACCTCGACGGCGGCAAGGCGAGCAACGCGTGGGAGATCCCCGGCCTGCGCACGGCGGTGCACGTGGACGGCACGCTCAACGACCCGCGCGATCGCGACCGTGGTTGGACGTTGGAGATCGCGTTCCCGTGGGCGGCCTTCACGACCACGCGCGGCGCGGGGCCCGCCCCGGCGGAAGGCGACGTCTGGCGGATGAACTTCTCGCGCGTCGAGTGGCAGGTGACCGTGAAGGACGGCGTCTACGAGAAAGTCCCCGCGACGCCGGAGGACAACTGGGTGTGGTCGCCGCAGGGAGTGATCGACATGCACCGGCCGGAGATGTGGGGCCTGGTGCGGTTCACGCGGAAACCCGCGACCAAGGGCGACCTCGCGCCGACCCTGCCCGGCAAAGCCGCGCGCGATCTCGCGCTCGACGTCTACCACGCGCAGCGGGAATTCCGGCAACGGCACCGCCGGTGGGCGGACTCGCTCGCGGAACTCGGCTGGAACGCCCCCGCCGCCGGTCCCGAACTGGAATTTTTCCGCGGAGAAACGGGCTACCGCGTCGTCTCCCGCTTCACGGAAAATGGCCGCACCCGCGTTTGGACGATCCGCGAGGACCGGCTTCTGACGCTCGATTGAGCCGGCACCGCGGCCCGCGCCGCCGAGCGCGTAAGCAAAACGGGATATTCAACAGGCGGTTCGCGCGCAACCGCGCGATCCGTCCTTTTCCGCGGTCCGGAGTTCGGGCTGGGAAAATCCCCGGCTGCGAGCGGACTTGACCCCGCTGCGCCGGCGACGTGACTGACCCCGTGTTCAT
>JBJTCH010000135.1:0-2528 GCA_046091745.1 Opitutaceae bacterium
TCTCCTTCTTCGAGCTCGCCGCCCTCCAGGTCGGTCACCACCCAATCCTGCTCCTCATCGAAGATCTGCGTCAGGCGCCGCGCCTGCGGCTCGAGCAGCAACGCGGGATTCTTCACCCGGCCGGCCTTCACCGTTTCAAACAGGCAGGGCAGGTGCTGGGTGCGAAAATGCTCGAGAAACCCGCTCAGCCAGCGGTTCTCCACGCCTTCGCGGCGGTTCAGCAGCACCACGTCGGAGAAGTGAACGCAGGCGTCGTACCACGCGAGCAACGCGGGGTGGCGCGAGGCGAGGGTGCAATCGATGACGCAGATCACGCGGGCCACGGCGGCGTGGTTGTTCTCCAGCCAAGGTTTGAACGCCTCCAGTTGGTCGACGGGGTTGCGGCGGCCGTCCGCGATCAGAAAAAGCGGACCGGCGACCGCGGGTTTTTCCAGCGAGAGGTAAGCCGGCGGCCCGGGTTGCCAGGACCAGCGCGGTCCGGGTGGAAGATCCGCATCGCGAGGATGCGGGACTTCGGCGGCGGGCAGGAGCACGGCCGGCTGGTCCTCGGGCGCGAGCCCGTCTCCGATCAGGTCCACGAGCAGTTCGCGGCGGCCGGAACCGACGGAACCGAGGATGATGTAGACGGGCGTTTTTTCCTGGGACATGGGGAGGACAAAGCCGGGCGGACCCGCCGCGGCCGGTCCCGGTTCAGAACCGGAACGCGCGGTTCTGGCCGTGATGGCGGAGCCAGTGGTCGGCCAGGACGAGCGCCGCCATCGCCTCCACGATCGGCACGGCCCGGGGAACCACGCAGGGATCGTGGCGGCCGCGGCCGGTGAGTTCCGTGGCCCCGCCGGCGCGGTCGACCGTGCTTTGCGCCTGCATGATCGTCGCGGTCGGCTTGAAGGCCACGCGGAAGAAAATCTCCTCGCCGTTGCTGATGCCGCCTTGGATCCCGCCGCTCCGGTTGGTGCGCGTCCGCACCGTGCCGGCGGGTCCGGGTTCAAAGGCGTCGTTGTGCTCGCTGCCCTTGAGACGCGCTCCCGCGAAACCGCTGCCGATCTCGAAACCCTTCGTCGCCGGCAGCGAAAGCATCGCTTTCGCGAGGTCGGCCTCCAGTCGATCAAAGACGGGTTCACCGAGGCCCGGCGGCACGCCACGGATCCGGCACTCTATTACTCCACCCACGGAGTCGCCGTCGGCGCGCACCTGTTTGATGCGCTCGATCATCCGCTCGGCCGTCGGGGCGTGCGGGCACCGCACCGGGTTGGCCTCGATCTCGGCCAAGGTGGGAAAAGCCGCGAGCGCGCCCGTTGGCGCGGCGATGTCGTGGACCGCGGTCAGGTACGCGCGGAGCTCCACCCCGCCGCCCAGCGCGAGCAGCTTCCGCGCGATCGCTCCCGCCGCGACGCGTCCCACCGTCTCGCGGGCGGAACTGCGCCCGCCGCCCCGATGGTCGCGGATGCCGAACTTGGACTCATACGTGAAATCGGCGTGGGAAGGACGGAACTTGTCGCGCATCTCGTCGTACGCGCCGGGCCGCTGGTCGGCGTTGCGCACCAGCAGTGAAATCGGCGTGCCGGTGGTGCGGCCCTCAAAAAGCCCCGAGAGGACCTCGACGCGGTCCTCCTCCTTGCGCGGCGTCACGATGTCACTCTGGCCGGGCCGGCGCCGGTCGAGCTCCGCCTGGATTTCCGCCGCATCCAGCGGCAGCCGCGGCGGGCAGCCGTCCACCACCGCGCCGACGGCGGGACCGTGGCTTTCGCCCCAGGTGGTGACGGTGAAAAGTTTTCCGAACGTGTTCGGCATAGGCGGCCGGAAGGCGAAACCGTGCGTCCGCGCAAGGCGACGGAAAAAACTCCGGTTTCATGTTTCATCCCTTCGTCGATGCAATCCACGCCGCGAATGCACATCGCCGTTTACAAGCAGGGGTGATTCCCTTCCTTTCGTTCGACCCAGTCGTTTCGGACCGGGTGCAACGTTCCACGCATGATTTTCCTTCCGCGTTTTCTTCGAATCACGGCGCTCCTCGCCGCTTGCGCGGCCGTCCGCTTGCCGGCCGCGCAGCCCGCGCCCGCCGCCGCCAAGCCCGGCGACGAGATGGTCAACCAGCTCATGCTGCCCGACGCCGACATCGACACGATGCTCACCGCGCTGGAGCAGTTGACCGGCCGGATGATCATCCGGCCGCAGCAACTCACGACCGCCACCTATAACCTGAAGATCAAGTCGCCTGTCACCAAGGCCGAGGCGATCGTGGCCATCGAGACCTCGCTCGCCCTCAACGGCATCGGCCTGGCACCCTTGGGCGACAAGTATCTCAAGGTGATCAATCTTCAGGTGGTGAAACAGGAGGCGCCGGAGCTGATCACCGGCTCCGCCTTCGCCCAGCCGGCCACCGGAAAACCGGCCGCCAAGATCTTCCAGCTCGAGTTCGCCCGCGCCCAGGAGGTGCAGGCGCAGATCGCCGGCTCCCTCAACCCGCTCTACGGCGGCGCCGTCGTCCTGCAGAACGCCAACGCGCTGCTCATCACCGACAGCATCAG
>JBJTCH010000136.1:0-6537 GCA_046091745.1 Opitutaceae bacterium
GCCTGATCGGCGACCGGGCGCGGGTGACCGCATTCCGGCGGAAGTTCATCGCTCCCGCCGCGAGTGGGAAATTCGCGCTGCTGCGGCCGTTGCCGCGGCCCTGAAATCGCGCGGGAAAGCGTCCGGTCGCGGTCCGGTTTCGTCTCCCCGGGGTTAGGCTCCCTTATAAGCGGGAGGTGGCGGGCGGGCGCCTTTACTTCGACGGAGGCGTCACCGATTTTCCGCCGAAATTGCGCATCTCCCAAGGCTCTTTCCCGCAATGAATCTCGCCCGTCTGCTTTTTGGTTCCTCGATCGGCCGTAAGTTCCTGATGGCGGTCACGGGCCTCGTGCTCGTCGGCTTCGTTGTCGGGCACCTCGTCGGCAATCTCCAGGTCTTCGCGCATCCCGACAAGATCAACGGCTACGCGCACTTCCTGCAGTCCCTGGGCGGTGCGCTCTGGGGCGTGCGGCTGGTGCTGCTGGCCTGTGTGGTCATCCACCTCTGGGCGGCCGTCGCGCTCTCCCTCGAGAACCGGGCGGCCCGCGGCCCCGAGGGCTACTCCTCGACGCGCTGGCTGCAGGCGGTGCTCGCCTCGCGCTACATGAAGCACAGCGGCGTGGTCGTCCTCGCCTTCATCATCTATCACCTCGCGCACTTCACGCTCGGCGCGGCCCAGGCGGGAACGTTCAAGACCGCGCTGCCGGCCTACACGATGGCGAACGAGTTCAACCTGCTCGGCTTCCCCGTGGTGGCCAAGGGTGCCGCGGTGCACGACGTCTACAGCATGGTCTACCTGGGATTCACCCACCCGGTCGTCTCGCTGTTCTACATCGTGGCCGTGACCTTGCTCACGCTGCACCTGCTGCACGGCGTCGACTCGATGTTCCAGACCTTCGGCCTGCGGAATCTCCGCTGGGCGGGCGGTCTGCGCCGCGTCGTCACCATCCTCTGCGCCCTCTACCTGCTCGGCAACGTCGCGATTCCCGGCGCCATCCTGGCCGGCGCGGTGAAGCCCGCCGCCGGGACCGCCGCCGCCAAGCGCGGGGTCGCTGTCTCCTCTTCCCTTCCCGCCCAACGCTGATCCCCCGCCATGGCCAAACTCGAATCCAGGATTCCCGCCGGCCCGTTGGCCGACAAGTGGCGCAAGCACAAGGCCGAGATCCGGCTGGTCAACCCCGCCAACAAGCGGAAGTACGAGGTCATCGTCGTTGGCGCCGGCCTCGCCGGTTCCTCCGCCGCCTCCTCGCTCGCCGACCTCGGCTACCGGGTGAAGTGCATCGTCTTCCACGACAGCCCGCGCCGCGCGCACTCCATCGCCGCGCAGGGCGGCATCAACGCCGCGAAGAATTACCAGAACGACGGAGACAGCGTCTACCGGCTGTTCTACGACACCATCAAGGGCGGTGACTACCGCGCCCGCGAAGCCAACGTCCACCGCCTGGCCGAGGTTTCCGTCACCCTCATCGACCCATGTGTCGCGCAGGGCGTGCCGTTCGCCCGCGAGTACGGCGGGCTCCTCGCCAACCGTTCCTTCGGCGGCGCCCAGGTCTCGCGCACGTTCTACGCCCGCGGCCAGACCGGCCAGCAGCTCCTGCTCGGCGCCTACTCCGCCCTCTCCCGCACCGTCGGCCAGGAGACCGTCCAGCTCGTCACCCAGCACGAGATGGTCGACCTCGTCGTGGTCGACGGCCACGCCAAGGGCGTCATCACGCGCGACCTCGTCACCGGCAAACTCGTGCGCCACTCGGCTGACGCCGTGATCCTCGCCACCGGCGGCTACGGCAACGTCTTCAACCTCTCCACGTACGCGCGCGGTTCCAACACCACGGCCATCTGGCGCGCCTACAAGCGCGGCGCCTGCTTCGGCAACCCGTGCTACACGCAGATCCACCCGACGTGCATCCCCGTGTCCGGCGACTACCAGTCGAAGCTCACCCTGATGTCGGAGTCCCTCCGCAACGACGGCCGCATCTGGGTACCGAAGCGCGCCGAGGATCGCCGCAAGGATCCCGCCTCCATCCCCGACGAGGATCGCGATTACTTCCTCGAGCGCATCTACCCGAGCTTCGGTAACCTCGCCCCGCGCGACGTCTCCTCCCGCGCCGCCAAGCGCATGTGCGACGAGGGTCGCGGGGTCGGCGAGACCGGCCTCGGCGTCTACCTCGATTTCTCCGACGCCATCCGCCGCCTCGGCGAGGCCGGCGTGCGCGAACGCTACGGCAACCTCTTCGACATCTACCACGAGATCACCAACGAGAACGCCTACCGCACGCCGATGCGCATCTACCCGGCCGTGCACTACACCATGGGCGGCCTCTGGGTGGACTATAACCTGATGTCCAACGTACCGGGCCTGTTCGTGCTCGGCGAGGCCAACTTCTCCGACCACGGCGCCAACCGCCTCGGCGCTTCCGCGCTCATGCAGGGTCTGGCCGACGGCTACTTCGTCATCCCCTACACGATCGGCGACTACCTGGCGGGCCAGAAGCCCAACGCGAAGCCCTCGACCGACCGCGCCGAGTTCAAGCAGGCCGAGGAGAACGTCGCCGCCATGACGCGCCGCCTGCTCGCCACCAAGGGCCGCCAACCGGTCAACGCCTTCCACCGTCGTCTCGGCAAACTCATGTGGGACCACTGCGGCATGGCCCGCACCCGCGCGGGCCTCGAGAAGGCGCTGCAGGAGATCCCGAAGCTGCGCGAGGAGTTCTGGTCCGACGTCCATGTCCCCGGCTCCGGCGAGTCCCTCAACCAGGCGCTCGAGCGCGCCGGCCGCGTGGCCGACTTCATCGAGCTTGGTGAACTGATGTGCCGCGACGCCCTCGCGCGCGAGGAAAGCTGCGGCGGCCACTTCCGCGAGGAGCACCAGCACCCCGACGGCGAGTGCAAGCGTGACGACGAGAAATTCGGTCACGTCGCCGCCTGGGAATTCCAGGGCGAGGGCCAGGCTCCGCTCCGGAACACCGAGCCGCTCAACTACGAGCACGTGAAGATGAGCATGCGGTCGTACAAGTGACCCTCCGGACGTTCATCGAACCTGCGCACCGTGCGCAGCCGTGATTCGTAAATCGTCAATCGCCTCAATCGAAATCCCCCTTCTTCCATGGTCGCCGAAACCTCCGTGAAAAATATCTCGGTCACCCTCCGTGTCTGGCGCCAGGCCGGCCCGGGTGAGACCGGCCGGTTCGTCGAGTACCAGGCCTCGGACCTGAATCCGAACATGTCCCTGCTCGAGATGCTCGACGTCGTGAACGACGACCTCGAGCGCCGCGGCGAGGAGCCGATCGCGTTCGCGCATGACTGCCGCGAGGGCATCTGCGGCACCTGCTCGCTGGTCATCGACGGCAAGCCCCACGGCCCGCACCGCGGCGTCGCCAGCTGCCAGACCTACATGCGGAGCTTCAGCGACGGCGCCGTCATCACGCTCGAGCCGTTCCGCGCCAAGCCGTTCCCGGTCATCAAGGATCTCGTCACCGACCGCGGCGCCTTTGACCGCATCCAGCAGTCCGGCGGTTTCATCACCGCGCGCGCCGGCTCGGCGTGCGACGCCAATGCCATCCCCGTGCCGAAAGGCGCGGCCGATCTCGCGATGGACGCCGCCCAGTGCATCGGGTGCGGCGCCTGCGTCGCGGCCTGCAAGAATGCCAGCGCCATGCTCTTCGTCGCCGCCAAGGTGAGCCACCTCGGTCTGCTGCCGCAGGGCCAGGCCGAGCGCGACCGCCGGGTGCTGGCGATGGTGAAGACCATGGACGAGGCCGGCTTCGGTAACTGCAGCAACCAGTACGAGTGCAGCGCCGCCTGCCCCAAGCTCATCTCGCACGACTTCATCGCGCGCATGAATCGTGACTATCTCGCTGCCTCCGTTCGTTCCGCCTTCAAGCCTGAGTCCCATGCCGCCGGTGGTGGTGCGGGCTGAGCGTCGCCCCCAGGTGACCGGGCCGACCGGTCACCAGATCCCTATTTTCGGACGCCCGAGGTTAACGGGTAAATCCCGAGCCCGGTGCTCGGTGTAAGTCCGTTTGAAATACCTCCGGCCGGGAAACCGGTGGAGGTGGTTTTCCGGAATAATCTGCTTCCGGTAAAATCGGCGGTCGGACCACGGCTGGATTGTCCACTTTCCCCGTTGGGACGCACCCGCATGCGGACCGCCTGATTCGTCGCTATCCGCGTGCTGGCGCTCGTTCGTAACTTCCCCCAAACCGCTCCCCTGATGCTTAACCGTTTTCCTACCAGGTCCGTGCAACGCATCCTCGTTGTGTTTTTCACGCTCCTGCTGGCCCCCGTGGGGCTGGCGGGTCCCGACGCCGCGCCGGTTCGCGTGCTCTTCCTCGGCAACAGTTTCCTCTTCGGATCGGGGTCGCCCGTACGTTTTTTCCGGCCTGGCACCGTCGACGATCTGAACCGGGCCGGGGTCGGCGGCGTGCCCGCGTTGTTCAAGGCCTTCACGGTCGACGCCGGTCTCGCCTACGAAGTGAGCGTCGAGACCGCCTCGGGGCAGGGATTCGATTACCATCTGGAAAAGAAGACGGCGCTGATCGGGCGCCCGTGGGACGTCGTGGTGATGCAGTCGCACAGTGTGCTCAACCAGGCCAAGCCCGGTGATCCCGAACTCCTGATCCGTTCCGCGAAGGCGCTCGGGGAGTTTTTCGCGCGACACAATCCGCGGGTCGACGTGCGCCTGATCGCGACGTGGCCGCGCGCCGATCAGGTGTACCCGGAAAAGGGCGCGTGGCAGGGCAAAGGGCTCGAGGGCATGGCGCGCGATATTCGGTCCGCCTACGACCGCGCGGCGGCCACCACACCGCAGGCACGCGGGGTCATCCCGGTGGGCGAGTCGTGGTTGCGCGCGATCCGCGCCGGCGTGGCCGACGGCAATCCCTACGACGGCGTCGCGTTCGGCCAGGTGAGCCTCTGGACCCACGACCACTACCACGCCAGCACCCACGGCTACTACCTGGAGGCGCTGGTGATCTTCGGCCACGTGACGAACCGCGACCCGCGCTCTCTGGGAGGCGACGACGCGGCGGCCTTCGAACTCGGGATGGCGAAGGAGCAGGCCGAGGCGTTGCAGCGAATCGCCGCGGAGGAACTCGCGGCGGCCGGCGTGCGGCTCGAGCCGTTCAAGACGACCGCGCCGCCGCTCACTCGCCGGATCGAGTGACGGCGGCGGGGAAAGTTCGGGTTGAACAGGAAGGCCGGGGAGGGCGGGAAGGCGTACGGCAATTCATCATCCAAGCACGGATTTCTCCCCGAATGTGCGCTGCGTGAGCGCGCGATTTTGCGGCCTCACAATCCTCCCGGAACTCCCGGCGCGAAGCTCTTCCCGTCTCCTAACCACTTTTTCCCGAGGAACTCCGTGTTCTCGGACTTTTTCTCGATGAACTCTGTGTCGAGGGCTCGGCCGCTTTGGTTCGGGTAACGCGCGCCGCTCAGAACGTGCCCTTCAGGCCGAGGGTCCAGAGCGAGCCGAAGTCGAGGCGCTGGCGGAAGCGGGCGTGGGCGGGTGTGCTCGGGCCGGCGATCTGCTGGTCCTCGGTGGCGTCGCCGATGTTGCGCAGGTTGGCGAAGAGCGCGACGCGGCGCGTGAGCGAGTATTCGCCGGAGACGTCGACGTAGAGACGCTTGGAGCCCCAATTGTAAGTGCCGGGCTCGATGCTCGCGCCGCTCCCCGCGAGGCCGCGCCGCTGGCGGCCGCGGTAGTTCCAGTTCACGCGGGCGTTCCAGCGCTCGCGGGTGAGGCTCACGCCCCAGCTGCCGCTGCGCGGGATGTAGCCCGCGAAATTCTCCGCCGCCTCGCCCGTGGCGCGCTGGGCGCTCGCGTTGGCGAAGACCTGCACGCCGCGCGCCCAGGACGGGAGAAACGTCAGGGCCTGCTTGTAGCTGAAGTCGACGCCCGTCATCCGCACGCCGCTGCGGACGTTCTCCTGCGTCGCGACCTCGTAGCGCTCGAACGTCGCCGTCTCGAGGCCGTACAGGGCGAGGAACTCGGGGGTCGCGGGGAAGAACGTCCCGCCGAAGAAATTCCGGAAGTCGCGGCGGAAGACGCCGGCCGAAATCTGCCCGACGCCCTCGAAGTAGTACTCGAGGCGCGCGTTGGTCGACTCCGCCGTCCACGGCTTGATGGCGGCGTTGTTGACCGTGATGAGATTGGAACGGCTCGGCGGCGCCTCGGTGTCGGGCAATGTAAGGCCGCCGGCGTACTGGTTGAAGTCGGGCCGGCCGATGGAGGTGTAGCGCGCCGCGCGGAGGATCAGGTTGTCGCGGACGTTGAACGACACGTTCACGTTGGGGAAGAGCCTCAGGTATTCCTTGTCCACCCGCGTCCCGCGCTCGAGGTACGTGAGCTGCGAGAATCCGAGGGTGCCGGAGGGGAAAATCGTCGCGGGAACGCGGCGCGCCGGATCGGCGGGAGTGGGGCTGGCGACCGTCACGACGCGGCCGGCGGCGTCGCGCTGGTAATTGCGCGTGACGTCGGTGAACGGCCCTTCGGCGTCGATGTTGGTCTGTTCCGCACGGAGGCCGCCCACGATCCGGAGGCGGCGGTCGAGCAGCGCGAGG
>JBJTCH010000137.1:0-4716 GCA_046091745.1 Opitutaceae bacterium
CGGCCACGATTGGCACCGCAACGACCGCGAGAGCCGCGACGCCGGTTACACCACTCAATTGCTCGGCACCGAGGCCGTGCGCGTGGTCGAACAGGCCGACCCGCGAAAGCCGTTTTTCCTCTACGTGCCCTTCAACGCTCCTCACTCACCGCTGCAAGCGCCCGAGGAATACCTGGCGAAATACGCGCACGTCGCCGACCAGAAACGCCGGGCTTACTCGGCGATGGTGCATTGCCTCGACGATCAGGTGGGCAAGGTCGTCGCCGCCCTCGAGAAGCGCGGGCTCATGGAGAACACCCTGATCCTGTTCTCCAGCGACAACGGCGGCCCCACCGGTCTCGGCGCGACCAATCGCGGTCTGCGCGCCGGCAAGGGCACCCTTTATGAGGGCGGCGTGCGGGTACCAGCTTTCGCCTCTTGGCGTGGTCGAATCACCGCGGGCACGGTCGTCAACGCCCCGCTCCACATCGTCGACTGGTATCCGACCCTCCTCGCCCTCGCCGGCGCGGAAACCCGGCAAGCCCTCCCGCTCGACGGGCGCGACGCTTGGGCGACAATCACCAAGGGCGCACCCTCGCCGCATCAGGAGATCCTGATCAACTCCGTGCCGCGCAGTGGCGCGATCCGGATGGACGATTGGAAACTGGTGCTGAACGGCTCCGTCGGCGCCAACGACCTCGAGGAGGCAACCGGCAAGGCCAAGGCGGCGAAAAAGAAAGCCGCGGCGGCAAGTTCAGGCGCCGAATCCGTCGAACTGTTCAACCTCGCGGCCGACCCCAGCGAGACCAACAACCTCGCCGCCGCTCGTCCCGAGGTGGTCGCCAAGCTGCGCGCGCGGCTCGAAGTTTACACCCGCGCCGCCGTCCCGCCGAAGGCCGAGGCACAGGCCGCCGGCTTCAAGGTGCCGCGCGTCTGGGGGGAAGCCCCGTGAGCCGGCTCGTTTCGCGCACGCTCCGGCGCCTCACCGCCGCACTTTTCATCGCGTCGGGCGTCATCGCCGCCACGCCGCCGGCGGCCCCGCTGCGCGTGATGTCGTTCAACGTGCGCTACGCGACGGCACCCGACGGCGAAAACGCGTGGGAAAAGCGTACGGATTTATTTTTTGAGACGATTACGCGCTTCGCCCCCGACCTCATCGGATTCCAGGAGGTGCTCGCCGTCCAGTACGACGCGATCGCGACCCGGATGCCCGGCCACGCCTTCGCGGGCGTCGGCCGCGACGATGGCGCGCGCAAGGGCGAGTTTTCGTCGGTCGGCTTCAGCCGCAACCGATTCACCCTCGTCGCCTCCGGCACATTCTGGCTCTCCGAGACGCCGGACACACCTGGCAGCAAGTCGTGGGACGCCGCGCTGCCGCGCATCTGCACGTGGGTGCGACTGCGCGAGACGGGCACCGGACGGGAGCTGGTTTTCGCCAACACGCACTTCGACCATCGCGGGAAAATCGCGCGTCAGGAGGCCGCCCGCGTCTTGTCGGAACGCCTTGGACCCATCGCGGCCGGTGTTCCGGCGATCCTCACCGGCGATTTCAACATCAACGAGGACAACCCCGCCTACGCGGTGCTCACACGCCCGGCACGGCCGGAGTGGATCCCGTGGATCGACGCCTACCGCGCCGTTCATCAGGAGCGGCGGCCCGACGAAGCGAGCTTCAACGGCTTCAAGGGCGTGACGCGCGGCTCGCGCATCGACTTCGTTTTCCACACGCGCCACTTCCGCGCCACCGCCGCGACGATCGACCGCTCCTCGCGCGAGGGCCGCTTCCCGTCGGACCATTATCCCGTGACGGCGATGCTCGAGCGCAGCCCCTGAACAACTCACCGGCGGCCCAGCCTACCGCCCCGAGCTTGCCCCGACGGCGGCGTACAGGGTTACTGCGTCATGGGCCCGCGCATCCTCTTCTTCGGTTACAGCGAGGTCGGCCACGACTGCCTGGCGTTGCTGCTGGAACGCGGTGACAACGTCATCGCCCTTGTAACGCACGAGGACAACCCGCACGAGAAGATCTGGTTCAAGACCCCGGCCCTCGCCGCGCGCGAGCGCGGCATCCCGGTCTTCACGCCGGAGAGCGTGAACACCCCCGAGTGGCGCGAGCGGATCGCGGCGCTGAAGCCCGACCTGATCCTTTCCGTCTATTACCGGCACATGATCGGGACGCGCATCCTCGAACTCGCTCCGCTCGGCGCGTGGAACATGCACGGCTCGCTGCTCCCGAAATACCGCGGCCGCGCCCCGATCAACTGGGCCGTGCTGCACGGCGAACCGCGCATCGGCATGACACTCCATCGCATGGTGCGCAGCGCCGACGCCGGCGCGGTCGTTGACCAGGAAGGCGTCGACATCGGCCCGCGCGACACCGCCGAGCAAGCCTTCCGCAAGGTGCTTCCCTGCGCCCGCCGCGTGCTCGCGCGACAAATCGGCGCGCTCCTCGCCGGTCGCGCACCGGAGACTCATCAGGACGACGCGCAGGCGACCTACTTCACGGGCCGGAAGCCAGAGGACGGCCGGATCGACTGGCGCCGCAGCTCACGCGAGATCTTCAACCTGATCCGCGCTGTCACGGATCCGTACCCCGGCGCGTTCACGGATGTTGGCGGCGCCCGCCTGATGGTCTGGTGGGCCGAGCACGACACTCCGGCCGCACGCACCCGAACCGGCCGGCCAGGCGAGGTACTATCGGTATCGCCGCTAGTCATCGCGACTAGGGACGGTGCGTTGGAACTCACCCGCACCGAGTGGCGCGTGCAACAGCCCCCCGAGATACGAGTCGGGAGCCTGTTTTGACGAAACTCGCTCGCCCAGCACCGCCACAAAATCGCTGATGGGCCACAGCACTCCCCAGAGAAACTCGAAGAGCGAGATAATCTCGGGATACCCACGAAAACGCCACGTCTGGCATGACGATCGAACCGTGATCGCGCCCGGATTGCGTTCGGGCTAAAAGGAAAAGCCCGGTTCCTCCTTTTGAGGAACCGGGCTATAATCCTGGCGACAACCTACTCTCGCGGGACCTAACGTCCTACTACCATTGGCTGCTCGGGGCTTAACGGCCGTGTTCGGGATGGGAACGGGTGGGACCCCCGGCATATGGTCACCAGAAAGGGAATCTCGAAACTAATTGTTTCGAGGAAAGGGAAAGTCAGGAAGTTCCTTGTAAGAAGGTCAGATAAACGCCTAGAAAAACGAGGCGAAGTTGCATAAACCGGAAGGGTCATTAGTAGCAGTAAACTCAACAGATTACTCTGATTACATTTCTGCCCTATCAACCGGGTGGTCTACCCGGACCCTTCACCCCTTGCGGGGATTGTGATCTTATCTTGGGATGGGCTTGGCGCTTAGATGCTTTCAGCGCTTATCCCTTCCGAACATAGCTACCCGGCGCTGCCGCTGACGCGACAACCGGAACACCAGAGGTTCGTCATTCTCGGTCCTCTCGTACTAGAGAATGAACCCCTCAAATCACAGACGCCCACAGCGGATAGAGGACCGAACTGTCTCACGACGTTCTGAACCCAACTCGCGTACCACTTTAATCGGCGAACAGCCGAACCCTTGGGACCTTCTCCAGCCCCAGGATGTGATGAGTCGACATCGAGGTGCCAAACCGCGCCGTCGCTGTGAACGCTTGGGCGCGATCAGCCTGTTATCCCTAGCGTACCTTTTGTCCTATGAGCGATGGCGATTCCACATTCAACCACCGGATCACTTGAACCTGCTTTCGCAACTGCTCGACTTGTTGGTCTCACAGTAAAGCTCCCTTATACTCATGCGCTCTATAGCCCGATTACCGACCGGGCCGAGGGAACCTTCGTAATCCTCCGTTACTTTTTGGGAGGATTCCGCCCCAGAAAAACTGACCTGCTATCACTGTCCCACGACCAGATAATGGTACGAGGTTAGACGCCTAACCAACAAAAAGTGGTATTTCACGTTGTGACTCAGCCCGATCCTGGAACCGGGCTTCGAAGTCTCCCACCTATTCTACGTATTGAAAGTCAAGCGACAATAACAGCTTACAGTAAAGGTGCATAGGGTCTTTCCGTCCTGCTGCGGGTAGGCGGCATCTTCACCGCCACTACAATTTCACCAGGCTTCTCTCCGAGACAGTCGTCAACTCGTTACACGATTCGTGCGGGTCGGAACTTACCCGACAAGGAATTTCGCTACCTTAGGACCGTTATAGTTACGGCCGACATTCACGGGGGCTTAGATCCTGAGCTTGCACCCAAGACTTTCACCTTTCCGCATTGGTCACGTGTCACACCCTATACGTCGTCTTGCGACTTAGCAGAGTGCTGTGTTTTTGCTAAACAGTCGGTTGACGCAATTAACTGCGGCCCCTTGCGGGGCACCCCTTATACCGAAGATACGGGGTTAATTTGCCGAGTTCCTTAGAGAGATTTAACCTGCGCGCCTTAGAATACTCATCTATCCCACCTGTGTCGGTTTACGGTACGGGCACCTGACATGCTAACCACGAAGCTTTTCTCGGAAGCCGAGTATCAGGCGATCCCCATTGGCCGTGGCCTCAAGGTCCCATCGTTTTTCGGCTTTATTTGGTCTTTTATCCCCAAACAGCCTACGAACTTGGACGACGATTCAACACGTCGCCGCCTTAACTTTCTCCGTCACTCCATGGGTCAAACGCATACCAAGTGGTGCAGGAATATTAAACCTGCTTGGCATCGACTACTCCTTACGGCCTCGTCTTAGCAC
>JBJTCH010000138.1:0-3546 GCA_046091745.1 Opitutaceae bacterium
TCCTCACCGAGGGCGAACGCTGGCCGGAGCACCTGCGGCAGGCGACGCGTCGCGGGGCACCGGTCATCAGCCTGAACTCCAGGCTGAGCGACCGGACGTTTCGGCGCCTTCGTCTGCTTGGGCCCGTCGCGAAACTTTGCCTGGAAGGAATCAGCCTCCATCTGGCGGCATCCCGGCAGGATGCGGAGCGGTTGGCCGCCCTCGGGGTCGACCCGGAACGGATCAAGACCGTCGGCAACCTGAAGCTCGACGTGAACATCGAGCCGCTCTTTCCGACCGACGCGGCAACCCTGCGCTCCGAGCTCGGCCTGCTCCCGGGGGCCGTCCTCCTGGGGTCATCCACCTGGCCGGGCGAGGAAGCGGCCTTGCTCCAGGCCTGGCGGGCGGCGCGGTCCGCCGGAAACGCGGGCTCGCTTCTCCTCGTGCCGCGGCACGCGGAGCGGCGAGCGGAGATCGAAACCCTGCTCCGGGATTCCGGCGCGACTTATCACTTCCGCACCCGCGGACCCGCCGCCGGTCCGGTTGAGGTCTCCGTTGCCGACACCACCGGCGAACTGCGCCGCCTGACGCAATTAGCCGACCTTGTCTTCGTCGGGAAAAGCCTCCCCCCGCACACCGAGGGCCAGACACCTGTGGAGGCCGCGGCGTTGGGTAAGCCGATCCTGTTTGGACCGGGCATGGCGAACTTCCGGACCATCGCAGGCGAACTCCTCGCCCGCGGCGCCGCCCGCCAGGTCGTCGACGAAAATCAGCTTTCAGGGGCGTTGTCCTCCCTGCTGGCGGATGCCGGCTCGGCAAGAACGATGGCCGTCCAGGCGGCCTCTTGGCACCGCGCCAATCAGGGTTCGCTGGAACGCTCCCTCGTCGAAATTCGGCGATTCCTCGCCTGAGCGCGCTACTTGCTCCGGCGGGAGTCGTCTTAACCGGCTTCCCGCACCGACCTCGGCGAGGGCAGGCCCGAATGCCGCTTGCCATTTTTTCTTGATCGATTCCCAGTCCCGATTCTCTACCCGCCCTCTTCGTCCGGAGCGCCCTCTCAACGCACCACCCGACCTAGCCGCAGAAAACCCTGAGTTTTTCGAAAGCCACCATGATCGAAGTCAAAGGACTCGTTAAAACCTACGGACAGAAACGCGCCGTCGACGGCGTCAGCTTCACCGTCAAGCGCGGCGACATCCTGGGCTTCCTCGGACCCAACGGGGCCGGTAAGTCCACCACGATGAAAATGCTCACGGGCTTCCTGCGGCCCGACGCCGGCCGGGCCACGGTCGACGGCATCGACGTCACCGAGGACCCGGTGGCTGTGAAGAGCAAGCTGGGCTACCTCCCGGAAAGCGCCCCTGCCTATCCCGAAATGACGGTGGCCGAATTTCTCGGCTTCATCGCCGAGGTACGCGGCTTCCGCGCCAAGGACGCGGCGCAGGCCGCCGTCGATCGCGCGATCGGGCTCACCCATCTTACACCGGTGCGCGCCCAGCGCATCGAAACGCTCTCCAAGGGCTTCAAGCAGCGCGTCGGTTTCGCCCAGGCCCTGCTGCATGACCCCGCGGCGCTGGTGCTCGACGAGCCCACGGACGGCCTCGATCCCAACCAGAAGAACGAAGTGCGCTCTCTCATCAAGAGCATGGCCGCGCAGAAGGCCGTGATCCTCTCGACGCACATCCTCGAGGAGGTCGATGCGATCTGTAACCGGGTCATCATCATCTCCCAAGGCCGTGTCGTGGCCGACGAGACGCCCGAAAGCCTGCGCGCCCGCAAGCCGGGCTCCCGCCTCGACGAGATCTTCCGCGAGCTCACCCACGGCGACATCTGAGCGCCCCAACCCGGAACCCACCCTCCCGACCTTTCCGCCATGCGCCAAATCAGTCCGATCTTCAAACGCGAGTTCCTCGGCTACTTCCGTTCGCCGGTCGCGTATGTGTTCCTGATCGCGTTCCTCGTGATCTCCGTGTCGCTCGCCTTCTCCCGCTACGGCGGCTTTTTCCGCGCGGGCGTGGCCAGTATGGAGAGCTACTTCACGTTCTTTCCGTGGCTCTTCATGTTCATCGTTCCGGCCGTCGGCATGAGACTCTGGTCCGAGGAAAAACGCTCCGGCACGGTGGAGCTGCTCTTTACCCTGCCCGTCACCACGCTTGAGGCGGTGCTAGGAAAATTCCTTGCGGGCTGGGCGTTCCTCGCGATCGCGGTGCTCCTCAGCTTCCCGATGGCATTCACCGTGGGCTACCTCGGCGCGCCCGACTGGGGCGTGATCGTGACGACCTACCTCGGGGCCATCCTCATGGCCGGCGGCTACCTCGGAGTGTGCGCCCTCGCCTCCGCAATGACCAAGAACCAGGTCATCAGCTTCGTCATCAGCCTTGGCGCCTGCGCGATCCTGTTGTTCCTCGGATTCAGCAGCTTCACCGAGACGCTCGAGGGCTTCCTGCCCCTCGCCGTGGCCGATGCGCTGGCGAACTTCAGCTTCATCACCCACTTCGACGCCTTCACCAAAGGCATCATCGATCCGAAGGACGTGATTTTCTTCCTCTCCCTCATGGGCTTCACGCTCTTCCTGAACGTGGTCGTGCTCGAACGCTGAACCCAACCCGGTCTTCCGCTCCCGCCATGAAATTCGGCAGCAAATCCATCGCCATCGGCCTGCTCGTGCTGGGCCTCGGTCTCGTCAACGACCTCGCCTCGTCGGTGCCCGTCCGTATAGACGCCACCGCGGAGTCGATCTACTCGCTCTCCGACGGCACCCGCCGCATGCTCGGCAAGATCGAGGAGCCGGTCAGCGTCGACCTCTACTTCTCCAAGGACGCCAGCGGCCTGCCCATCGCCTACAAAAACTACGCGGCCCGCGTGCAGGAAATGCTGCGCCAGTACGTCCGCGCGGCCCGCGGCAAGGTGGCACTAAACATCATCAATCCGCGGCCCGACACCCCCGAGGAGGAAAAAGCCACCGCGGCGGGTCTCACGCCCCAGGTCGCGCAGCAGGGCGGCGAGCAGTTCTTTTTCGGCCTCATCGTGACCCAGGCTGATCAGCAGAAGACGATCGCGGCCTTCACGCCGCAGCGGGAGCAGTTCCTCGAGTATGATTTGTCCAAGCTGATCTACAGCGTGCAACAGCTCGACAAGCGGAAGCTCGGTCTGATCACCAGCCTGCCGCTGCAGGGCACCAGCCCACAGGAGATGCAGATGATGATGATGATGCGCCGGCAACCGCAGCCGTCCCAGACGGTGATGTCCGAACTCGAGCAATCCTTCCGCATCATCACCGTCGAATCCTCGGCCAACGAACTGCCGGGCGACCTCGACGCGCTGATGGTGGTTCACCCGCAGGGTCTTTCGCCAAAGATCCAGTTCGCGATCGACCAGTTCATTCTCGGCGGCAAGCCGGTCTTCCTGGCGCTCGATCCCTCCTCGCAGCACTTTAAGCGTCAGAGCAACCCGCAGCAGATGATGATGGGCGGCGGCGCACAGAACGTCACCAGCGATCTCGCCACCCTGCTCAACGCCTACGAAGTCGCCTACGACGCGCAAAAGGTGGTCGGCGACCTCGAGAAC
>JBJTCH010000139.1:0-3863 GCA_046091745.1 Opitutaceae bacterium
CATTCGACGCAGGCGAGGGCGCCTTCGAGCGATCCACCGCCGCCGGCCTTCTGGCGTCGCGCGGCGGCGAACTCCGCCTCACCCACCACGGCCGGTCCGAGCGCGAGCACCTCGTCGGTGAGGCGCGTGTTGATGGCACCGGGGGCGAGCGCGTTGATGTCGAGCGGTTGTCCGCCCTCTTCCTCCGCGATCGTCTCAACGAGGCGCACCACCGCGGTCTTGGCCGCGCCGTACGCCGAGAAACGGGCGCGGGGCTTGGTGGCGCCGCCGCCCGAGAAGCATACGACCTTAGCCCGGCGAGGGGCGGCTCGCAGCAGCGGAGCGAAGGCGCGGATCGCGAAAAAAGTGCCGTCGAGGTTGGCGCGCACCGTCGCGCTCCATCCTGAGGGGTCCGCCTCCAGCGCGCGGCCGATCTCGCCCTGCACCCCGGCGCAGGTCACCAGCCCGTCGATCGCGGGCGTGGTGGCGGCCACCTCCCGGGCCGCGGCTTCCAGCTGTTTCCAATCGGCCACGTCGGCCCGGAGGCCGGAGAACCCCGCGTGGCGCGCGGCAAAGTCGGACTGATCCGAACGCGCGATGCCCCAGACGCGATGCCCGCCGGCCAGCAGACGCACGACGAGCGCGCGGCCGATGCCGCTGCTGGATCCGGTGACAACGAGGTTCATGCCGAGGCGGGGTGGGGGGCTTGAGACTTTTTACCCGCGGGTCTCGTAGACCCAGCGGTTGGCCTCGAGCCAGCGGAGGGTGCGGATGATACCCTGCTCGATCGTGAGTTTCGGGCGCCAGCCGGTGGCCTGGATTTTTTTGGTGTCGAGGAAGATGAACGGGTTGTCGCCCACCCAGCCGCGGTCGCCGCCGGTGTAGTCGAGGCGCGGCTTCAGCCCGAGGGCGGCGCAGATGCACCCGATGCTGTCGTTGACCTGCACGAACTCCGGCGTGCCGAGGTTGTAGACTTGCGTGCGGTGCTTCGCGCCGCGGGCCGTGGCGGCGCGGGCCACGTGCAGCATGGCGTCGATGCAGTCCTGCACGTAGAGGTAGCTTTTCCGCTGGGTGCCGTTGCCGAGGACGCGCAGGTGGTCCGGGTGAGCGACGAGCTGAAGGTAGAAGTCGAAGACGTGGCCGTGCGTGTAGCGCTCGCCGAGGATCGAGACGAAGCGGAACACGTACGCCTCGTCGATCTGCGCCCCCTCGGCGTACGCGGAGATCAGGCCTTCGCCGGCGGTTTTCGAGGCGCCGTAGAGGGAGGTCTGGATGGGAAACGAGTCGTCCTCCGGCGTCGGGGATTCCGGCGTCACGAGCGCCTCGCCATAGACGGAGCCGGTGGAGGAGAACGCGATCCGGCGGACACCGTTGGCGCGCATCGCCTCCAGCACGTTGAAGGTCGCCACGGTGTTCTGCTGCAGGTCCTTCGCCGGGTGCTTCCAGCCGTCGCGGATGTCGGCGTTGGCCGCGAGGTGGAAGACGAAATCGGTCTCCCGCATCGCCGCGGTGAGCGCCGGCAGATCAAGGATGTCGCCCCGCACGAGCCGGAAGCCCGGATGGGCCGCGGCGCCGTCGAGGAAGCGCGACTGGCCGGTCGAGAGGTTGTCCCAGCCGGTCACCCGAACGCCGTCCGCCAGCAGGCGGTCGACCAGATTGGAGCCGATGAATCCGGCGGCGCCGGTGACGAAGGCGTGTTGCATCGTGCGGAGCCGGAATGAGAGCTGAATCGCCGCGCGAGGGAATGAAAAACCGGCTCCGTGCTTCCGGCCCTCCTTCTTGCGGGTTACCGCGACTCGCCGCGCCTCCTTCCGCCGCGGGGGGCCGTGGAGCCGCGGTTGCTCCCGCGGATCGCGTCAGCGCCGGTGGCGCGTCGCCGCCTCGTCGACGACGCGCCGCAGTTCGCGGTAGTTGGCGCGCGTCTCCTCCGGCACGCCCCAGAGCGTGTCACCTTGGTAATGCAACGTGAGCGCCCAGGTGACCGCCACGGCGGCGGCGGTCGCGAGGCCCGCGAGTATCAGCGCGATAACCCGGGCGGCGGGCCGCAGGGTGGATATCCCCGCGAGACCGAGCGCGGCGGCGGTGATGAGCAGCGGACAAAAATCCCCCGTGTAACGCTGCGCGGTCGCGACCGCCGCGAAGAGCGCGACGCTCATCGGGATGGATGCGAGCCACGCGACCGCGACGGCGACCCGCAACGCGGGCACGGTCGCGAACGCCAGCAGGCACCCCGCGGTGGCGAGGAGGAAAAGCCCGGGCATGGCGTAGGGCATCGCCAGCGTGTGGTCGGGCAGATCGATCTTGGCCGCGGGGAAGTGGTGCCCCGGGGTGTTCGAGCCGAGGTAGATCCATGGGAAGCCGCGCTCGAAGCGGAGGTTCGGCCGCACCACGTAGGTGTAGAAACCGTAGGGGATGTTCGCGGCGTGCATGCTCTTGCCGTCGATCGCGTTGATGCGTTCGGGGTTGGCGTAGGGCCGGCTGATGCGGAGCGGGGCCGGGTCGAACCCGCCGAATTTAGCGTAGGCGAGGACATTAAGCGTGAACGCGCCGGCGACACACGCGAGGCCGAGCGGCACGCACCGCACCACGCCGGCCGGCACGAAGAAACGAAGACCCTCGCGGTTCAAGCGGAGATGTCCGCCCCGCGCCGCGCGGGCGACCGCCACGCACCCGAGCAGGGTCAGCGCGAACAATCCCGTCGGCGGTCGCGTGTGGATGGAAAGGACGCCCGCGACCAGCGCTCCAATCCACCAGCGTGATTCCGGCAGACGGAGAAAACGCAGGCTGCAAAAGGCGGACACGAGCGCGAACGCGATGCCGCCGAGGATCGCCTCGTGGAAGATCAGGCCGCGGGTGGCGAGAAAGAGCACCGTGCTGCCCCAGCCGGTGGCAGTGAGCAGAATGACTGTGGCCGCTCGCGGCGGCACCGGGTCGTCTCCGGTTTCGCCGGTGAAGCGCCGGGCCTCGCGCAGCAGCAGGTAGGCGCACGCGAGGGTGAGCCCGAAGTACACGAGCATCGCGGCTCGGCTCAGGTTCCCGAAGGCGAGCCCGGTCGCGACGAACGGCAGCCGTAGCAGCGCCGGCGTGGGGCCGAAGTAGCCGTAAAGTTTACCCTTCGCTTCGAACGCCTCGCCGCCGATCGCCTCCTCGGGAACGTCGAGCCGGCCCTGCAGCAGACTCGCGGCCTGGTAGTCGTAGAAGTTCCCGAAGATCTCGCGTTCGTTCAGCCGGAAGTTGCCGAGTGTCACCACCCACGCGAACCCGAGGGCGAGCACCGCTGAGGTGCCGAGAAACCAGCGGTGCCGCCAAGCGCGGCGGGCGGTCGCAGCGGAAAAAAAGCCGCGGCGCGCGGCGATCCCTCCCGCGGCCACCAGGCCCAGCGATAAAACCAGAATCCATACCGCCTCGCCCGGGGCCTGGCGCAGCCACGCCAGCGCGAGGCTGGTGTTTCGCTGGAGGCGCCGCGGCCACGAGTATCCCGTCGAGGGCGTGCCGCGGTACTCGCCGCCGGTGTTCGCATCGCGGATCCATCCGCGCAGCACCGGCCCGCAGGCCGCTCCGCCGATCGGATTGGTCGCGAACCAGATCCGACTCGGGTCGCGCGGGTAGAAATGAACCTTCTCCGCGAGGATGACCTCGCCGCCCAACGTCACCTCGAGCCTCGCGTCGCCCGATTCCGGAACCGGCTTCACGCCGTCGAGCGCCGGCATCGCGACGGTGAGTCGCATGCGCCCGTCGTCTGCAATCCGGAAGGGCCGCGACGCGATGCCCGCGTGGCCCCAGCTGTCATAGACGATGACGGCCTCGCCTTTCTCCCCAATGCGCAGCGTGAGGAAGTCGCCGCGGCCGGTTTCGCCGGCGACGATCAGCGGGTCGGAACGCGG
>JBJTCH010000140.1:0-3664 GCA_046091745.1 Opitutaceae bacterium
CGTGCACCGCGATGTGGTGAAGGACCAGCTCGCGAAAGCGGCGCGTTGACGTTCTCACGACGGCTCCGCCGGCCGCGGCGTCCGCCGCACTGCGGTATCTAGGCAGGTGTTTCTCGGACCGATTCCCTTCGGTCAGACCACCCTCTCTCCCTCGGATGCACCCTCTGCACTACTGTGGCCCGGAATCGTTTTTTCCGCGAAGACCTCTGTGGATCGCGCTTCCGGAAACGCCTTCCTCCTTCGCTGAGGCTTCCTCCTTCGCTGAGGCTTCGGAGGACAAGTCGGCCGTCGCGGTTGCGTCATCGTCCGCGGCGAACAGCCGCGGCTACGGCAAGCCATTCCACTTCGCGGGCTAACAACGAACGCCCTGACCCCTGGGGGCGGAGTTACTCGATCCGTCCTTCGTCGAAATCCATCAGGTCGGGGACGCTCTTGATGTCCTCGCTCCGGTCGGCGCAGCCCATCGCGGTGAGGGCCTCACGCAGGAAATCGCGGCCGGCGACAGTCATGCCCATCTGCACGTAACGGCGGTTCCATTGCGGCGCGCGCGGATCGGCCGGCAGCAGGGCGCGCAGCTCCGCCTCCACCGCCACAGCGTCAGGCGCGTTGAACACGATGCGCTCCACCGCGTCAGGCTCGATCCCGAGATGCTGGCAAAGGAATCGGTCGCACCCGCGCTTGTAATTCTTGGCGTAGCTCGCAGGCAGCGCTCCATGCGCCTTCACGTGGCGGCACTTCGCGAGGAAACGCGGCAGGTGCAGGAGGCCGGTGGCGGGATGCGGCAGGTAGGGCGACGGCAGCGACGTGAGAATCTCACCGCTGGAACCGGGGATGGGCCGCGAGGGCATGCCGAGAAAGGCACACCCGCCGCGACGGATCGCCAGCCGGAAACGCGAAGGAGGCGAGGTCGAGGCGGAGCGGCCCGCGCAACACTCGGAGCTACACAAAAACGAAAAATGATTCGAACGCGACCGGAGGCGGGTCACCACGAAACACGCGAGTCGCACGAAATCAGAGAAAAGCCACGGCTTGGATTGAACAATAAGAACGGGAAGACCGAGGACGTGCGGCCGCCATCCGCTTATTCCGCCGAATCTGCACGATCTGGGCCATCTGTGGTGAGAACGTCGGCACCGGCGGAACCGCTTCCCGCCACCGGGCGCGGCGTCACTGCCCGCCGGCGCGGATTTTTTCCAGCAGCGCCTTCATCTCGGCGAACCTCGCCGGCTCTTTGGCCGAGAGATCCTGCGTCTCGCCGAGATCACGCGCGAGGTTCACCAGCATCGGCGCGCCGCCGCCGGCCTTGGCCTTCGCCTTCGCCTTGGCGCCGGCTTCACCACGGGTGTCGGCCGCGCGGATCGGCTGCGCGACCTGCAGGTATTTCCAATCGCCGGCGATGAGCGCGAAGGGGCCCTCGGTGCCGCCGTTGTGCGCCACGAAATGCGGACGCACCGGGGCGGCGGTCTTTTCCCCCAGCAACGCGGGCAGGATATTGAAGCTGTCGCGGCACTGGCCGGCGGGCACGGCCGCGCCCGTGATCGCGGCGAACGTCGCCGCCATGTCGAGATGGGCGATCAGGGTGTCCGACGTCGCACCGCGCGGAACACGCGCCGGCCAACGCGCGAGGAACGGCACGCGGTGGCCGCCCTCCCAAATGGACCCCTTGTAACCGCGGAGCGGGTGGTTCGGATGATAATCAAAACGGCCGACATCCTCATAGCCGTCGTCCATCACGCCGCCGTTGTCGCTGGTGAAGACGACGAGCGTGTTGTCGGACAACTTCAGCCGGTCGAGCGTGGCGAGGACCTTCGCGACGAGATCGTCGAGTTCCTCGATGGCGTCTCCGCGCGTGCCGCCGGCGCTGCGGCCCGCGAAACGCGGGTGCGGCACGCGGGGGACGTGGATGCCGTGCGTGGCGAGATAGAGGAAGAAAGGGCCGCCCGCGCTGCGCTCGATGAACGAAACCGCGCGCGCGGCGAAGGTGTCGGCCATGTCCTCGTCCTTCCAACGCGCGGCCTTGCCGCCGGTCATCCAGCCGATGCGGCCGACGCCGTTGATGATGGTGAAGTCGTGGCCGTGGGTGTGGCGCAGGCGGAGGAGTTCCGGGTTCTCGCGGCCGGTGGGCTCGTTGCCGACCTTCTCGCGGTAACTGACGCGGATCGGGTCACGGGGATCGAGACCCACGACGCGACGGTCCTCGACGTACACGCAGGGCACCCGGTCGCCGGTGGCCGGCATGAGGAACGCGTGGTCGAAACCGATCTCGAGCGGTCCGGGCTTGATCTCGCCGTTCCAATCGGGGCCACCCTCGGGCCCGAGGCCGAGATGCCATTTGCCCACGACGCCGGTGCGGTAGCCGGCGGATTTGAGCAAGGAGGCGACGGTGGTCGTGCCGGGCGGGATGCTCAGCGGCGCGTCGCCGGGCGCGATGGCGGAGCCAGGCCGCTGGCGCCACGAGTAGGTGCCCGTGAGAAACGCGCGCCGGGTAGGCGTGCACGTCGACGCCGGCGAATGCGCGTTGGTGAACCGGATGCCGTCGCGCGCCAGCGAATCGAGGGCCGGGGTGCGCGCGTGTTTACCACCGGTGCACGAGAGGTCGGCGTAGCCGATGTCGTCGGCCAGGATGAAGATGATATTGGGCCGGGTGGCGGGCGCGGCTTGCACCGCGGCGGCGAAGGCGAACGCGAAAAGGGCGACGTTGGACAGACGGAACGCGGGGGTCAGGGGAGAACGGCTAGACGAGACGCCGCCGCGGAGGAAGCGGTAACCGGCGAAAGTCCGCGCGGCTCAACCGCCGAGGCGCGGCAGCGCGAGGTGGAACAAACCGACGTGCGTGGCCTGGGAAAAACTTCCCTCGCGGATCAACGCGTGCACGGCGGAAACGGAAAAGAAGGCGCACTCGATCGCCTCGGTGGCGTCGAGTTCCAGCGCGCCGTAGGTGACGGCGTCCTCGGCCAGGAAGCAGTGCACGCGGTTGGTCTGGCGCGCGGGGTTGGGATACAGGGCGGCGACGAAGCTCCACCGCGGGGCGGTCGCGCCGGTTTCCTCGCGCAGCTCGCGTTGCGCCGCCGCGAGCGGCTCCTCGCCGGCGTTGATCCAACCGCCCGGAAACTCCCAGGTGAAGACATCGGCGGGGTAACGGTACTGGCGCACCAGCAGCACCTCGCGCGCGGCGTTGAGGGCGACCGTGTGCACCCAGTCGGGCTCCTCCATCACGTAGAACGGATCAAGGATGACCCCCGGTTTCAGTTCGCACCGATCGGCGCGCAACCGCAGCCAGCGGTCGCGCACGACGTCGCGACGGGAGAGGGTTTTCCAACGCTGGGGTTTCATCGGGACAAGACGGTGGCGAACCTTCTCGGTCCGGCGCGGTGATGGCGCAAGAGCCGGCCGCTCAAGGCGTGCCGACGCGCATCAGCCAGACTTCGGCGACCTGCACGCCACGGCCGTTGCCGCCGAGCCCCTTCGGCCGGCTGAAACTCAACCGGAGTTCGCCGCCCCGGGTCGCCTCGGCCGGCACGTCGAGCTCCACCGGACGTCCCGCGGGATCCTTGGGACGGAATCCGTGGAGTTCGTGCTGCCCATTGGCGACGAGCCGGAGGGTCATCGGCTTCTCGCGGGAACCCAAGTCACCCATGCCGTAGACCACGCGCACGCGATAACG
>JBJTCH010000141.1:0-27140 GCA_046091745.1 Opitutaceae bacterium
GCCGTGGGTGAACGCCACCTCGATGTCCTCCCCCTCGAGGTGGATGATCGGGTAGAGCGGCTCGCCCGCCAGGTTCTTCTGCAGCAGGTCGCGCAGGCCGTGCTCGGATTTGAACGACTTGCCGTTGAACGTGAGCGTGAGGCCGCGGTTGAGGAACGCGTAGTTCCACATCATGTCCTCGATGAACTCCGAGCGGACCCGGAAGTCGTGGCCGAACAACGCGGGATCCGGGGTGAACTCCACCAGCGTGCCGTTGCGCTCCTCCGTGCGCGCCACCTTGTGGTCGCGCTTCAGCCGGCCCTTCTCGAACTCGACGCGGCGCGTCTGCTCCTCGCGGAACGCCTGCGCGCGGTACTCGACCGAGAGCGCGTTCACCGCCTTCTGGCCGACGCCGTTCAGGCCGACGGATTTCTGGAACGTCTCGCTGTCGTACTTCGCGCCCGTGTTGATCACCGAGACGCAGTCGACGAGTTTTCCGAGCGGGATGCCGCGGCCGTAGTCGCGCACGCGCAGGGTGCGCTCGCTGAGCTCGACCTCGACGCGCTTGCCGAAGCCCATCGTGAACTCGTCGATGCAGTTATCGATCGTCTCCTTGAGCAGCACGTAGATGCCATCCTCCGCGTGCGCGCCGTTGCCGAGGCGGCCGATGTACATGCCGGGCCGCAGGCGGATGTGCTCGAGGGACGAGAGGGTCTTGATGCTCGCTTCGGTGTAATTGGACGCCATCGGGAAAAAGTTTTCGGAAGTCAGGCGCCGCCGGAATCACTGGCAAGAGCGAAGGCGGGAAGAAGACCCCGCCCCGCCCGTTCGCTCCGGCCATGCGGAAGCGCCGAACGCCCTTCGGTCCTTTTCCGCGCCATCCGGGAAATCCGCGGTTCCAACCCGCCACCTTCGTAACGGCCTTTCTAAAGACGTCGGGAAGGCCTCGTTTTTGGGCAGTTTTTGGGCAGCACCGCCAAAACCAGCGGGAGATCAGAAAGCCCCCCGCAAACGCATGGGCGAAGAGGCTTTGAAATTGGATGTAGGGGCTGGATCCCGCGGTCACGGGACCAGCGACCTCGCGCTGCGGGATTACGAACCTGGACTGCTCTTCGTTAGCCCCGTGTGCCGGAAGAAACCAACCCCACCTTTTTGTCGTTTCAGCCCGTTTTTTCGCCGGCGCGCCTCGCTGAGGGACATCGCTTCGCTTGTCCACGAGAGGGTCCAGGGCCTGCGCGACTTGGTCCAGCGACTCTCCCTGGAATTGTGCTGCTCCAGTCGAACGGCGACATTCTCAGACAAGCCGTTGTCGTAACGGCCTGCGGGGTCTTGGACAACGTAGACTTGGAATCTCAACCTGCAAAAAAGGCCCGCCATGAGCGGGCCAAAATTGGGTGCAGGGGCTGGATTTGAACCAGCGACCTTCAGGTTATGAGCCTGACGAGCTACCAGGCTGCTCCACCCTGCAACGAGTGAGGGGCGCATAGGTACGCTCGCCGGAAGGCCTGTCAACGGGTTTCTCGGAAATTTCCGGCGCGGGAACCGCGCGACCGGGGCGAGACATTTTCCAGCCGTGATCCGCGGCGCCATCTAATCGGTAACAGTAACCCAAGCCTAGCTCGCCGGCAGGCCCTTTCCCAAGCTCCGGCCACAAACCCAACACCCTCCTCATGAAACGCCTCCTCCTCCCTCCCCGCGCCGGCCTGCTCGCCGCCGCGTTGCTCGCGCCCCTCGCGGCGCAATCCCAGCGCCCCGCCCCCGCCGACGATATCATCGAACTCTCGCCGTTCGTCATCTCCACCGCCGCCATCGAGGGCAACCGTCTCACCGAGGCCACCGCCGGCACCCTCGTCGCCCGCCCGATCGACAAGCTCCCCATGGGACTCCAGGTCGTCAGCGCGGAGATGATGAAGGAGTTGGACATCTTCAACGCCGACGGCCTCAACCGCCTCGTCGCCGGGCTCGCCAACCAGAACCAGACGACCTCCGAGGGCACGGGCAACAACACCCAATACGCCTCGCGCGGCTTCACCGTCCTCCCCCGCCGCAACGGCTTCGCGCCCGGCGGCCGGCTGTACGACATGACCGGCGTCGACCGCGTCGAGATCATCCGCGGCCCGAACTCGCTCCTCTACGGACAGAGCGACGCCGGCGGCATCATCAACTACATCACCAAGCGCCCGCGCCTCCGCACGACCGCCGACGCCCGCGGCAGCGCGTCCGCCGGTTTCGGCAACTACGCGTTCTACCGCGGCCAGGCCGACGTCGACATCACGCTCGTCCCGAAGACCCTGGGATTCCGCCTGCCCGCCTCGTTCACCAGCAACGAGCGCGAGTTCAATTTCTTCCGGAACAAGGCCATCGCCTACAACCCCTCCCTCCTCTACCGTCCGCTGGAAAACACCGAGGTTTCGTTCGAATGGGAATACCTCGACGTCCGCACCAACTTCGGCGCCTTCCAACCCATCGTGTGGCGTCCGCCGGGGTCGACCGTCGAGTACGTCGACAAGAACAACCGCGGCCTCGGCCGCGCCGCCCGCGGCGGCCTGTTCGGTCCCTACGCCAAGGCCGAAAACAAGCAGACCAACTGGACCGCCGACCTCACCTCGCGCCTGACTCCGAACATCACCTTCCGCGGCGTTTACTCGAAGAACGCCCGCGACCGTAATGAGCTCGTCCCGACCGGCGGCGACGCGTTTCGCACTGCGCCCGTCCCGTACTACGGAGCCAACACGCGCGACGGCAACCGGATCACCGGCTACAAGGGCGACCTGCTCGGCGAGTGGACGCTCGGCGCCTTCAAGACCCGCACCCTCGCGGGCTACGAGTACAACAAGAACATCTTCTTCGCCTCCGTCTGGCGCGGCTGGAACGCGGCGACGAACGCGCGCGACAACATTTTCACCCTCAACCTCGGCTACGACCCCGTCACCCAGCGTGTGACCCGTCCGCCGACCGCCGCTGACTTCAAGCCCTTCAACGGCGTCTCCGGGGAGTGGCTCGACACCAAACTCGACCCGGCGCTCTGGCGCCTCGAGTCCGGCCCGAACCGCTTCCTCAGCGAGTGGACCAACACGCGCGTGAGCGAAGTGCTCTCGGCGTTTGACGACCGCCTCCAGCTCCTCGGTGGCGTCGCCCGCGGCAAGAGCATCCTCACCAACACGACCACCGGCGCGGCCGACAACCGCAAGGCCACCGTGTGGCAGACCGGCCTCGGCTGGGTCTTCGACGCCCGCAAGCAGCACATGCTGTTCTTCAACCGCAGCACGAGTTACCAGCCGCAGTTCCTGTTCGACATCAACTTCAACCCCCTCGCCCCGCTCACCGCCGAGGGCATCGAGGGCGGACTCAAGTCCACCTGGGGCGGCACCGGCCTCTCCACCACGATCGTCGTCTATTCGCAGGAGCGGAAGGACGTCGGCCGCCAGTACACCGACTTCAACCTGAACCCGCCGCGCACCTACGGCATCCTCACCCCGGGTGAGGAAGTTAAGGGCCTGGAGTTCGAGGCCTGGTACCAGGCGACCAAGCAGCTCAGCTTCACGGTCCTCTACGCGCAGTTCAGCGGAAAGATAACCGGCGCGCCCCCGGGCCGCGAGGCCCTGATCGGCTACCAGCTTCCCCGCGCGCCGGAGAAGAGCGCCAACGTGATGACCAACTACAAGATCGACGGCGCCGGCCTGCTCGGCGGCACCCGCTGGACGCTCGGCCTCAACTGGCGCAACGACACCTGGCTCGACACCGGCCTCAGCCTGAACACGCGCGAGCGCCGCAGCGACGAGGGCGGCGTGCTGTTCGCGGTGATCTCGAAGGACATCAAGCTGAAGGGCCGCCAGGGCCTCACGCTTCGGCTCAACGTGGGCAACCTCACCAACCGCGACTACATCACCGAGGGCTCGACCTTCGGGGAGAAGCGCACGTACCGGCTCGCCACCGACTTCCGGTTCTGAGCCCCGGCCGCCGCAACTGATTTCCCGGCGCCGCCTTCGGGCGGCGCCTTTTTTCCGCCGGAATTCCGAGGGGCTTGCGCGTCCCATGGCCCGGCATTGACTGCCTCCACCGATGGTAACCCAGCGCGAGATCGCCCGCGCCGCCGGCCTTTCCCAAACCGCCGTTTCGCTCGCCCTGCGCAACGGTGCCGGGATTTCCCGTGCCACCGTCGACAAGGTGCGCGTCGTCGCGCAGCGCCTCGGCTACCGGCCGGATCCGCTCATCTCGGCCCTGATGTCACAACGCCAGGCGCGCACCGCCGCGAAACTGCGCGCCAAGGTGGCTTTTCTCACCGCGTTCCCCACGCGCGAGGGCTGGCGGCGCAGCCGCTACATCTCCGACTGCTTCGCGGGCGTCCAGGCCGCGTGTTCGGCGCGCGGATACCTCGTGGAACCCGTCTGGCTGTTCGCGCCGTTGATCGGCGGGCGACGGCTCAGCCAGATCCTGTGGACGCAAAACGTCCAGGGACTCGTCGTGGCGCCGCTGCCGGTGCGGAACCCGCCGATGGACATCGACTGGAAACGGTTCGCCGCCGTGAGCCTCGATTACTCGATGGCCGATCCCGTGCTGCACCGCGTGGTCGATGACCACTCCTGCGGCATCGAGCGGATCATCGATGAGGCCGACCGTCGCGGGTATCGCCGGCCGGGCCTCATCCTGCGGGCACCGCAGAATGTCCGCACCCGCTACAGCCGGCTGGGCGCCTTCCTCGCGCAGGCCCACCTCCACCCGCGCTGGCGCCCGGTGCCGCCGCTCATTCTGCCGGAGGACCACTGGGACGCGCGTGAGTTCGAGCGTTGGGTGCGGCGGGAGCGACCCGATGTCATTCTCACTGAGGAGCCCGAGGTGATGTCGGCGGCCGCGCGGATCAAACTCCGTGTGCCGCAGGAAACCGGCGTCGTCTTTTTTCACCAGGAACGTCCGGCCCGCCGCCTCAGCGGTCTGCTGGTGAACGCCGAGGAGGTTGGTCGCACCGCGGGCAGCGTCCTGATGCGGCTGATCGAAACCAACGAGCGCGGTGTGCCGGCGGTGCCGAACACCACGCTGGTCAGTTCCCTCACCTGGCACGAGGGGCGCACCCTGCGACCCGCGTAAGGACGATTTCCCCGACCCAGGCCGCGCAAGTTCTTGGAAAAACCCTTTCCGAGGGGCTACCCCGCCCTGCTTGCGGCGCCCGCCGCACAGGCACTGCCGCGACCCGGAGTCGTGTTTTACCGCGAGGAAATTCCCGGGCCGCGCCTTCTTCGAATTGACCTTCCTGATCCGCGAAACCTGCGGCGAAGAATCCGCCGTCTTCGGAAACGCCTTCAGCCGTCCGCCCCACAACATCGTCCGCGGCTGCCCCTCCTTAGCAAAGCCTACGGCGGGCAAGCCCTCCTTTGGCGGGCAGGCAGCTGCGGCCACACCGAGCCCTCCTTACTCGTGTTCACCTGTGTCCATCCGTGGTTACCCACCCGCGGAGCGTGTCGGAGGCACGTTACGGTCCTCGGCTCGGGCCTGCGGACCGGCCTACGAGTTGCCCTGATCGATCGCGCACGCGGCGGCACGGGGCATGTTCGAGGTGACAAACGCGCGGCGTTGCGGCACTTGTCCCGCGTGCCCCGTTTCCTGATCCGCGTGCTGCCGCTCGCCGCTCTCCTCGCGGCGGCGCTGTGGCTGCGCGTGCACGACCTCGCCCGGCGTCCGATGCATGCCGACGAGGCTAACCAGGCGGTGAAGACGGGAGAGTTGCTCGACGCTGGACGTTACGCCTACGACCCCCGCGACCACCACGGTCCGACGCTCTACTACGCGGCGGCGTTGACCGCCCGCCTGCGGGGTGAAACCAGCCTCTCAGCGCTGTCCGAAACCACCGTGCGCCTCGTTCCGGCGGTGGCCGGCGTTTTCGCCGTGCTCTTCACGGCTGTGCTCGGTGCTTCGCTTCCCGGCCGGGAGTCCGGCCGGAAGATGAGTTGGCCCGCCCTCGCGGCCGGGGCCTTCGTGGCGGTTTCTCCGCCCGCGCTCTACTACAGCCGCTACTTCATCCAGGAGACGCTGCTCGCCACGTTCATGCTGGCGGCTCTCGTCGCCGCCCGCGCCTGGTGGCGCACCGGTCTCACCCGCTGGGCGCTGGCGGCCGGCATCGCCGCCGGTCTCATGCAGGCCACCAAGGCGAGCACACCGTTGTTCCTTGTCGCCGCGTTGCTCGCGGCGCGCATCGCGGGCCTGCGTCCCGCGACCCGGCGGCCCGGCAGGGATCTCGGTGCGGCCTTGCTCGCCGCCGTGCTGACCGCGGCCTTGTTCTATTCTTCGTTCGGCACGAATCCGGCCGGGCTGCGCGACGCCCTCGCCGCCTACCTCCACGGCGCGGAACGTCTGCTCGGCCCCGCCTCGCCGCCCACCGGCCACGAGAAGCCCTGGGATTACTACCTGCGCTTGTTCGGCTGGCGACGTGAACACGGGCTCGTCTGGCACCAGGCACCGTTCGCGATCCTCGCCGTGGCCGGCGCGGTGGTGGCTTGGACACGACGCGACCCCGTGCCCCGCGCGCTCAGTGTCTACACGGTGTTAATCGCGGCGGTATTCTCCGCCCTGCCGTACAAAACCCCCTGGCACGCGGTGCACTTCGTCGCGCCGCTGGCCCTGCTCGCCGCGATCGCCCTGGGCGCACTCTCGCGTTTGCGCACCGGTCGTCTGGTCGCGGTGGCGTGCGGGTCGATCGTGACCGCCACGCTGTTCCAGCAGGCGTGGCGCGCGTCGTTCCTGCGTCCCGCCGATTGGCGCAACCCGTGGGCCTATGTCCACAGCTCGGCTGACGTCCTCAAGATTCGCGCCCTCGCCGACGCCGCCCGCCGCGCCGAGCCGGACCGACCTATCCGCGTGATCGCCGACGAATACTGGCCGCTGCCGTGGTATGTGCGCGGCGTCTCCGGCGTAGGTTACTGGAGCGAGCCCCCGGCGGACTGCGATGGAGCGCTCATCATTGCCTCGAACTCGCTCGCCGACGCCGTCCGCGCGCGACTCAAACGGCCCTATCGTGAATCCGTGCTCGGTTTGCGTCCGGGCGTCCTCCTGATCGTGATCACGCCCGAGCCGTGAAACCGTCCCTCTCGCTCGTCGTCCCGTTCTACAACGAGGCCGGCAACATCCTGCCGCTCGTGGAGGCCTGCGTAGCCGTGCTGACCGCGACCGGACGCCCCTTCGAGGCCATCCTCGTCAACGACGGCAGCACCGACGGCACGGCGTCCGAGATCGCCGCGTGCGCCGCGCGCTGGCCGCAGTGCCGCGAGTTCCGGCTGGAGCGCAACTCGGGTCAAGCGCTGGCCCTGCTCGCCGGACTGCGCGCGGCGGCCGGTGACTTCATCGTGACCATGGACGGCGACGGGCAGAACGACCCCCGCGACATCCCGGAGCTGCTCGCCGCCGTGGAATCCGGCTCGTGCGATCTCGCGTGCGGCTGGCGCGCGGACCGGCACGACTCCACCCTGCGACGGCTGATGTCGCGCGTGGCCAACGCGGTGCGCGGACGTTTCCTCGGGGACGGCGTCCACGATTCCGGGTGCCAGCTGCGCGTGATGCGCCGCGAGGTGGCGTCGGCCCTATATCCGATGGAGCTGATGCAGAGTTTTGTGCCGGCGCTGGCCAAGGCGGCCGGTTTCCGCGTGGGCGAACGCCGGGTGCGGCATCACGCGCGGACCACCGGTGAGTCGAAGTACGGTTTTCGCCGCCTCTGGTGGCGCCCGGCCGTCGCCATGATCGGCTTGCGCTGGCGCATGTGGACCGGGAGGCGCCCATGACGCATCCGGTTTTCCAACACGAGGCGATGAACACGTTCTTCGAGATCGCCGTCGCCGGGCAGCCCCGGGACTACGCGCGGCACGCGGCGCAGGCGGCCTTCGCGGAACTGGAACGCCTCGAGGAGGAATTGAGCCGCTTCATCGACGGCAGCCACATCGCGCGGGCCAACCGCCTCGCGCAAGGTGAGTCGGTCATCCTTTCGCCCGACGCGCTCGAGTGCCTGCTGATTGCGACGGACCTCGCAATCGCCACGGGCCGCACGTTTGACCCGGCCTACGCCTCGGAGCGCCCCGCCGATCTCGATTCTGACCTGCCGCCCTACACCTTGGATCCCGCGAGCCACACGCTCACGTCGCGCGCGATCCGCCTGCGGCTCGACCTCGGCGCCGTCGGCAAGGGCTACGCCCTCGATGTGATGGCCGCCACGTTGCGCGAATGGGGCATCACGTCCGCGTGCCTGAATTCCGGCGGGAGCAGCATCCTTACGGTCGGCGAGGAAACCGCGGGCTCCGGCGGTTGGGCGGTGGGCCTCGGCGAGGAGGAAGCGTACCGCACGGTTCCACTCCACGATGCCTCGCTCAGCGGCTCGGGCACGGCGGTGAAGGGATCCCATCTGATAGATCCCCGCACCGGGCGCCCCGCCACGCGCACCCGCCGCACGTGGGCGCTGGCCCCGACCGCGGCCCAAGCGGACGCCCTCTCCACCGCCTTCTTTCTCATGGACGAGCCCGCGGTCGCCGCCCTGTGTGCCGCGCATGGCGCGATCGGGGCGGCTTTGACACGCGAGGACGGTTCACTCGCGACCTTCGGCGCACTGACGGGAGCCTCAACCTCGCCATGAAAGCCGCCTGCCACCTCGTTTTCACGGTCCTCCTCAACCTTGCCTCGCTGACGACGCTGGCCGCGGACTCGCCCTCACCGAAACCGGTGGACTTCTCCCCCGCCGCGCGGCGCGCGATCATGGCCCCGTACCTCGCTGAGATGGACGCGGAGTTCCGGCGGTTCGCGGAGGAGAAACACCTCCCCGGTTTGGTGTGGG
Source organism: Opitutaceae bacterium (assembly GCA_046091745.1). Lineage (GTDB taxonomy): Bacteria > Verrucomicrobiota > Verrucomicrobiia > Opitutales > Opitutaceae > ER46. The sequence goes on from JBJTCH010000141.1 coordinate 8,786, forward strand.
GAATCGTGGTCGATGCGGAGTTGGTGCACATCGGGACACTCGGATGGGCGGACGTGGATCGCCGGGCGCCGGTCAGCAACGAGACCCGTTTCCGCATCGCCTCGATGACCAAGAGTTTCACCGCCGCCGCGATCCTCCGGCTGCGGGATGCAGGGAAACTCAACCTCCACGATCCCGTCGCGAAATATGCGCCCGAGTTCGCGGCCACGCCGCTGGCGACCCGCGACAGTCCGCCGATCACGATCGAACACCTCCTCACGATGTCCGCTGGATTTCCCGAGGATAACCCGTGGGGCGACCGGCAGCTGGATGTGACCGACGACGCGTTTCGGGACTTCCTCGCGGCCGGGGTCTCACTCGCCTCCACCTCCGGCACGGCCTACGAATACAGCAACCTCGGCTACGCGCTCCTTGGCCGGATCATCACGCGGGTAACCGGTCTACCTTACCAGGAATACATCCGCCGGGAGATCCTGGCGCCGCTCGGGATGAAGGACACCGTCTGGGATCCCCGGAATGTGCCCGCCGGAAAACTCGCCTTGGGCTACCAACGCGTGGGAACGGCGTGGCTGCCCGAGCCGCTACTCCACGACGGCGCTTACGGCGCGATGGGAGGCTTGATCACGACGCTGCCGGACTTCGCTCGCTACGCGGCGATGCATCTGGCGGCGTGGCCGCCGCGCGATGAGCCCGAGTCCCTCCCGGTGCGACGCGCGACACTCCGCGAGATGCACCAGCCGCGCATGCCGTCGGGCTTCGCGGCGACCGACAAATCCCTCACCGGCGAACCGCAGCCCAACGTCAGCGGCTACGGCTTCGGCCTCGTCTGGAACCTCGATTCGCGCGGCACGGTACGCATCGGGCACAGCGGTGGCCTGCCGGGCTACGGCAGCAATTGGCGTTTCTACCCCGACCACGGTTTCGCGGTGATCTCTTTCGCGAACCTGCGCTATGCGGGCACCAGCGCGGTGAACGCCCGCGTCGGGTCCATCCTGATCGAGAAGGCCGGACTCCCGCGGCGCCCCATCGGGGTTTCCCCGATTTTGAAGCGCCGCCAGCGGGAGGTCGCCGACGTCGTGCTCCGCCGCACCCCGCCGGGCACGCCCGAGCCCTTCGCGATGAGTTTCTTCCTGGACCACGACCGCGAGCGCTGGCGCCGCGAGACGGACGACCTTGTGCGGATGCTTGGAAAAATTGACGCAGTTTCCAGCATCCAGCCCCTCAACGCCCTCCGCGGCACGTTCCAGATCCTCGGCGAGAAGGGTTCGTTGGAGGTGTTTTTCACCCTCACGCCCGAGCGAAACCCCCTCGTACAGGAGCTGAAAATGAAGCTCCGGACGAAGGGCAACTGACCGCCCCGCCGGCAGGGCACAACGGGCCGGAGTGGCACACCCCTGTGCCAGAAGAATCCTGCGCGACCATGGTCGGCGTGCATCCGCCGAGGGGAGCCGCGCGTAATGCTCTTGGTACGAGATTCGCTCCTCGTGGGCGGAACTTCGCACCGGATTCCCCGCTCTCACTCCTCAACCTCAAGCCATGCCTACCCGTTCAAAAGCCCCCCGCTCCGCCGCCACCGCGACCGAAACGGCTCCGCGCAACGGCACCGAGACCACCGTCCTTTCCTCCGTTCCCCAGGACGCCCCGCCTTCGTTTCTTGAGAAGCCCGAGCCGCCGCCCTCCGAGCCGATCGCCCACGGCGAGCGCAGCAACCTCCAGCTCTACCTGCAGGAGATCACCCAGACCCCCCTCCTAACCATCCAAGAGGAAATCACCCTGGCCCGTCGCATCCGCCGCGGTGACAAGGCCGCCCGCGACCACATGATTTCCGCCACCCTGCGGCTGGTCGTGAAGATCGCGATGGACTACAAGGACTTCGGCCTGCCGCTCCTCGACCTCATCAGCGAGGGCAACATCGGTTTGGTGAAGGCCGTCGAGCGCTTCGATCCCCGCAAGGGCGGCAAGCTCTCCACCTACGCCGCCTGGTGGATCAAGCAGTCCATCAAGCGCGCCCTGGCGAACCAGAGCAAAACGATCCGTCTGCCCGTCCATCTCGTCGACAAGATCTCCAAGATGCGCCGCACCGCGATGGCGCTGACCGAGCAACTCGGCCGTGAGCCCACGGACGAGGAGTTGGCGATCGAGCTGCAGATCCCGACGTCGAAGGTCGCCCATCTGAAGTCCGTCAGCGTGCGTCCGGCCTCGCTGGATGCCCCGGTGGGCGAAGAGAGCGACTCCGCGACCTTCGGTGAGATCGTCGGCGACGAGAACGCCCTCAGCCCTCTCGAGGGCCTGCACGAGAAGAACCTCAACACCGACCTCGCCGACCTCGTTAACTCGCTGGACTCCCGCGAGGCGGAGATCATCAAGCTCCGCTTCGGCCTCGAGGGCCGCGACGAGCTCACGCTCGAGGAGGTGGGCAAGCGCTTCCAAGTCACGCGCGAGCGCATTCGCCAGCTGGAATACCTTGCGCTGAACAAGATGCGCCGGGCCATGGCGAAGCGGGAATCCATCCGTACCTCCGACGAGATCGATCAGGAGAATCGCCAGCGCAAGCGCATGGCGGTGATCCGCGAGTTCGTCGAAAGCAAGTCCCGGCGGCCCGCGACGGTCGGCCGCAACTGATTCGGCGGCATCGGCCGCTACTTCACGAAGGCGGGGGCACTCCCCGCCTTCTTCATTTCCCGAGGTCAACGTTGCGCTTGCGGCTCACCATCGCGTGCCAAAAACCTTCCTGCATGCGCCCCTTCCTGCCCCTCACTCTGCTCTTCGTCTGCACGTTCACTTCACTCCCCGCGTCCGATTGGCCGCGGTGGCGCGGCCCCAACGGCGATGGCCAGGCCGACCCCGCGCAAAAAGTGCCGGAGAAGTGGACCGAGTCGGACAAGGTCATTTGGCGCACGCCGCTACGCGGGCGGGGACACTCCTCACCCACGGTCGTGGGTGAGCGAATTTTCCTCACCACCGCCGATCCGGCGGCGCAGGAGCAACTCGTGGTCTGCCTCGACCGCACCAGCGGACGCGAGGTGTGGTCGACCGTCGTGCACCGCGGAAACCTCGACTCCGGCAACCACCGCCTGTCCTCGCCCGCAGCCTCGTCGGTGACGTGGGACGGCGAGCGCGCCTACATCAATTTCCCCAACGGCAAGGGCATCCACACCTCGGCGCTCGACGCCTCCGGGCGCATCCTCTGGCAGCGCCGCATCGGTGACTTCGTGATGCACCAAGGTTTCGGGTCCTCGCCGGTCGTGCACGGCGAGGTGGTGCTGGTGAGCGCCGACCACCGGGGCGGCGGCGTCATCAAGGGCCTCAACCGCCGCACCGGGGAGGTGGTGTGGAGCCACGACCGTCCGAAGATTCCCAACTACACCACCCCGGCCATCATCAACGTCTCGGGGCGCGTGCAGGCCGTGCTCGCCGGCTGCAACCTCATCACCAGTCTCGACCCGCTCACCGGAAAGAAAATCTGGGAAGTCGACGGCGCCACCGAGGAGTGCGTGACGACCGCCGTCACCGACGGCCGGCGCGTCTTCGTGAGCGGCGGCTATCCGAAGAACAACACCACCGCCGTCGAGGCCGACGGTTCCGGCAAGATCGCCTGGCAGAACAACACCCGCGTTTACGTGCCGTCGAAGCTCGTGCGCGACGGCCATCTCTACGCCATCCTCGACGCGGGTCAGGCCGTTTGCTGGAAGTCCGACACCGGCGAGGAACTCTGGCGCGAGAAGGTCGACCGCGACTTCTACGGCTCGCCCGTGATGCTCGGCGACCGTATCTTCATCACGAACCAGCGCGCCGTGACCTCGGTGCTCCAGGTGTCGCCGAAGGGCATGAAGCTCATCGCCCAGAACAAACTCGGCGACGAATCGCTGTCCTCGCCCTCCATCTGCGGCAACCGCATCTACCTGCGCGCGGCCAAGACTTCCCCCGAGCGGCAGGAGTTCCTCTGGGCAATCGGCGACTGACGCCCGTCGCGGCTCAGTGCCGCTGCGCGACCGCGAGCAGATACCCGAGACCCGCGCCGAAGCCGGCCCCGTGCGCGGTTCCCCATAGCAAACGGCCCATGGCTCCGCGGAGGGCAGCGTGGAGTTCATCGCCCAGCGTGTAGCCGAGCGTGTGGCAGGCGAAGAGCACCGCCCACGCCTCGAAACCGCCGCGCGGGCAGCCGAACGCCCTCCGGATCAAGGCGGTCATCGCCGCCAATCCCACAGCCGCGCCCCAAAGGTCCGCGTGGTGCTTCCCGCGGAATCCGAACCAAAACGCGCACCAGATCAGCGCGTACGCGAAAAACGAAAGGGCGAAGAGCGCCGTGACTCGCGAAATGGATCCGCGGCCTGTGACCAGACCACCGAGCGAAAGCCCACCGAGGCCCAGGTAAACCACCGCGATCGCCGCGTACATGACCGGCCCATAGGGCAGAATTTGAAACGCCCAGATCCCGTAGGCGATCGTGCTGAGAATCGCGAAGGAGATCGCGCCCTTCAGCGCGGAACCGCCCGGCGATAACGCCACGCTTGTCCTATCGACATCGCGCGCGGCCCTCGCCTCTGGATCCAGGCCGAGCCACTTCATCTCAGGAGTTGGCGAGGAGACGCCGCAGCGTCTCGTCGACCGCCTTCGGGTTGGCCTTGCCCTTCGCGGCCTTCATGACCGGGCCCTTGAACGCGTTGATCGCGCTGTCCTTCCCCGCCTTGAACTCCCCGAGGGCCTTGGGATTGGCGGCGATCGAATCTCGGCACCATTGCTCCAGTTCATCTCCGTCGGTAGGCGCGCTCTTCAACCCACGCCGCTCGGCGATCACACCGGGCTCGTCACCCGTCGCGAACATCTCGGCGAACACCTCGCGAGCCGAAGCCGTGATCAACGTGCCGGTATCGACCAACTTCACCAACTCGGCCAGATGCCGCGGGGTGACGCGGCACTCACCGAGGGTCGCCTTCGCGTTGCCCAGCTCGCGCAGCAGGTCGTTCACGATCCAGTTGCCCGCCGCCTGTGGCTTGCCGCAAAGACCCGCGGTCTCCTCGAAGTAATCCGCGAGCGCGCGGTCCCAGACCAGCACCGACGTCAGCGTGTAAGGCAGCTGGTATTGCTCCAGGAAGCGGCGCTGCTTGTCGAACGGCAGCTCGGGGCAGGTCGCGCGGATCCTCTCTTTCCACACCTCGTCGACCGCCACGGGCATGAGGTCCGGATCCGGAAAATAGCGGTAGTCGTGGGCCTCCTCCTTGGACCGCAGCGACTGCGAGGTGCCGGTCATGCCGTCGTAGTCCCTCGTCTCCTGCGTGATGACGCCGCCACGCTCCACCAGCGCGATCTGGCGGCGGATTTCATGCGCGATACCATCGCGCACGAAAGAGATCGAGTTGAGGTTCTTCAGCTCGACCTTCGTGCCCAGCTTCTTCTCGCCGACGGGGCGGATGGAGATGTTGGCGTCGCAGCGCAGCTGGCCCTTCTCCATGTCGCAGTCGGAAATGCCGCCATAGATCATCGCGGCGCGCAGCGAGGTCAGGTAGGCGTAGGCCTCGTCGGCGGACTGCAGCGCCGGCTCGGACACGATCTCCATCAGCGGCGTGCCCGCGCGGTTGTAATCGACCAGCGAGTCGATCGTGCCGTGGCTCAGCTTGCCGACGTCCTCCTCGAGGTGAATGCGCGTGAGCGGGATGCGCTTGTGCTCACCCATCACGTTGCGCGCAGCGCCCGGCAGCTCGATCTCCACCTCGCCGCCAAGGCACACGGGCAAATCGTACTGCGAGATCTGATAGTTCTTCGGCGAGTCCGGATAAAAGTAATTCTTCCGGTCCCATTTGCACACCGGCGAGATGCGGCAACCCAGCAGGAGCCCCGCCTTGATGATGGCGTCGAGCGCGGCCTTGTTCATCACCGGCAACGCCCCGGGCAGCGCGAGCACCACCGGATCGGTCAGGGTGTTCGGCTCATGACCGTAGCCGGTGCCAACCGACGCGAAAACCTTGGAGGCCGCCTTGATCTGCACATGCACCTCGAGACCGATGACGGCCTCGTAACGAGTGGAGATGGGGGACACAGAGGACACGGGGTTCACATCCTTCACAAACTCGGGGTCTTGCGGCCCCACGCGTGGACCCGGTCGTAGGCGTGCGCCGCGGAGAGCAGATCGGCTTCGGCGAACGGGCGACCGATCAACTGGAAACCCACCGGCAGCCCGGCGCCGGTGAAGCCGCACGGAACGCTGATCGCGGGCAGGCCCGCGAGGTTCACCCCGATCGTGTAGATGTCACAGAGGTACATCGCCAGGGGATCGGTCTTCTCGCCCAACTTGAACGCCGGGACCGGCGAGGTCGGCGTCAGGAGCACATCCACGTCACGAAACGCGTCGAGGAAGTCGCGCCGGATGAGCGTCCGCACTTTCTGCGCGCGGAGGTAGAAGGCGTCGTAGTACCCGCTCGAAAGCACGTAGGTACCGAGAATGATCCGGCGCTTCACCTCCGCGCCGAATCCCTCGGCCCGCGATTGGAAGTAAAGATCGACGATGTCCTTCGCCTTGGCGGAGCGGTGGCCATAGCGGACGCCATCGTACCGCGCGAGGTTCGACGACGCCTCGGCCGTCGCGATGATGTAGTACGTGTCGAGGCAATGCTCGGTGTGCGGCAACGAGACTGGACGAACTTCGCAACCGAGCCCCCGGTAATGTTCGACCGCGCGCTCCACTGCCGCTGCCACCTCCGGATCCAAGCCGGCGCCGAAATACTCGCGCGGAATACCGATCCGCCAGGGGCCGGTCCGTCCCGCGAGTTCCGCCCGGTAGTACGGAATCTCCGTGCGCAAGGAGGTCGAATCGCGTTCGTCGTGCCCCGCGATCGCTCCGAGAAGAATCGCGGAGTCCTCCACGGTGCGCGTCATCGGGCCGATCTGGTCGAGCGAAGACGCGTAAGCCACCAGGCCGAAACGCGACACCAGCCCGTACGTCGGCTTTAAGCCCACCACGCCGCACAACGCGGCCGGCTGCCGGATCGAACCGCCGGTGTCGGATCCCAGCGTCGCGATCGCCTCCCCTGCCGCCAGCGCCGCGGAGCTCCCGCCCGACGAGCCGCCCGGCACCCGCGTGAGATCCCACGGATTGGAGGTCGGGTGAAACGCGGAGTTTTCCGTCGAGGACCCCATCGCGAACTCGTCGCAATTCAGGCGACCCCAAAGCACGGCGCCGGCGCCACGGAGGCGCGTTGTCACTGTTCCGTCGTAAGGGGAGATGAAATTGGCCAGCATCCGGCTCGACGCCGTGAGGGGCTGGTCCTTCACCGCGATGACGTCCTTCAGGCCGATCGGGATGCCTTCGAGCGGCCCGCGACCCAGACCGGAGGCGCGACGGGCGTCGGAGGCTTCCGCCTGCGCGAGCGCATCGGCCGCGTCGCGGGAATTGAACGCCCGGACCGACGCCTCGACCGCATCGGTGCGGGCGATGACGGCACGCGTGAGCTCGACCGAGGAAATCTCGCGCTTCGCCAAGCGTTCGGCGAGTTCAGCCAGAGTCTGGAAATAAATCGGAGCCGACATCGGGATTTACTCCACCACTTTGGGCACCACGACCATATGGTCCCGTTGCGCGGGGGCGTTGCGCAACGCATCCACGACCGGGAGTCCCGGTCGCGCCGCATCCTCACGCCAGACATTGGTCACGGCGGCGGCGTGCGCGGACGGCTCAACGCCGCTCACATCGACCCGGCCAAGCGCCTCGACCCGAGCCAGAATGCCGGCGAGCTGGGAGCCGAAGACGGCCTTCTCCTCCGGAGTGAGCGCGAGGCGGGCGAGCTTCGCGACGTGGTCGATGTCAATCCGCGGGGTGTCGGCCATGGTCACTTGCGGATCTGCCACCCCGTCACGCGCACGATTTCTTCCTGCGTCTTCTGGAAAACAGCGTTCACCTCGTCATCCGTCAGGGTTCGCGTGGTGGACCGGAAGGACAGGCCGAAAGCCAGGCTCTTCTTGCCCGCGGGGAGTCCGGCGCCGTGGTAGACATCGAACACCTCGACCCTTTCGACCGCAAATGCCTCGCCGGCCGCCGCGCGGGCGACTGCGAGCAGACGCGCCCGGGCGTCTCCGGCGGGAACGTTTTCGTCAACCACCAGCGCAAGATCGCGCAAGGCGGCCGGGAACAGGCTGAACTCGGCGAACCGACGCGCGCCAGCCGCGACCGGCAATTTCTCCGGTAGCATCGCGAAGCAGCCCGCGTAAACCCGGCCCTCGATGCCGAGGGACTTCAGCAACGCGAGGTTCACAAGACCGGCCTGCGCGGTCCAACCGCGGACGATGTCGCCGTAGGCGGCACAATGCCCGACCTGCCAGCCAGCGCCCGCCTGAAGAGACGCCCCCCCATGCTCCTCGAGCGCAACACCCGCGGCGCGCGCCAGCGCGGCCACGTGGTGCTTGGCGGTGAAGAAGTCGCCGCTCTCGCGGGTCTTCCAGGAACGGTCCCCCACCGGCTCGGCGATCACGAAGGCCACCGCCGCGCATTCCAGCGCATGGCCACCGTCCTCGATGAACACCCGGCCGGTTTCGCACAGGCACGTCGCGACCACACCGCGCGACTGGTTGAGGCGCAGGGACTCGAGCAGTCCGCCGAGCAGCGACGGCCGCAGGTGGCTCTGGTCGTCGACGAAGGGGTTGGCCAAGCCGACGTTGTGAGCCGCCAATCCGGCGGACCAGGCGGCGACCTCCTTGGCGGAGCGCAACGTGTAGGTCACGCATTCGTGGAAATCATGCCCGACCAGATACTCCGTGGCGCGGCGATTGAAGAGCACCACGGGATCGTCGTCGGAAACCAAGGCCGGCGACTGCACGACGGAGGGCGGAATCTTCTCCGTGCCGTGGAGCCGCAGGACCTCCTCGACGAGGTCAATCGGACGATCGAGATCGTCGCGCCAGCTCGGGACGGAAACGGTCCACGCCGGGCCGCGGGCCGGATGGGTCGTCGGCTCCTCGCGCGTGACGGTAAGTTCCAACGACTCGAAGGCCGCGCGCATGTTCGCCGCCGGAATGTCGAAGCCGAGTCGGTCCGTGATGAAGTCGTGCGTGACGACGATCTCACGCTGCCACGGGACGTCGCCACCCACACGGTAAGACGGTCCCGCCACCGCCCCGCCCGCGGTCTCGAGGATCAGATCGATGGCGCGCCAGGCCGCCTCGAGGGCGGAATGCGGATCGACCCCGCGCTCGTAGCGGTAGGAGGAATCGGACGAGAGTCCGAGCCGGCGCGACGTCGCGCGCACGGACTGCCGCCGGAAGACCGCGCACTCCAGGACGAGGTCGGTCGTTTCCGCGGAAACCCCGGAGTCGACACCGCCCATGATGCCGGCGACGACCACCGGCTTGATGGCGTCGGCGATGACGAGCATGCCGGCGGCAAGACTGCGCTCCTTGCCGTCGAGGGTCGTGATCTTTTCGCCCTCGGTCGCGGGGCGCACGACGATGCGTGAACCGCCGAGGCGCTTCGCGTCGAACGCGTGGAGCGGCTGGCCTGTCTCGAGCATGACGTAATTGCCGACGTCGACGACGTTGTTGATCGGACGCAGCCCGACGGCCGTGAGGCGATCCTGCAGCCAAGCCGGGCTGGGCCCAATCTTCACGCCGGTGATCACATGCGCGGTGTAAAGCGGGCAATCCTCGGGGCTCTCGACGGACACGCCCGCGAGCAGATCGGGTCGGGCCGGCGCGCCGGAAACGTCACCGCGGAACTTTTCCTGCGGGTACTTCAGCGGAAGGCGGAACCACGCGGCGAGTTCGCGCGCGATGCCGAGGTGCGACTGGCAATCGGGGCGGTTGGGCGTGATCTCGATGTCGAAAACGGTGTCGCCGGCCGGCAGCACCGTATTGATCGGCAGGCCGAGCTCGGGGCGGTTAGCGAGAATGAGCAGCCCGCTGTGTTCGCCGCCCAGACCGATCTCGTCGGGCGAGCACATCATGCCCTCGGAGGCCTGGCCGCGGATCTTCGACTGCTTGATGCGGAAGTCGCCCGGCAGGACGGCACCCGGCAAGGCGACGAAGACGCGGTTGCCCGCGTCGCAATTGTGGGCACCGCAGACGATCGTCTTCACCCCGCCCGCGGGGCCGACGTCGACCGTGCAGACCGACAGCTTGTCGGCGTTGGGATGCTTGGCGCGGGTGAGGATCTCACCGACGACGACCTGCTCGAGCTTGGGCGCGCCGGTGGTGTGCACCGACTCGACCTCGAAGCCAAGGAACGTGATCGCCCGGGAAATCTCCTCCACCGAGGCGGTGAGCGGGACGTAGTCGCGGATCCAGTTGAGGGAAATCTTCATGGCTACCGTTGGCTCGGCTCAGGCGAACTGGCGCAGGAAGCGCACGTCGTTCTGGTAGAAATAGCGGATGTCATCGATCCCGTAGAGCAGCATGGCGAGCCGCTCGAGGCCCATGCCGAAGGCATAGCCGCTCCAGACGTCGGGATCATAGCCCACGGCCTCGAACACCGCGGGGTCCACCATGCCGCAGCCGCCGATTTCGATCCAGGGCTTGTTGACCTTCGGGAGGTGCGAGGCGGCGAGGTCCACCTCGAAGCTCGGCTCGGTGTAGCCGAAATAATGCGGACGGAAGCGCGTCTTCGTGTCCTTCCCCAGCAGCGACGCGAAGATGTAGTCGAGCAGCGCCTTCAGATCGCGCACAGTGACGTTGCGGTCGACGCAAAGGCACTCGAGCTGGTGAAAATTCGCGCTGTGGGTCGCATCGGACGTGTCGCGGCGGTAAACGCGACCCGGCGAGACGATGCGGATCGGCGGCGCGCCCTTGAGCATGGTGCGGATCTGCACCGAGGAGGTATGGGTGCGGAGCAGGTAGCGCTCGCCGGCCGACTTCTTGGCCACGTTGCCGAAGCGGGCGCCGGCGGGGAAATAAAACGTGTCCTTCTCGTCGCGCGCCGGATGGTCGGCGGGCGTGTTGAGCGCGTCGAAACAGTAGTACTCGCTCTCGACCTCGGGTCCGTCGGCGACGGTGAACCCAGCCTTGCGGAGGATGCGGCACATCTCCTCGCGCACAAGCGTGAGCGGGTGGCGCGTGCCGGGACCGGCGTCGGGCGCCGGCAGCGTGGGGTCAACCACGGGCCCGAGCTGCGCGGCCAGTTCGGCATCGGCGATGCGGGCGAGCGCCGCGTCGAGATGCTCCTGCAGGCGGGCCTTGGCCTCGTTGACCAGCCGGCCGACGACCGGGCGCTGCTCCTTGGGCACGGCGCCCATCTGCTTCATCAGGGCCGGGAGCTCGCCGTTCGGGCCGACGTAACGGGCCTTGGCGGCCTCGAATTCCGGCCGCGCGCTCACCGCGGGCAGTTCCGCGGCGGCCTTGGCGAGGAGGGCGTTGAGTTGTTCCTGCATGAAGGAAGTTGAACGAAAGTCGGCGGGAGACAAAAGGGCGATTCGTAGCGGGCGCGCGGTGCGCCCAAAAAAGAAGGACGGCATCCCGCGCAGCGGGACCCGTCCTCCGGCGTCCGGGGGGCGAGCCCGCCCGGGGCTCGCGCGAGGATCAGGCCTTCGGCGCGGCGGCCTTGGCCTTCAACGCGTCCTGGGCCTGCTTGACCAGGGCGGCGAACGCCGCCTCGTCGCGGATCGCGAGGTCACTCAGGACCTTGCGGTCGAGGGTGATGTTGGCGGCCTTGAGGCCCTCGATGAAGCGGCTGTAGCTGATGCCGGCGTTGCGGCACGCGGCGTTGACGCGCACGATCCAAAGACCGCGGAACTGGGCCTTCTTCTTGCGGCGGTCGCGGTAAGCGTACTGCCAGGCGTGCTGGACGGCTTCCTTCGCGTAGCGAAAGAGCTTCGATTTGCTGCCGAAGTAGCCCTTGGCGTACTTCAGCACTTTTTTGCGGCGCTTGCGCGACGCGGGACCGTTGGTTGAGCGAGCCATGTTGTTTTATTCCTTTTTGGTTAGTCGCCCGCAGGTCGGCTTGGGTGAATCACCCGCGGAACGAGGTTTTGGTTTTCAGCCTTCTGGTCTGTAACAGGTTACAGCCCGAATGGCAGGGCGCGCAGGAGCGGGCGCGCGTGGCCATCAGCCACCAGCTTGTCCCGGGAGGCACGACGCTTTTGCTTCGTGCTCTTCGAGCCAAGCAGGTGACGGAAGCCAGGCGTGCGGCGCACGAGCTTGCCCTTCGCGGATATCTTGAACCGCTTGGCAATGGACTTCTTGGTCTTTTGCATGGAGAGCGGTCGAAAACAGAGGCCGCCCCACCCCATGGCAAGGGCAATCTTGGGAGCGGATCCGCGGGAAAATTCCCGCCCGCCGCCGCCCTAATCGACCCGGCCGGCGAACGACGCGAGCCAGACCGCGATGTCGTCGACCTCCTGGCGCACGCTGCGTTCCGGCGGCTGGCCGGAGTTGCGGTTGAGCATGACACAGAAGGCCAGCCGCTCGCCGCCGGCCGTCGTGACGTAACCGGCGAGGCTGTTGGCATAGCGCAACGTGCCGGTCTTCGCGCGCACGTTCCCCTCGGCCGGCGTGCCCTTCATCCGCGTGCGCAGCGAACCGTCGACGCCCGCCACCGGCAGCGAGGCCTCGAAATCCGCCGCCGCGCGGTGCCGCGCCATCGCGACCAGCAACGCCACCGTGGCGTGCGCGGTCGTGAGGTTGTTGCGCGAAAGCCCGGAGCCTTCCTCGAACTTCACGTCGTCGACCGGCAACTTCTCCCGCTGCAGAAACGCCCGCAGCGCCGCCACGCCAAGTTCCTCGGTCGTGCGCCCAGCCGGCGTGGCCGCGGTGCGCGACAACTCCGCCACGTGACCGAAGATCAGGTCGGTCTCCAAGTTCTGCGAGGGCTTCATGAAGCTCGTGACGAGATCGCGCAGCGGCGGAGACGACGCCTCGCCCAGCGTGACCATGCCAGGTCGCACCGCGGACGCCTCCGGCCAGCGTACTCCCCTCGCCCGGCCTTCCACGATGATGCCACGGCGCGCGAGCGCGGCCTTCAATCCCGTGGCGTACCAAGCAGCCGGCCGCGGCACGGTCACATCGACCACCTCGGGTTTCCCGCCGACTGGCAGACCACCCGAGAGATAAACGGACGTCTCACCAAAGACCCGCACGGGCGTGAGACGTCGCGGGCTGTCCGTTGCTCCGGTCAGCGTGCGGTTCTCCAGCGAAAGGCCGGTGTACGGATGCAACCACTCGATCGCGCAGGGCTGGCCCGCGACCGCCGCTGGCGTCACGCGCATCTCCGCGTAATTCTGCTCGAGCGAGATCGCGGAGATCTCCGCGCCATAGTAATCATTCAGATCATCGGCCGTCCAACCGGCCCCGTTCGGCAGCGACTGGAACCACGTGGCGTCGGCGACCAGATCACCCGTCACCCGCTTCACGCCGGCCCGCTCCAGCACCGCCACCACGGGCGCGAAGGCCGACCAGAAGTCGCGTCCGCTGCCGCGACTTTTCCAACTCGGGTCACCGCGTCCCCACACCACCACGTCGCCGTTGACGACCCCGCCGGCTTCCGGACGCGCGGACGCCAGCACGGGCGTACGGATGACAGGGTCGCCACCCAGCACATCGAGCGCGAGGGCGCCGGTGTAGAGTTTGGTGTTGGAAGCCGGACTGAGCAGGCGACGCGCGTCGTGCTCGAACCAGACGCGGCCGTTCGCGAGCGACACCACCTTCACTCCCCACAGCGCCGGCGCGAAGCGCGCCTGCCCGACATGGGCGGAAATGCGCGCCTGCAATTCATCCAAGGTGCGCAACGCTGGGGCCGCGGCGGGCAGCGCCGGGATTTTTTCCGCCGCGCGCGGCGCCGGGACGGAGACGCCAAGGATGACAACGGATAGGAGCGCGGGAATGAATCTCATGGCGGGGCGTGACCGCGGCCAACGGTGCGGCCGGCCCCGGAGGACGCAACGCCGGAGCTTTCGGAAATCTCCTCGCCAAAGGGAAGGTGATGACCGTCGATCCGTTCGCCCCATGAACTCCTACTTCGGCTTCGGCGACTGGGCCATCATCGTCGTCTACCTCGCCGCGATGATCGTGCTCGGGGTGTGGTTCGGGAAGGACCAGCACAACACGCGCGATTACTTTCTCGGCAGCCGCGACATCCCGTGGTGGGGGGCATCGGCGCTTCGATCATCGCCACCGAGACCAGCGCGCTCACGATCATCGGCGTGCCCGCCATCGCGTACGCGGGCAACCTGGGGTTCCTCCAGATGATCCTCGGCTACGTGATCGCCCGGGTGATCCTCGCGGCGGTGATGGTGCCGCACTACATGCGCGGCGAGATCTTCTCCCCTTACCAGCTCCTCGAACAGCATCTCGGCCGCGGACCCCGCCGTCTCGCCGGAGCCCTCTTCCTGTTTCTTGAGCCACTGTCCGCCGGCGTGCGGGTCTACGTGGCGTGCATCCCGGTGCGGCTGATGCTGGGGGACTCGATCTGCAGTCTGGGTGGAGTCGTCGACCCCATCTTCGGCGCGATCCTGCTCTTCGTGGCGCTTTCCGTGGTGTACACCTACGTCGGCGGCATGAAGGCGGTGGTCTGGACCGACGCCGTGCAGATGGTGCTGTTCATCGTGGGCGGGGTGTTCGCGCTGACGCACCTTGCGTCGATGGTCGACGGCGGGCTGGCCGGCGGCCTCGCGAAGGCAGCCGCCGCCGGCAAAACCGAATGGCTGCGCACGGACTTCTCCTTCGGCGCGCCCTTCAACCTCTGGATGGGACTCATCGGCGGCACCGCGATGGTGCTCTCCTCCCACGGGGCGGACCAGCTGATCGTGCAACGCGTGCTCGCCTGCCGTGACGTCAGGGAGGGACGTCGCGCGCTCATTTTCAGCGCCGTGCTGATCTTCCCGCTCTTCCTGCTGTTCCTGCTCGTGGGCGTGATGCTCTGGGTCTTCTACCAGAGCCACCCGTTCCAGATTCCGCTGCCGGAGAGCCGTCCGGGCATCAAATCCAACGACTTCATCTTCCCGATCTACATCGTCACCGAGATGCCCCAGCTCATGAAGGGCTTCCTGATCGTGGCGATCCTCGCCGCGGCGATGTCATCGATCAGCTCGGCGGTCTCGGCCCTCGCCTCGGTCTCGACGATGGACTTCCTGAAACCCGCGCTGCCCGGACGCGACGACGCCTTCTTCCTGCGTTTCAGCCGCCACTCCACGCTCGTCTGGGCCGCCGCCCTCGTCTTCGTGGCCTGGCTCACCCGCGAGGTCACCTTCGTGCTCAACGCCGCCTTTTCGCTGCGCGGCCTGACCAGCGGTGCCCTGCTGGGCGGACTTATCCTCGCGCTCTTTGGTCGCGGCGTGGGCCCGCGGGCCGCGGTCTCCGGCATGCTCACCTCGCTGCTCGTGATGAATGTGATCTATTGGCCGGCCACGGTTCCATCGCTTCGGGAGGCTTGGCTGCGGACGTTCGGCGGTGAGGTGTTCTGGCCGTGGTTCACGTTGATCGGCACGCTCACGACCCTCGGCACCGCCGCGCTCGTCGCGAGACTTTGGCCCGAGCGAAAGTGATGCCGTTGCCGGACGCGGCTCAGCGCGCCAGCCAGTCCGCCGCCGCCAAGGCTGCGTCACCGGCGGAGTGCGTCGCCAAACGCGCGCCCACGCCGGAAGCACGGTAAAGCTCCGACACCAATGCGGGTGCCGCGCCCTCCCCCGCCAACCAAAGCGGGGTGGTCGCGCCCGCCGCCAGCAAGCCCGGCACATCGAGGTACTTGGCGCCGCCGGGCAGGAAGTTCGGGTCGCGGTAATCGAGCAGCTTCCCGAAGCGGAAACCGCCGGTGTCGATCGCGGCGCGATCAATCGCCTCTCCCGCGACGGCGCGCGCGGCCGCGGCCACCGGACCGAGTCCGCTCACCCCGGCCACGGCGACTGACTTCGCGGTGAAATCCGAGAGGCCCGCCCGCGCGAGTTTCACCAGTGTGAGGACATCGTGCGCGCGTTGCGCGAGCAGCGCGTGGTTGTAGCCGAAGGTGTAGCCGGCGAACTCACGCGGATTGGCCACGACTCGGTTCTGCTGCGGCGGCACCCCGTCGGCGTTGAACTCACCTTGAAACAGCAGATCGGCACCGAGCACCGCGACCCCCGCCGCCAGCAAACGGGCGACCGCGGGCCGCGGCTGTCCGTCGGCGGCCAGCAACCCCGCCTTGCCGTCGGCGTCGAGCCACACGACCAACCGCCCGTCCGCACGTTTCGGCACCAGCAGTAGCGCGGGCAACTCCTCGCCCTGGGTAACGTTGCGCGCGAGGCCGGTCACGCGGCGATGATCGCCAGCTTCGGCGGCCGCGACCTGCCGCCACTCGACTTTTCCGGCGGAGGCGTACGTGCGCCCGACGACGATTTCCACACCGGCCCGCAACTCCTTCTCACGCCGCAAGGCGTCGGCCGCGGCGAGGGTGAGCTGGCGCGTGGCGTCGTCGGAAAACCATTTCAACAACGCACGCTCGAAGTCGGGTCCGGCCGCCTTGGGTTCGGGGTGCGCGGCATCCCAGACCGTGAGCTCCTCGCGGGAAAGCGGGGCGAAATCCCGCTCGATCACCGGCTCCTTGAAACCGAGGCGGAAGTGCTGGTTGAGCCACGTGAAGAACGCCGAGCGCGAGACCGCGTTGTAGTTGTGCGGGAAATGCTCGCCGCGGTGGAGCATGACATTCTTCGGCGCGCCGAGTAGCGCGTAGTGCCGCTGCAACTCGGGGAAGCCCTTGGTCGACATCTCCTTCGTCCAATCATTCGCGGTCGTCATGCCCTGCGGCCCGGGCGCGAACAACGCGGCGAACTCGACGTTGCCGGTGCCGATGCGGAGCAACGAGGCGTTCTCGCAGGTGCAGCCGCCCTGCATGGCGGTGCTCACCATCACGGCGGGAAAGGACAGCTTCACGCGCGGGTCGATCGCCGCGAGGAGCATCGTCTGCGTGCCGCCGCCGCTCGCGCCGGTGATCGCGGTGCGCTCGGGATCGACGTCAGGGAGCGAGAGCAGGAAGTCGAGAGACCGCACCGCGTTCCATGTCTGCAGGCCCATGATGCTCTGCAGGCGCGCCTCGGCCTGCGGAGTGTAGAGGCCCCAGTTCTCGACCGTGTTCATCTCCGGCCGCTGCTTGGCGAAACGGTGGACGATCTCCGCGCTGAACTGGCGCGAGTCGGAGTCGCTGAGCATGTCCCACTGCCAGACGACGCAACCCATGCGCGCCAGCTGCACACACATCGCCTGGAAGCGGCTGCGGCCGCCCTGCTCGAAACGCTCCTGTCCCGTGGCGATCTCGGCGCGGAGCTTCGCCTCCGTCTCCTCGGAGAGCCGCGCATCCTTCCAGTGCCCGTGCGCGAACAACACGCCGGGCACCCGCCCCTTCGCGTTTTTCGGGCGGTAAAGGTTGCCCGTGACGAAGAACCCCGGCGCGCTCTCAAAGTAAACCTTCTCCACCGTATGGTCGCCACGGTCGATGCGACCGTGGATCACCGCATTGAGCGGCGTGCGCGTGGGCAGCGGCCACAGGCCCTGCGACACGAGGATCCGCCGCCGCACCTCCTCCGCGCGCATCGCCCAAGCTTCACGCGACTCGGCGGGCGTGAACGGGAAATAACCGTTGAGGTCCTTCGGCGCCTGCAGGCGCACGTCGGCGGGCAGCTTGCCAGCTTCAAGCGCTCGCGGCGCGGCGCCCGGGGAGGAAACCGCCACGAGCGCGAACAGGCACGTGAGAACAAATGATGACGAAGGGGTCGGGGTCATGGAAAAATAAGCGCTTGGTTTCGCCCGTCGGGCAAGGCGGGAGAACGCGTGATGATCCGCGTCCGCTTTACGAGCGAAGCGCGAACGCGAACAGGTTTGTTGCAGTGGCTGCATGCGGCGGAGTCGCCCCGCCTTCGCCCTGCCTGCGGCGGGCATGCGGACCCCGTCTACCGGCGAACCACCTTTAGCGGCGCCGCGCGCTCCGCGGTTTTCCGTCCGGCGAAGCGGTTCGGATCGCCGTTTCAACATCACCCCAATTTCGGGGTTTCGGTGCCGTCGCGACTCGCCGCCGCGCCGCCAGCGTGGTGGGCGCCCCAAGCCGCCACTCACGGCGGCCGGGCGACATCCCAACAAAACATGAAAAGCAACCTGATCCCCGCGACGTTCGTCGCTCTCCTCATCACCGGCACGGCGGCCCTCGCGGCCGACCCGAAACCCGCGAAGGTCACCTTCGCCAACGCCGACGCCGACCACGACGGCAAGGTCTCGCTCCGCGAGTACACCGCCGCCCACAAGGCGACGATGGACTCCGTCGCCGCCAAGGCGAAGTTCTCGGAACTCGACAAGAACAAGGACGGCTCGCTCACCAACGACGAGTTCGCCCCGAAGCGGAAGCCGCGCGCCAAGAAGGAGACGGCCGCACGCTGAACCGCACCCTCACCTCGGAAGGCGGCCTTTCGCACGCGGCCGCCTT
>JBJTCH010000142.1:0-3464 GCA_046091745.1 Opitutaceae bacterium
GCCCTCCGCGCCGCAGCCCTTTCCGCGCTCACCGTGTTTAACGAGGACGAACTCGGCGCAAAGATCGCGGCGGCCCTGCCGGCGATGAAAGGTTCCGTGCGCGAGACGGCGATCAGCGCGCTCGCCAGCCGCCCCGCGTGGGGCCGAGCGCTCCTCGATGCGCTGGAAAGCGGTTACTTGCCCGCCGCCGCGATCCCAGCCGACGCCGCGGACCGGCTGCGCTTGAGCCGTGACAAAGCCATCGCCGCCCGCGCCGGAAGCCTGCTGCCGCCTCCGAACAACGCCGCGAATTTCCAAGCCCGCATCGACGCGATCTCCGCGGCGCTCAAAGCCGCCCCCGGCAACCCTTACTCGGGAGAGGCGACCTTCACCGCCCGCTGCGCCACCTGCCACAAACTCTTCTTCAAGGGCGGCAACGTCGGACCCGATCTTACCTCCTACCAGCGCGACAACCTCGGCACGATGCTGATGAGCATCGTCAACCCCGACGCCGAGATCCGCGAAGGCTACCAGTACCAGCTCGTCGAGACCACCGACGGTCGCTCGCTCGGTGGCTTCGTGGTCGATCGCGACAACCAGGTAACCGTGCTGCGGGGCCTTGGCGGAGAAAACATCACGCTCCGGGCCGGCGAAATCCGCGAGATCCAGCCGATGGGCCGTAGCCTCATGCCGGCCGGCCTGCTCGACGACCTCGGCGACCAGGAACTGCGCGACTTCTTCGCCTACCTGCGCATCTCGCAGCCGATCACCCGTTGAGCCATCAACGCGACTCCGGCGGATTCGCCGTCGCGTGCCGCACGACATCGACCGCCGGATCGAAGGGACGGCCGGCCACGAGATAGTCGCGCCACTGACGCGCCAGCCAGGGCGCCCACAACGCGCCCCGTGCGCCGAGTCCGCTCAGGATCCCGACTCGGGGAAGCTCCGGATGCGGACCTGCGACCGGACGCCGATCCGGCAAGGTGACGCGCACGCCGGAGCGGTGAGAGCGCACCACGAATTCCCGCTTTCCCAGCATCTGCCGCGCGCCGGCGACGAGCCGCTCCCGCGCCGCAGGATCAGGTCGCGGATCCGTCACACCCGGCTCGTTGGTCGCGCCGGCCAGCGCGACGCCCTCGCCGGCCGGCGCCACCCACAGCCGCCGGTTAAGAATCACGTCGGGATCGAGGCCCTCGACGCCGATCTCGAGTGTTTCGCCCTTCGAGAATTCCCACGGCACAAAGGCGAACGCGGCGCGCGAAAGACCAGCGGCGCCCGTGCAGTCGATGACGAACCGATACTGTTGCGCCGCGGCGTTGAGATCCGCGACGGCGTCTTCCCGGAGCCGCCCCTGCATCCGCCACCGCCGGCGGGCGGCGGCGAGTGCGGCCGTGAGATCGACCCGCGCGGCGCCGACGATCCAAAACCCGTCGTCGAACGGCGCGCCCGCGTACGGCGAAAGCTCACCCGTCGTCGCCTTGCGCTCCCACGCGATCCGTTCCTCGCCGTCGGCGAATTCGCGCCGCACCCGCGTCTCGCGCCACAGACGCACCCCGAGCGCGTCGCCGAAATCGCGCCACACCTCCGCCGCGAGCGGACGCAAAGCATCGAAGCGCCACGTCTTCACCAATCGCCGACCCGTGACGGGATTGATGATCCCCGCGGCCGCCGCGGTGGCCGCGGTCGCGTGACCCGGGTCGCGGATCAGGAACGGAATCCCCGCCTGCTCGAGCTCCCAGGCCAGCAACGTGCCCGCCACACCCTGACCCGCGATCAGGATCTCGGCGCGCATGAACGGAACGCGCGACGACCGCTCAGCCCGCCTGCGCGCCGCGAAGCGCGGCGCCGACGATCCCGGCCTCGTTGCGGAAACGCGCCGGCATCAGCCGCGCCCGGCAACGGATGAAACGGAAGAACCGCGCGTGCTCCGTGCTCACGCCGCCGCCCATGATGATGCGCTCCGGCCACAACAACCGCTCGAGTTCGAGCACGTAGGCGTTGAGACGACCGCCCCAAACTTTCCACGAAAGGCGCTCCCGGTCCTTCACGCTGCTCGCGACATATTTCTCGGCGCCCTCGCCGTTCTTCCACGGGAAATGTCCCAGCTCGAGCGGGATCACGACCCCGTCCTGCGCGAGGCAGGTCCCCACGCCCGTGCCGAGCGTGAGCAACAGCGTCTTGCCATCGAAACCCCGGCCGGCGCCGAACTTCATCTCCGCGCGACCGGCGGCCGCCGCGTCATTGATCAAAGCCACCGGGCAGCCGCTCGCCTTCCCGAACAGCCGCGAGCCGTCGACATCGACGAAGCCCGGGTGCAGATTGGCCGAGGTGCGGATGTGACCGCCCTCGATCGCCCCGGGAAAGCCGACCCCGATCGGACCGCTCCACGAGAAATGCTCCGCGATCGCGGCCACCACCTTGGCGCCCTCCTTGGGCGGCAGGTCGCGGTGGATGGGAATCCGGTGAGGCGGCGCGAGCAGACGGCCGGTGCGGGTGTCCACGGGCGCGCCTTTCATGGCGGACCCGCCGATGTCGATGCCGAGGGCTTTCATGTGGGTGGCGCGGGACGCAAGGGATCGCCGTGCGCCGCGTCAAACCGCGAAACCCGCCGCGCCGTTTTACCAGTATTCCTCGACGTGCACGGTTCCCGACTGCTTGCCGTGGTCGGGCGTGAACCCGCGCGCCGCGAGGAACGCCTTCACCGCCGAGATCATGTCGGGATTACCGCAGAGGAACACGTCGCACTCGGCCGGATCCAGCTTCACGCCGGAGAGCCGCTCGATCGCGCCGTCCTCGATGAGCTTCGGGAGGCGTCCGACCTGCCCGCTGAAATGCGGATCCTGCTCGGCGCGCGTGATCGATGGGATGTAGGTGAAGTTGGGCCGGATCCGGGCCAGGCTCTCCAGCTCGCCGCGGTAACCGAGATCCCAGCTGTAGCGCGAGCCGTGGAGGACGACGAACTTCCGCGTCGCGTCGCTGATCAGCATCGTGCGCAGCATCGAGATGTAGGGCGCGAGGCCGGTGCCTGTCGCAACCAGCACCACGGACTTTCCCGGCGCGACGCGGTCGAGCGTGAAAAGCCCGCTCGCCTTCGGGCCAAGGAAGATCCGCGCGCCGTGCTTGAGCGCGAAGAGCCGCGGCGTGAGTTCGCCGGAAGTGACGAGCGTGAGGTAGAACTCGACGTAGGTTTTCTCGAGGTTCGTCGAGGAGATGCTGTACGCGCGGCGGATGAGCTTTTCCGGCTCGGCCGGTTTCGCGTCGGGATCGGCCTCCGGCACGCGCGGCTCCTTCCCCTGCAAACCCAGCACACCGAACTGGCCCGGTGTGAAGTTGAATTCACCCACATCGGGCCGCACGCGCAGGATCATGAGCTGCGGGTTGATGACCTCGCGACCGACGACGGTGGCGTTGTTGGGGCTGGCGGGAGGGGTACTCATGCGGGGGAGACTGCGATGCTGCGCGAGCGTCCGTCACCGGCGCAACGC
>JBJTCH010000143.1:0-5925 GCA_046091745.1 Opitutaceae bacterium
GAGGCAGAGTCCAAGGTGGGGCCGCAACAGGAACAGCTGAAGGTCCGCGAAGCGGAGCTCGCTGAGGCGAAGACTCGCGCGGCGCAATTGGCTCAGGAGCTGGAAACGGTGAGGGCCTCGGGCAACGCGACGACGGAGGAGATTTCGCGGTTGCGCCAGCAGGTGCAGGAATCGGCGCAGCGGGTCGCCGCGGCGGAGGCCAAGCTGGGGCCGCAGTTGGAGGAACTGAAGCGCCGGGAGACGGAATTGGCGGAAACGCGCGCCGAGGCGCTGCGTCTGGGCCGCGACCTCGAAGCCGCCAAGTCCGCCGGGCAGGCCCCCGAAAAAGATCTGGCCGAGGTCAGGCGGCAGCTGGCCGAGGCCCGCCAGCAGGCCGCGGCGAACGAGGCGAAGCTCGGACAACAGCAGGAGGAGTTGCGACTGCGCGAGGCGGCGGTGGCGGAGCTCTCCGCCCGGGTCAGTCGCCTGACCGCCGATCTGGAGGGCGCGAAATCCCCGGGTCCCGGCGGCGACAAGGAACCGGGCGAGCTGCGCCGGCAACTGGAGGAAGCTCGCGCGAAACTGTCCGCCTTCGTGGCGGCGGAGGCCGCAACCGCGCGCCAGTTGGCCGCTTTGAATGAGAAGCTCACGGCGGCGGCCGAGCGGGAGTCGGCTTTGCAGCGCGCGGCCTCGGAGATGGAGAGCCTGCGGACACAACTGGCCGCCGCGAAGGCGGCGGCGACGCCCCGCGACGAGCAGTCGCGGGTTGCGGAAGCCGCCTTGGTGGAGCAGCGCGTCAAGGTCGACCAACTCACCCGCGAGCTGGAGAACGCGCGCGTTCTGGCCGGCAACGCCGAACGTGATTTGGGGGTGGTGCGCCAGCAATTCAGCGAGGTTCGGGAGCGGCTGGCGTTGCTGGAGGCGGGGGATCAGGCCGCGGGCCGTAAGTTGGCGGAGATGGAGGCGCGGATGACCGCCGCGATCACCGAGCGTGACGCCAACAGCCGCAAGGCCGCCGAGAGCGACGCGATTCGCGCCTCCAACCAGCAGCTTTCGCGTGAACTGGAGGCCGTCCGCGTGGCCTATGCGGTCATGGCCGGAGAGATCGCCGACTCACGTAAGCAGGCACTTGAGCTGGGTCAGAGTGTCCGCGCGCTTCGCGAGTCGGAGTTGGCCCTTTCAACCCAATTGGGGGAGGCGCGCAAAGCCGCCGCCGAGACAGAGACTCTGCGCGTGCGGCTGGCGGCGGCTGAGGCCAAGGCTGGTCCGCCACCGGAACAGCTGAAGGCCCGCGAGGCGGAGCTCGCCGAAGCCAAGGCGCGGGCGGCGCAACTGGCGCAGGAGCTGGAAGCCGCGAAGGCGTCGGGAGGGGCGACGACGGAAGAGCTCACGCGTCTGCGGCAGCAGGTGCAGGAGTCCGCGCAACGGGTCGCCGCCGCGGAAGCGAAACTTGGCCCGCAGCAGGAGGAATTGCAGCGGCGCGAGGCCGTGGTGGCGGAGCTCAACACGCGGCTCACGCAACTTGGCGCGGAGCTGGAAACGGCGCGTAATTCCGGCGGCACGGCCGGCCGCGAAGTGGCTGCGCTGCGGGAACAGCTCGCGCAGGCGACGACGCAGCTGACCGCGGTGCAGGCTTCGGAAAAGGCCGCGTCCGCGGCGCTGAACGAATTGGGCGAGCGTTTGACCGCGGCGGTGAAGGAGCGCGAAGCCGCGACGAAACAGGCCGCGGCGGAAGCCGAGGGACTCAAGGTGCGCTTGGCGGAAGCTGAAGCGAAGGTCAGCCCGCAGCAGGAACAGCTGAAGGCGCGCGAGGCGGAGCTCGCTGAACTGAAATCCGCGGCCGCCCGGCTTACCCGGGATCTCGACGCGCTCCGCCAAGCCGGCGGGTCGTCCGAAAAGGATTTGTCCGGCCTTCGTCAGCAGCTGGCCGAAACCCGCTCGGCCCTGGAAGCCTCCCAGGCGTCGGAGCAGGGGACTGCCCGTCAACTCGCCGCGGTGAGCGAACGCCTGGCCGGAGCAGCGGCGGAGCGTGAGGCCGCGTTGCGGCAAGCGGCCACCGAGACCGAGGCTCTGCGTCGGAAAAGCGATGATCTCACGCGTGAGCTGCAGGCGGCCCGCGCCTCCGAGAAAGATCTGCCCGCCCTCCGCAACCAGTTGGCCGCGGTGCAGGAACAGTTCGCCGTCGCGCAGTCCGCGGAGCGCAACTCCGCGCGGGAGTTGGCGGCGGTTTCCGAGCGGTTGGCGCGTGTCTCCGGTGAAAAGGATATTTTGACGCGTCAGGCGGCCGACACCGCCACGTTGCGCGACGCTCTGTCCGCCGCGGAGGCGAAGCTGGCCCCCCAGCAGGATAAATTGCGGACGCAGGAAGCCGCCATCGCGGGGCTGGAGGAAACCGCCCGCCGACTGACGCGCGAGCTCGACGCGGCGAAGTCCTCCGGCGGCCAGGAGCGCGAGGCGGAGCGCGCGCAGCTGGCTTCGGCCCGCGAGCAGCTGGCGCTCGTGCAGGGTGCCGCCCAAGGGGCGGCGCGTCAGCTGGCGGAGGCAACCGAGCGCCTCGCGGCCGCCTCGGCTGAGCGGGACAACCTGAACCGCCGCATGGCGGAGGCGACGAAGCGCATCGAGACTCTGGGGCAGGAGCGTGACGCGGCGCGACAGGCGGCCAATGAAAAGGCCAGGCCCGTCGCGGAGCTGGAGCAGGCGAAGGCGCTTGCCGGTCAGCTCAACACCCAACTGGAGGAGTCCAAGCGGGCGTTGGCGGAGATGACGGCGCGGAATGACAGCCTGCAGAAGGACCTGGAGGTTTCCAAGCAGTCCGCCGCCGCCGCCCTCGCCGCCCAGGCCGCCGCGGTCCGGCAGGGACCTTCGGACGCGCTGCGCCTTGAGCTCAGCACCCTGCAGAGCCAGGTCCGGTCCTTGGAGACCCAGAGTGACGAGGATCGGAAGAACTCGGCCAAGGAGCTGGCGTTGCTTGCCTCGCAGTTGCAGAGCGCCCGCGAGACGAATCGTTCGTTGTCGGACGCCAACCGGGCCCTGCTGCAGGTGAGAGGAGCGGATGAGTCGCCCCTGAAAGCCCAGCTGGAGGATGCGGGGACCAGGTTGAAACAGCTGCAGGGGGATCTGGAGAAGGCCCGCGCCGAGCAGGCGCGGTTGACGGTTGAGCTCGAGGGTGCGCGCAGCGCCTCGCGCCAGCCTTCGCAGGAACGCGATAATCTGAAGGCGCAGGTCGAGGACATGTTCACGCGTCTCTCCGCCACCGAGAAGCAACTGGCGCAGTCGCGCCAGGAGACCGAGGCCGCGCGGGCCGCCGCCGATAAGGCGCGGAGCGACCTGGCCGCCGCGCAGTCGCTCTATACCGAGGCCTCGCGCGCGGCGCAGCAGCAGGGAGGCAGCGTCGCGGAACTCACCGGTCTCAATCAGCGGCTGACGGCGGAGCGGGCGCAGTTGGAGCAGCAGGTGGCCGCGCTCGGCGCCGGCCTGACCGAGGCCCGCGCGCGGCTCGCGGAATTGCAGTCGTCCTCCGAGCGGCGCGACTCCGGCCTCGCGGAACTCACGGCGCTCAACCGCCGGCTAACCGAGGAGAAGGTGGCTTTGGAACGCCAGGTCACCTCGGCGAGGCAGGGGACGGAACTGGCGCAGACGGATCTCGCGGAACTGCGCAACCGTGTCGCCGCCGGCACGCGGACCGCGCAGGAACAGCTCGCCCTCATCACCTCGCTTGGTGCGGGCAACGAGAAGTTGCAGGCCCAGGTGCAGGAACTCGGAGGTCAGGTTTCCGCGCTCCGTTCGGAGAACCAGCAACTGGCCGCGGCCCGCGATACCGCCGGCGCCCTCCGGGGCGAGTTGAGCGACCTGCGGGCGAAGCTCGAGGAGTCGCGCAAGGCCTCCGAGCAGCAGGGCGCCGCCACCGCCGAGGTCACCGGCGTGAACGCGCGGCTTTCGTCGGAACTCAAGGAGCTGCAGACCCAGCTGGCCTCCCTGCGCTCGGAAAACGCCCGCTTGGCGGAGAGCGAGGCGGCGCGGGCGGAGGCGGAAAAGCGGGCCACCGCGCTTTCGGCCGCCGCGGCGCAGCTGGCCGAGGCGCAGCGTGACCTGGCGGCGGCGCGGGCGGAGACCTCCCAGCTCAACTCTTCCCTGCAGGCCGTGGAGCGCGACCGCACCAACCGCATCTCGCAACTGCAGCAGGAGAACGCCGCCATCTCCGCCCGTCTCCGTCAGGCCCAGGGCACGCTTGACCAGATCGCGGCCGCGGCGCGCCTCATCAACGGCGGTCCCGTCCCCGCCGCAACGGCCCCGAGCGCACCGGCCGTTTCCGCCGCACCCGCTGTGGGGTCCCCAGTCAGCCCGGCGCCGCGTTTCCACACGGTTTCCGAGGGGGACTCGCTCACCCGCATCAGTACCCGCTACTACGGCACCGCGAGCCGCTGGCAGGAAATTTACGACGCCAACCGCGAGGTGCTGAAGGGCGAGAACACCCTGCGTCCCGGCCAGCGCCTGCGGATCCCGTAACCCGCCCTGCCGCGGATCACTTTCCCGCGTGGTCGCGGGCGTGGTGCTCGGCCAGCAGGTCGCGACCGAAGTCGCCCTTGAAGTCGCGCACCACGGTGTGCACGTGGTTGAAGTTGTTCTGGAAGTTATCGAATTCGATCAGGAAGGTCGGCCCCTGGATGCGGTAGTAACGGCCCTTCGCGCGATCGACCGGTCCGGCCCACGCAAACGTGAGCTGGTCGAGACCCGCGGCCGCGATCTTCCCGAAGGTTTCCTCCGCCAACTCCGGCCGCCAGCGGGCGAGGTAGAGTTTCACCAGCGACTCCAGGCGGGCGCGCTGCGCGGGATTCAGCCGCGTGGCGGGAATGCCCGCCGGTGACAGCGGATCGACGCGCTTGCTGTTGGTGGTGACGATCTCCTTCAGTGGATCCGCGGCGATCACCGCCGCGCGGCGCTGTTCGGCGTCGAGGGACTCGATGAACGCGAAGCCGGCGTCCTCCTCCTCGCCGAGCACGCGTTCGCCGCGCCGCGGTCCGGAGCGCACCTCGGCCGGGTTGGTGCCCATGAAGGACGGTGTGAAGAAAACATGTTTTCCGTCCACGACGGTGAAATTGAATGACAGGTGGTGGCCCTCGAAGCGCCAGCCCCACGAAGTGGAGGCGGCGGGTTCGCCGAAGAGGGTGATGAAGTACTGCACCGGGTCGCGCCGGCCCTTGGTGTCCTTCTCGGCCTCCTTGAGGATGAGCTCGAGCTGCATGATCGCCTGCGCCTTGGCCGTGCCCGTGTGGCTCAGGCCGGAGCGCAGCAGCGCGAGCCCCAGCGCCTGCTGGTCGGTCGACATGCGCTTGAAAGGCAGCCCCTGCCGCGCGATCGGCACGAAGTTCCAGTTCTCCCGCTCGGCGTCGGTGAGCGGGTAAGTGGCCTGCTTCAGCTGAGCGGCGTCGAGCGACGCGCGGAATTGCGCGGCGGCCTGCAGCATTTCGGTGGCGACCTCGTGGGCGCGCAGCGCCGGGGCGGCGAACGCGAGGAACAGGGCGAGGAGGGGGCGGGACGGGGTGATCACGGCGGGAGGCTGATGCGTGGTGCGCGGTTCACGCAAGGCCGCAGGCGGATTCCGGCGGAAAGTCGGAAGGGCGGAAGGCGGGGAAGATGGAAAGAGAGGAAGACGTGGGAGACGGGGAAGACATGGGAGAGGCGGGAGACCGGACGGGGACGCGTGGAATCCGGGCCAGCCTTGAGGGCACGGCGCGGATGTCACTTATCGGTCGCTCTCCTGCGCCCGCCGGCCTCCGGAACTTCGCAACAAGTCGCGGACGGTGCAGCCGCGGCGGCGGCCGCGGGAAAATTCCGGAACGCCCTGCTCAAGCGATCAGCTCGTTGATCACCGCGCCGCCGAATTGGCTGAGCTGCTTGAAGCGGCCGCCGTGGTAGTAGGTGAGGCGGTTATCATCGAGACCGAGC
>JBJTCH010000144.1:0-8893 GCA_046091745.1 Opitutaceae bacterium
AGTCAGCTTGGAGTGGGCGGTGGCGAACATCGCCAGCTTCGCCTCGGTCGAGGGCAACTGGGCGCGGTCGTCGAAGATGCGTTGCGCCGGCTTGATCCAGGGCACGTGGGCGTAGCTGAACACCGAGAGGCGGTCGGGACCTAGCCCGAGCACGTCGTCGATCGTGCGGGCGAAGCCGGTCGCGTTTTGCTGCGGTAACCCGAAGATCAGGTCGACGTTGATCGACCCGAAGTCCGCCGCCCGCAGCCACGCGAACGCCTGCCGGTTCACCTCCTGCGGTTGCAGGCGGTGGATCGCCAGCTGCACCGCCGGATCGGTGTCCTGCACGCCGAGCGAGGCGCGGTTGGCCCCGATGCCGCGCAGCACCGCCACCTGTTCCGCGGTCACGCGGCGGGGATCGATCTCGACGCTGAACTCGGCGTCGGACGCGACCGTGAAGGTGCCGTGGATGAGATCGCCGAGCCGGCGGAGGTCATCCGGCGTGAGGAAAGTCGGAGTGCCACCGCCGAGATGGATCTGTGTGACCGGCCGCCGGCGGTCGATCAGGGCCGCCGTCAGGCTGATCTCCCGCGCGAGACGGAGCCCAAGGGGTCAGCCTGTTACATGTTGGCTACCATCCCCGATGGCCTTGTTACGGGCGTTCCCGGCTCCCGAGAAGACGTTCCAACGTTTCGGTCGCGAAAGACTGCGGCCCAACGAGGGCGCAGCGGCTCCGTTCAACAGGCTGACCCCTTGAAGACGCCATCCGCAGCTCAACGAGCGAAGGATGGTGCGGGCGGACGGAATCGAACCGACGAGGCCTGCTTGGAAGGCAGGAGTTTTACCACTAAACTACGCCCGCGGGGCGAAGCACGGAGAGCTTTCCCCGCGGCTTCCCGTGGTCAAGCTCGCTCACCTTCACGCTTGAACCTCGTCCTGCTCGAAACCGCCGAAATCGGCCGCCCGCTCCCCCGCTCCGACCGGCGTGCCCGGCACGTGCTCGACGTCCTGCGGCGCGGCGAGGGCGAAGCCTTCGACGCCGGCGTGATCAACGGCCCGCGGGGACGCGCCCGGCTCGCGACGGTCGCGGCGGACTCGGTGACGTTCGCGTTCGAGCCGACCCATCCGCCGGATTCGCCGCCCGCGATCACCCTGCTCGCCGGATTGCCGCGGCCACAGACCGCGCGGGACATCCTGCGGGACGCGACGACGCTCGGGGTCGCGGCGCTGCACTTCGTCGTCACGGAAAAAACCGAGCCCGGCTACGCGCGCAGCACGCTGTGGACGTCGGGCGAGTGGCGGCGCCACGCGATCGCGGGCGCGGAGCAGGCTTTCGACACCTTGCTGCCGGAGGTCACGTGGGGACGCCCGCTGGCGGAGGTGGCGGCCTTGTCCGGAGCCGGGGACGAACGGATCGCCCTCGACAACTACGAGTCGCCCGCGCCGCTCGGCGCCGCGCTCCTCGCGCCAGGTCGTCCGGTGGTGCTGGCGGTGGGCGGCGAGCGTGGTTGGTCGGCGGCGGACCGGGCGACACTGCGCGCGGCGGGCTTCGCTTTTCATCATCTCGGCCGGCGCGTGCTGCGGGCGGAATCAGCTGTCGTGGCGGCGCTCGCGATCACGCGGGCCCGGCTCGGGCTGATGTGACGCTCCGCCGCAAAAATGACCGCGTTACCCCAGGACGGGCGTTGCCGGCGCGGACGAGCGGGTGCAGGATCAACGCGATGACATCGACGACCAGCCCGGCCCGCGTGGCCGTCATCGGCGGCGGCGTGACCGGCCTCACTGCCGCCACGGAGCTGCGGCGCGCGGGGATCGACGTCATCGTGTTCGAAAGCGCGGCGCGGCCGGGCGGCGTGGTGTCGGCGGTGCGCGAGGATGGCTGGTTGCGGGAGCTCGGCCCGAACTCGCTGCTCGAGGGCACGAGCGAGGTCGCGGAATTCATCGACGGGCTGGGGCTCGGTTCGCGCCGGCTCTACGCGGCTCCGGAAGCAAAACGGCGCTACATCGTGCGCGGCGGGCGCCCGGTGCCTTTGCCCGGCTCGCCGCTGGGCTTCGTCACCACGCCGCTGTTCTCGTTTCGCGCGAAGCTGCGCTTGTTGGGCGAGCCGTGGCGTCCGCGGGGAAGCGCGGACGTCGAGGAAACGGTGGCGGATTTTGTCACGCGCCGCCTCGGCCCCGAATTCCTCGACTATGCGATCAATCCCTTTGTGGCCGGGGTGTACGCGGGGGATCCGCGGCGGCTCTCGGTGCCGCAGGCGTTTCCCAAGCTGTTCGCGCTCGAGCAGGAGCACGGGTCGCTGATCCGCGGGGCGCTGGCACGCCGCAACGCGAGCGGCGGGCCGAAGGGGCGCATCTTCTCGTTCCCCGAGGGCCTGGGGGAGATCGCGACGGCCGCGGCGGCGCGCCTCGGCGACGCGCTGCGGTTGAGCCATCACGTGAAGACGGTGGCGCACGCGGATGGCCGCTGGCGGCTGGAGCTGGCGGCGGGTGGCCGCGAGGAGGTGGCGGAATTCGACGCGGTCGTGTGCGCGCTGCCGGCGGACGCGCTCGCGGCGCTGCCGATCACGGGCGTGCCGGGGGCGGAAGGGTTGGCGGCGTTGCGAGAGATCGCGCACCCGCCGGTGGTTTCCGTCTTCAGCGGCTACCGTCGTGAACAGGTGGCGCATCCCCTGGATGGATTCGGCGTGCTGATGCCCGAGGTGGAGCGCGGGCGGATCCTCGGCACACTTTTTTCCAGCACGCTATTCCCCGGACGCGCGCCGGAGGGCCACGTGGCGTTGACCACCTTCATCGGCGGCATGCGGGCACCGGAGCTGGCGGCGCGGGACGACGACGCCCTGCGCGCGCTGGTGGCGGACGAACTCGGGCGCCTGCTCGGCGTGCGTGGCGAACCGGTCGTTTTCCGTGCGCAGCGCTGGCCGCGGGCGATTCCCCAGTACGCGCCGGGTTACGCGAGGTTCAAGGAGGCGATGGCGGCGGCGGAGCGCGGCGCGTCCGGATTGTTCCTCGGCGGCAATTGCCGCGACGGCATCTCGCTCGCGAACTGCATCGGGGCGGGCCGCCGGCTGGCGCACGAGGTGACGGTGTTCGCGGCGGCGCGCGCAAATCGCGGCGCGAAATAACCAAGCCATGCGGGGCCGGGAACCCGCGGCGGAGTTAGTCTATTCGCAAGGGCGTCATTCCGCGCCCGGCAACCCACGGAGGTCACGATGTCGGCGATCAAGATTCACCTCGAAGCGGCGGAATCCGATGCGGTGGAGCGTCTCGCGACGCTCCTCGGTGTGAAAACGGAGGCCATCGCGTACACCGCGCTGAACCGGCTGATGCTGGAGGCGCGTGACCCGCGGCTCGGCGCGGAGATCCGCGAGACGTGGGAGGGCAAACGCAACAATCTGCCCCTGTGGGCCGACTCCGCGTGGTCGGTGCACGCCTACGAAGGCAAGGCGGACGACGAACCCCAGCCGAGCAAGTACGTCGGAGGAAAGGGTGGGGTGGAGTGAAAGTCGGAGGTTGAGCGAAGTTTCCCGCGGTTTCCCGGGAAACGGAGCCGTTGCCGGGCCTCCGGCGGGCTGGTGCGGCGACGGGCACAGTGCCCCCATCCATCGCCGTTGCATTCGGAAACTCATGCCTGCCGCCGCGGGGCATCACGACTCGTGTTCCGTCTGCTCCGTTTCCGCCCGCAAACGGGTTGAAGCCGGCTAACACCCGCGCAGGTTCGTCGGCGTCATGGCCGTCCTCCGGCTCACGCTGTTGCTTTCCCTTCTAGCCACCGCATTGCCGGCCGCGCCCGCGGGGCCGCGTTCCGGACGCTGGGCGCACGAGACCCCGCGCAGTCTCACGCCGGATCCGGCCGTGACCTGGGGGCGGCTCGACAACGGTTTCCGTTACGCGCTGCTGCCGCACACCGGTGTTCCCGGTCGCGTCACGATGCAATGGGTCGTGCTCGCCGGTTCGCTGGATGAGGCACCGCAGGAGCGGGGCATGGCCCATTATCTCGAGCATCTCGCCTTCGGCGGCACGGCGAACTTTCCGGCCGACCGCATGGTCGACCTCTTCCAGCGGCTCGGCGTGGAGTACGGCAGCGACGTCAACGCCATCACGACCTTCGATCACACGGCGTACCGCCTCGATTTCCGGGAAAACGACGCCGCGCTGCTGGGTGAGGGGCTGCGGTTGTTCCGCGATTTCGGCGATGCGCTTGCGTTCGACCCCGTGGCGATCGAGCGCGAGCGCCGCGTGGTGCTGGCCGAGCTGCGCAACCGTGACACGCTGGACGGACGCCGGCAGCAGGCGTCGCTGCCGGTCGTTTTTCGCGGGCTGCGGTTCGGCGAGAATCACCCGGGCGGGAAGGAGGAGCTCATCCGCGGCTTCACGCGGGAGCAGTTCATCGGGTTTCACCGCCGTAACTACCGGCCCGACCTCACGGTGCTCGTGGTGGCCGGCGATTTCACGGCCGCCGCCCTCGAGGCGGAGGTGCGCGCGATCTTTGGAACGATGGCGAAGCCGTCCGCGCCTCCGGCGCCTCGCGACGACGGCCGGCTCGACGCCCGCACGCTGCGGGCCGGCATCTTCCGCGTCGGCGGTGTCGGCTCCGCGTCAATCGAGGTGGCGGCGGTCCTTCCGCCGGCGGACAAGCCGGACTCCCGTGAGGCTCACATCGAGCGGCAGCAGCGGGAATTCGTCATGGCGGTTTTCGCGCGGCGGTTGCGGCGCGAGACGGCGGGTGCGGGCGCCTCAGCCGGTTACGAGGAGCTGCTGGGCCACGGTGTCGCCACGGCGGCGATCGCGGTCCCCGCGGCGGCGTGGTCGGAGGGGATTCGCGCGGTGGACGGGCTGGTGCGCCTCGCCCTCGAGCGCGGCCTCGATCCGGCCGACCTCGAGGAGGAGCGGAGCCGTGAGTTGCGGATGGCCGTCCATGCCGCGAGCCAGCTGCCCGCGGCGGATCCCGCGGCGTTGGGCGAGGAACTGGTCGCCGCGATCACCTCGCACACGGTTTTCGCCGGGCCCGCGCGTTCGCTCGCGTGGCGGCGCGAATGGCTGGAGCGTTTCACGCCAGCCGACGCGCAGCGCGTTTTCCGCGGCCTCTGGCCGGTCGACGCGATGGCGTTCCACCTTTCCGGCGGGATCGACCTCAAGCTCACCCCCGACGCCGTCTTGGCGGAGGTGCGCAAGGCGCGACGCGCGGGGGTGCCGCAGGTCATGGCGCGCACGCGGCGTGACACGCCCTTCGCGGTGCCGCGCTTCACGGCGTCCACCCCGGTGGTCGAGCGGCGGGAATTACCGGGGCTGGGTGCGGTGCTGGCCCGCTTCGGCAACGAGGTCCGACTCAACTTTGTGCCGTCCCGCGGAGAACCTGGGTTGGCTCGCGCCGTCGTGCGCGTGGGCACGGGGCTGCTCGAACTGCCGGGTAACAAACCCGCGTTGAAGGAGTGGGGCATCGGCAGCCTGCTCGCCAGCGGCGGGTCGTATTTCCGGCCCGAGCGGTTTTCCGCACTGGTGGAGGAACGCCTCCTGGAGTTCGGCCTCGATGTGACGGACCGCGACGCTTTCACGTTCCGCGGACTCATGGCGACCGGGCAGCTCGAGGTGTTCCTCTCGCTCGTCGCGGATTTTCTGCATGCGCCGGTGATCAACTCCTTCGCGCATCAGGATCAGCGGATGCAAGCGGTGCTCACCCGCGTGGCGGCCGGGGCCGGCATGGGCGAGGGAATGCGCGAGCTCACCAACCATCTTTTCCGAGGGGACGCCCGCTTCACGTGGGGTTCGCCGTTGGATTACATGTCGCTCAGCGTGACCGATGTCCGGCGCTGGATGGAGCCCTCGCTGGCGCGCGGCTATGTGGAGGTGACGATCGTCGGTGACGTGACCGAACCCGCGGCGGTCGACGTCGTCGTACGAACGCTCGGCGCGCTGCGGCCGAGGTCCCCCCGTAAGGAAACCTCCGCGCCACCGCGGCCGGTCGCGCTGGCGGCCCCGGCGGGTTTCACGCGGATCGAATTCGTCGGGGAGCAGAACATGGGGCTCGTCACGGGCACCTGGCCGGTGACGGGCGCGTCGTCCGCTCGTGACCAGGCGGCGTTGGGAATTCTCGCGAAGGTGATGGAACTGCGCGTGCGGACCGAGGTCCGCGAGAAGCTTGGGCTCGCCTACGCGCCGTCGGCGCGTTTCGAGCCGTTCGACGGCTTTCCGGATTTCGCGCTCCTGCAGGCACGGATCGATTGCGCGCCGAACGACGCCGGCCGGGTCGCACCCGTCATTGCCGCGATCGGCGCCAACCTGGCGGCGCGCGGGGTCACGAACGGGGAATTCATCGGGGCGCGGGGCATCCTGCGCGGACAATTGCGCGAGGCGTTCCGCGACAACGCGTTCGTCGCCGGCTTGCTGATGCGCGCGCAGGAGAGACCGGAGGAGGCGGAAGAGGCGGTCGCCCTCCACGCCGGGCTCGTCGGGCAGATCTCTCTCGCTGAAGTCAACGCGTGGGCCGCGCGCGTCCTGGCCGCCGGGCAGTGTCGCACCGCCGCCGTGGTGCCCAAAGCCTTCGTCGGCATCATCGAAGGCTCCCGTTAGCCCGTCGCTAAGGGGTCAGGGTGTTCGTTGTTCAATCAGCCCTCCGCGTGAACATTGAACGCCCTGACCCCATTGAGGCGCCCCCGCGCTGAAGTCCGCGAGGTCTTCGCGGCTGATCATTTTCGCGAGGCGCATCTCGAGCAGCCGCTCGATCATCCGGGAGCGCCGGATGTCGTCGAGGCACCGCTGCAGCGTGCGCGCCTCTTTCTCGATCACCTTTTCAGCGGCCCAGAAACGTTCGGTCTCCGTCTTGCCGGGCTCCGTGAGGAGAGCGGCGATGCAGGGGTTTTTTTTCCGTGAGGTAACGCTCACGCCAGACCGGCAGCAGCGCGGTGAACTTCTTCCAGTCGGATTCACGGATTTCGATCATGCCGGAGAACTTATTCCATGGGGTCAGGGCGTTCGTTGTTGCGGTTTTGACCATTGAACGCCCTGACCCCATCGGGGCGCCCCCGGCTTGGGTGGTCCGCCAAAACCTTGGGCTGGCGGGGATCAGAAGTCGCGTTTCACGCGCACGACGAGGTCGCGGAGGCGGACGTTGCCGAAGCGGCTGTAGTAGAAGGGGGTGTTGCCGCTGCGGGCGTCGAAGGGCGGGAGGGTGTTGAAGACGTTGTTGACGCTCACCTGCACGCCGACGCCGCGGAGGAGGGCGTGGGTCGCGGCGCCGCGGCCGAAGCTGTAGCCGATCGTGGCGTTGTGGTACGTTTGGCCGGCGATGTCGTAACCGCCCTGCGGTCCGGTGCTCGTGGTGACGAGCGTCGGGTTGGGGTTGCCGAGATAGACGGGGTCGTCCGGCGCACCGGCCTGGCGGTAGCCGCTGTAGTTGACGACCGTCCAGCCCGCGCGCCAGCGGCGGCCGCTCGCCCAGTTGACCGACAGGTTGGACTTCAGGCGGTTCACGCCGCCGGCGTTGACGTGGCCGACGTACTGCAGCGCCGGGTAGCTGATGGTGGGCGGCAGGCGCAGGTTGTCGGTGACCGTGACGCGCGCGCGGAGGCTGAACACGCCGATCGGCGTGGCCCGCCGGTAGTCGGCCGAGAAGTCCCAGCCGTCGGTCCAGCCGTCGCCGACGTTGTAGTTGGCGAACGTGAACAACTCGACGCGGTTGGTCGCGGGGTCGCGCGTGACGCTGCCGGCTGGGGCGTCGGCGCCGAGGTTGGCGAGGAGCTGGACGTTGTTGACGTTGCGGATGAGCCCGAGCTTCCGGATGAACCAGTACTCGACGTTGAGGCGCAGGTCCTTGAACGCACCGGACGTCGGGGCCCAGATCACGCCGGCGTTCCAATTCTCGGACGTCTCGGGTCCGAGCCCCGGGTTGTTGCCGGCGATGCTGAGCGAGGCGTAGCTCTGGCGGAGGACGGGATCGTAAAAAACCGGTGTGACGCTGGGCGGCTGGAGGCCGCCGGTGTTGATGCGCTGGGTGAGCTGGGCGAACGGCGGCGGCAGGAACGCCTCGGCGTAGGAGGCGCGCACGGTGACGGCGGGCAGCGGCTCCCATTTCAACCCGAGCGTGGGCCGCGTCGCGCGGAGTTTGGCGATGTCCTGCCGGCTTTCGGTGGCGCTCTGGGTGATCCGCGGCGGGATGGCGTCGGGGAACACATTGATGCGGCCGTTGGGGTTGGTGTAGACGTGGAATTCCTCGGAGCGCACGGCGGCCTGCAGCTCGAGGGCGCGTACGAACCGCAGCTCGTTGCGGCCGGAGACGACCGGCACACTCAACTCCGCGTGGCCGGAGTAGGTGGAGATGCGCTGGCCGATGAAATACGAGTGCTGGTTGGTGGGGTTCGCGGCGGCGCCGCCGAACGGCGGAAACGTGCCGCCGACGTAGGCCTGCGGCAGGCGCTCGGTGTAGATCTCGGTGCCGACGGTCAGCGTCGGCGGGCCACCCGGCAGCGAGAACAGCGGGCCCGACGCGCGCAGGTTGTAGTCGAGCATCGTGTCTTTGTTGTACCCGGTCCAGTCGCCGTACCACCGCGGGAAGTCGATCGGGTTGGCGATGGTGTCGACGAACGGGTTGATGGTGCCGTTGTAGAGCAGGGTGGCGTTGCCGCCGAACGTCGTGGCGTTGGCGAGGTTCATCAGGTCGTAGAAGACCTTTTGGGAGGAGACCGAGTAATTGCAGTCGACCGCGGCGCGCCAGTCGCGCGGCAGCTTCACGACGGCGCCGAGCACGGCGTTGGCGGCCTGGTTGGTGATGTCGTTGCGGCTGGCCTGACTCGCGGGGATGGGGATGCTGACGACGACGTTCTCGCGGAACGGGTTGGTGGGCGCGTTGCCGGGCACGGCGAACTGGTAGTTGCCGTTGCCGAGCGGCACCCAGAACGAGTCGATGAGGCTGCTGCGCTGG
>JBJTCH010000145.1:0-6140 GCA_046091745.1 Opitutaceae bacterium
GTCCACCACAGATAACTCAGATATCGCAGATCTGACGCCGCCGACCTTCACGATCTTCGCGACCTTCCTGTTCCCCTCCGCCCGTTCGCTCCGGCCAGTCGACAGCGCAGAACGCCCTGCGGCCTTTATCCGCGCCATCTGCGCACTTACCCCCGCGGTCTGCGGCGAAAACTTAACCGCCCGGGTGAAAGCCGTGGATATTGCATCCACGGTCAACGTTTCCCTTGTAATACGATAAACCTGCACCCTCCTGTCGGACGACAGAAACGACGATCCCGTGGAGGAAACCATGAACAAATCGAAGCCGGAGTTTCGGCGCGCCTTCACCGCACGCCTCGTGATCCTTGCGTTCGCCGCGGCGGGGCTCGCGTCGCAACTCCGCGGCGGCGTTCCCGTCCTCGACATCAACCCGAGTCCGGAAAACCCGCGCAATTCAGAGGGTGCTTTCGCCACGCTCGCGGACGGGAGAATCTGGTTCTGCTACACCCAATTTTACGGCGGCGCGTCAGATCACCATCCCGCGCGCATCGTGGGAATCGAGTCAGGCGACGAGGGCCGGACCTGGTCGAAGCCTCGCGTCGTGATCGACAACGAGGGCGGCGCCAACGTGATGAGCGTCTCCCTGCTTAGGCTGGCCTCGGGAAAACTGGCCCTCTTCTACCTGCGCAAGAACAGCTGGCTGGACTGCCGGCCGTGGATGCGGACCTCCGCCGACGAGGGCCGGACCTGGAGCAGTCCGGTCCTGATGGTCTCCGCGCCGGGTTATTTCGTGCTCAACAACGACCGGGTTGTGCAGCTCGCCTCCGGCCGCCTCGTGGCCCCGGTGGGTTTTCACCGCGCCCGCCAGACCGATCCGTCGAGCAGCCGGTCGTTCGACTCGCGCGCGATCGCCCTTTGGTACCTATCCGACGACGATGGACTCACCTGGCGCGAGGCCGACACGTGGTGGGGCATGCCGGTCGTGAGCCGGAGCGGCTTTCAGGAGCCCGGTGTGGCGGAGCTGGCGGACCAGACGTTGCTCGGCTGGGCGCGTACCGACCAGGGAGTTCAATTCGGGTTCGCTTCGCGGGACGCCGGAAAAACCTGGAGCGCCCCCGTCGCCACCGCGATGGAGTCCCCGCTTTCTCCCGCCAGCATCAAACGCCTGCCGGGCTCCGCCGACCTCCTGGCGATCTACAACGATCATTCCGGCCGGTTTCCCTTTCCCAAGGGCAAGCGCAGCCCGCTGGTGGCGGCGATCTCCAAGGACGGCGGGCGGACATGGCCCTCGCGTACCCGCCTCGAGGAGGACCCCGACGGCTGGTATTGCTACACGGCGATCCACTTCGCCGGCGACGCCGTGCTGCTCGGATACTGCGCGGGCGACAGCAAGGTGGGTGGATTGAACCGGCTGCGTATCCGGCGGATCGAAATTTCGGCGCTGCGGGCCGACTGACTCCGGCCATCACGGCCGAACCAGCCGTCACGCGGGGAAACGAAGGCGCCGTCGAGCCACGCGGGCTCGAACGTCCGCCACTGTTCTCCGTCACGGCGGGATCGAGCGGCGAAGCAACCGCGCCAACTAGCCCGCAAGGCCTTTGACCCGGCCAAGCCGCGGGACCGCTCTCACCCGGGAAGATTCCTTCCGCTTGTTTCCCCTTCCCCGCCTCCGTGATCGTCGCGGGCGGATTGCGGCGCGCCTCCGCTGGATCGCAGGTTTGACCTGACAAAACCGAAAACCGCGAACACAGGAAGGCATGATCAATCCGATCGCGAACCTCGAGGCAGCCCCCCCCGGATCGGAAACGCCTCGCAACCTCCCGGCGCCAGCATCCCCTTCGCGGCGCACCTTCATCCGGTCGGGCCTGCTGGCCTCCTCGGGTTTGGCGCTGGCCGGCGTAAGCGCGAAGGAGGCGGTAACGGCCGGCGACGGCACGGAGCCGTGCCTTGATTACGGACGTTCGTTCCTGTGCAACACGGCGGAATTCAACTCCGTGCGGATGTGGATCGAGAGCCGGACCATCATCATCGACCCGCAGCGGCGCACCCGCACGGTCTACCACCAGGGCGCTTCCTGCAAAAGCGAGCACACGTTCGCCGAAAAGGATCTCTTCCACCGGGACAATTACGATTTCCTGCCGGTGTTCGGGGACGGCAAGGTGCTCGTTTTCCGGAGGCATCACAACCGCCGTGCGGACCGGTACCGCTCGATCAAGCGGATGGACGAGATGTGGGGGGATCGCCCGGTGTTGCACACGCCGGCGGCTGCGCGTTGCACGGAACTGGACACGTGGGAGAAGATCAGCGAAGCGACGTCGGCCGGAGTGCCCATTGTGACCAGGACGGAGATCCGCGACCCAGCGACGGGCCTCATCGCGATCATCGAATGCCCGTGCAAGACGATGAACATCAGTCGGCCGAGGAGAATGTATCAGGTGGACACCGGACCCGTGGCCTTTCCCGACCTGAGCCGGCGGCATGAGCCCGAGATCGCCTGCCTGAGTCTCGCCTTTCTCGCGTTCAACGCGCCGCATTTCGCCGACTTCGTGATCGAGGCCCCGACGCCGATCCTCGAGGGCGACCGGGAGGTCGCCACCGTGCACCATTACTCGAGGATCATCTCGTTGCCGGCCTCGAACCGGATCTTCGCGCTCTCCTAGGGAAGCCGGACCCGAGGACATCGCCGGCGCACCGTTTCGCCCGGGGACCGGCGCGCGACGCCGGCACCCGTTTCCGAACTGCCGCCTTGCACGAAGCGGTCGCTGATACCATCCCTTCTTCAGCGCCCGTGCCACCCCGACCCCGCCGCGGGCGCTTCTCCCCATGAACTGTTACCGTACCCGCACGTCCCGTGCCTGCTTCTTCGTGCTCGCGTTGCTCTCTGCAATCACGCCGGCACTTTTCTCCCAGAACGCGCCCGCCGGTCTTCTCGAGGGTCGCGTGTCCCACGCGGCGACCGGCGCCGCCCTCGCCAACGTCCGGATCACCGTCGAGGGCGCCGGCCGCGACGCCCTGACCGGTCCCGGCGGCCTGTTCCGCCTCGCGGGTTTGCCCGCCGGCGAGTGGCGGGTGACCGCCAGCTACGTCGGGCTTGAGCCGCGCACTTCGACGGTCCGCCTCGAACCGGGCCGCGGCGCCAACCTCGACTTCACGCTCGGCGGCGGAGACGTCGTCGCCCTGCAGCGCTTCGAGGTGCTGGAGCAGCGCGAGCAGAGCGCGCAGGCGCTGGCCCTCAACCAGCAGCGCCAGTCGCCGAACATCAAGAATGTGGTCGCGCGCGATGAGTACCCCGCGGGCAGCGACGACAACGTGGCCGACTTCCTGCGATTCATCCCGGGCGTCTCCATCGTCTACTCCGGCCGCGCCGGCACGGACGCGTCGCTGCGCGGCCTTCCCTCCGACACCTCGGGCGTCACCATGGACGGCGTCGAGCTCTCCGGAGCCTTCACCGGCAACACCCGCGCGGTCAGCCTGCTGGCGGTGCCGACGAGCAACATCGCGACCGTCGAGGTCACCAAGGTGCCGACGCCCGACCTCGCGGCCAACGGCCTGGGAGGCTCGATCAACATCACGACCCGCAGCGGATTCGAGCGCACCAGGCCGCAGTTCAACTACAACGTGTTCACCGCCTTTGACCCGCAGTACGGGCTGGGCCTCTCCAGCCGGAAGGGCCCCCACCCCTCGATGGACGCCCCGTCCGTCCGACCGTCCTTTGAATTCGGATACACGCTGCCGGTGAACAAATCCCTCTCGGTCTCGCTCTCGGCCGCCAACAAGCTCAACTACAACACGAACCCCGCCGACGGCCAGATGATCTGGGACCTCGTCCAGGGCTTCGCCAGCGTCTCCGTCCTGCGCAACTCGCAGGTGCAGATAGTGACCGTGCGCTCCGGGCTGCTCGGCGTGGACTGGAAGATCGGGGACCGCAACCTGTTCAAGGCGACCGTCTCCTACCGGATGCGCGACGCCGACCAGGGCAACAACGGGCTGAACATCACCTACGGCGCGGGCGCGACCGGCGGCGCCTCCTTCACCCAGGGCGCGGCGGCGGGCAACGGCTCCCTCTTCCAGCAGTACTCGTGGCAGAACCTGGTGAGCCACACCACGCACTCCCTGCTGAAGTACACCCATCTCGGCGACACGTGGCGGATCGACGCCAGCGGCAGCTACTCCTACTCGGGCTTCTACTTCATGCCCGACTACCACATCGGCTACTTCGCCAACGCGACCGTCACGATCCCCAACCTGGTGATCCGCGGCGAGGGCCACGACGGTCGCGCCACCCGCGCGACCGGGCTCTTCCCGACCGCGCTCACCGTGCGCGACCGCGCCGGCAACACCATCTCCCCCCACGACGGCCGGCTCTATTCGGTCACCGGCGCGACCTCGGAGGAGCGCGGCAACCAGGTGGACAAGGCGCAGGCCCGGCTCGATCTGCGCCGGGAGTTCCGCGTCGGCGTGCCGGTCTTCGTCCAGACCGGCGGCTCGGTGCTGCGCGAGACCCAGAAGCTCTACAACTGGCAGCGGAACTACAATTTCCGCCCGACCGCGACGCCGGCCGAACGGCTCGCCGGCGCCTACGACCTGATCGACACGGAGTATTCCGCTACGCTGGGTCCGCTGCTGGGCCGGCCGGTGCAGTGGGTCAGCCCCGGCAAGCTCTTCCAGCTCGCGCGGAGCAGGCCGGATTACTTCGTGCTCAACGA
Organism: Opitutaceae bacterium; assembly: GCA_046091745.1. Classification (GTDB taxonomy): domain Bacteria; phylum Verrucomicrobiota; class Verrucomicrobiia; order Opitutales; family Opitutaceae; genus ER46. The sequence continues at coordinate 4,686 of JBJTCH010000145.1, forward strand.
GGCGGCCGCGCACCAGACCCGCGTCAACAATTCCAAGCGCCTCCAGGAGACCATCTCGGCCTGGTATTTCCGCGCCGACTCCCGGCTGCTGAACAACCGGCTCTGGCTGGTCGGCGGCGTGCGCTACGAGAAGACGGACGACGACGGCCAGGGCCCGCTCGTCAACCCCGCGGCCCAGTTCGTCCGCAACGCCAACGGCACGCTCGCGCGCGACGCCGCCGGACGCTTCATCCCCGTCTCCACCGACCCGCTCACGGTGGCCCGACTGGTCTACACCGAGCGTGGCGCGCGCCTGAGCTCCGGCTACGCCGACTGGTTCCCCAGCCTCAACGCCAGCTACAACCTGCAGGAAGACCTCGTGATGCGCCTTGGCTACGCGCGTACCATCGGCCGGCCCAACCTTCCCTTCATCATCCCCGGCGCGACCTACTCCGCCATCACCGAGGCCTCCAGCCGCCAGACCATCACCGTGGTCAACTCGCGCCTCCAGCCCTGGATCGCCGACAACTACGACCTCTCGCTCGAGTCCTATCTGATCCGCGGCGGGTTCGGCTCCGTCGGCGTCTTCCAGAAGGACCTGCGGAACTTCTTCACCGCGACCAGCTTTCCCGCCACGCCCGAGCTGCTCGAGCGGTACGGCGTCTTCCCCGCCGCGGGCGACGCGATCAGCTACGACCTGGTGACCCGTGCCAACGGCGGCGACGCGCGCGTCCGCGGTCTCGAGTTCACCTACCGCCAGGCGCTTTCCTTCCTCCCGGCGTGGGCGCGGGGCGCGCAGGTGTTCGTCAACCTCACCCGCTCCCGCCTGAGCGGCTCGACGACCGCCGATTTCACCGGTTTCAATCCGCAGACGCTGAGCTGGGGCCTCAACTTCACCCGGGCGCGCTACGCGGTGAAATTCTCCAGCACCGAGGGCAAGGAGACGAAGCGCTCGGCGGTAGCGGCTGGCGCCACCAACCCGCCCGGCACCTACCTGTGGCAGGGTGCGCTCCGGCGCTACACCCTGAGCGTCGAGTACAGCCTCACCAAGCGGCTGGGCCTCTACGCGTCGCTGGGGGACTTCAACGCCCCCGGCGGCTACGTCATCATCCAGAAACAATACGCGCCCACCACACCCGAAAACATCCGCACCTCCCGCGTCACCGAGTGGGGCCAAAGCGCGATCCTCGGCGTGAAGGGTGAATTCTAGTTCCTCCGCCCCCGACCCGATGATCCTCGCCCGCCTCCTCCGCCTTGCCGGACTGCTCGCCGCCGGAGCCGCCGCAGCCGCCGATTCCCCCGTCGCCCTCGGCACCCGCCGTGAGCTGTTCGTCGATGACGCGCTCATCGCCCGCCTCTCCGGCGGCGCCCGGTCCCGCCTCCATCACCCCGAACCGCGGGAAATCGTCCTCGTGCACGACGCCCCGTGGGAGGGCAGCGGCAGCGGCTACCACAGTGTCTTCCAGGACGGCGACC
>JBJTCH010000146.1:0-3152 GCA_046091745.1 Opitutaceae bacterium
CTCACGGCCGCCATTCCCGCCTCGAGATAGCCTCCGCGGCCCACCGCGGCCCGCCACTCTGGAGTGACGCGAATCCTCCAGCAGTGGCGGTGGAGTGGTTACGGCGCGCCCCCAAAGGGGTCAGGGCGTTCGTTGTTCAAATTCTCCCCGCTGAAACATTGAACGCCCTGACCCCATGAGCATCCGCGGGGCCGGACGAACCCCACATCAACGCCGTACCGGGATGTCATTGCGCTGCGGCGGGCCGGCGGTCGTGCGGCCCTCGGTGACGAAACGTTCGCGCAGGGCGAGCATGTCGCGGACCCGCTCCGGATGTTTCGCCGCCAGGTCGGACTTTTCACCGAGATCGTCACCCAGGTGGTAGAGTTGCGGCTTCGGCAAACAGACCAGTTTCCACGGTCCGTCGCGCAGGGCCTGCGTGCCGTTGACGCCGCAACTGATCGCGTGCTGCCGCGCCGCCTTCACGGTCCCACGCAGGACCGGAAGCAGGCTCACGCTATCTTCTCCGGCGGTCGCCGGCACGGGGACACCGAGGAGTTCAGCGACCGTCGCAAAGAGGTCGGCTTGATGCACCAACGCATCCGAGACCGAGCCGGGTTTCACCATGCCGGGATAACGAACGATGTACGGCACCCGGTGGCCGCCCTCCCAGACGTCGCGTTTATAACCGCGCAGCGGGCCGCTCGGGAAATGCCCCATCGCCTCCAGCGGCTTGATGCCGATCGCGGTCTCGTAGCCGTTGTCGCTCGTGAGAAAAACGAAGGTATTCCGCGCCACTCCGGCCTGCTCGAGCGCGGCGAGCACGCGGCCCACCGCGTCATCGGTCTCCATCACCAGGTCGGCGTACTCGTTGAGTCCGCTGCGACCGCGCCACTTTTCGCTCGGGGAAATCGGCGTATGGGGCGTCGTGAGCGGCAGATACACCAGGAACGGCTCGGCGCGCGAAGCCCGTTCGCGGATGTACGCTGACGCGCGGTCCACCAGTGTACCGAGGATGTCTTCGAACCGCCACCCGGGCAGCGCGGGACCCTGGAAGCTCGCGCGATAACCGTCCATCATGGACGCGGGCAGCAGCGACGTCGGCACACCGACCGTGCGGTCATCGTTGATGAACGCGAACGGCGGCCAGTTGGGCACGTCGGTCCCGAAATAATGCTCGAAGCCGCGCGTCACCGGACCGCCGCCGATCCGTTGGGAGAAAACCTCCGTCCACGCGGCGCGGTGCGCCTCGGTGGGTTTAGTGACGAGCTTGTCCTTGGATTTCCCCGTCCGCCCGCCGAGACCGCGCAGCAGCGGCTTCTGCTCGGGCTTGATCGGCCAGTCCCAGCCGAGGTGCCACTTGCCGAAGGCCGCGGTACCATAACCCTGCCCGCGCGCCAGCCCGGCGACCGTCAGGCGGTCCGGCGCGATCAGCGGTTCCTCCCAGAGATCCACGATCCCGGTCTGCAGCCGCGTGCGCCAATGGTAGCGTCCCGTGAGCAGGGTGTACCGCGAGGGCGAGCAGGCGGCCGAGGAGGCATGGCCGTCGGTGAACCGCATGCCCTCCGCCGCCAAACGATCGATGTTCGGCGTCGGAATCTTTCCGCGCTCCGGATTGTAGACGCGCACGTCGCCGTAGCCGAGATCGTCGGCCAGGATCACGAGGATGTTGGGACGATCCGCAGCCGGCGCGGCCGTCAAGGCCCGGGCCGCCGCCAAGGCAACCACGGCCAACGCAAAGAGCGACGAGCGGATTGAATACGATTCGGGGGTCATCGGGGTTTGGGGAGAAGCCAACGGTTTCGTCGCTGCGGCGGCGCAAACCTGCCGTCTGCTCAACGATTAATCGTCGTCGCGGTGCGCCTTGAAAAAGGCGGCGCGGATCGGAGCCGGCATCGGCGAACCGGCGCCGCGCACGCTGCGCCACACGATCTCGTTGAGACGAATGTCATCGGCTTTGTCGGGCGCGGAAAAATCCATCCGCTCCGACTCCGCTCCGCCCCATGCGAGCGAGGTGTTCTTGGCATTGATGTCCACCTGCGCGGGGCGCGCGGCGAAGGGCGTCGGATCCGCCTGGTCCGCGAACGCGTTCCACATCGGCATCGCCGCCGCGTCGTACTGCGACATCGGCTGCAGTCCGAGGATGAGTTCCATCGTCCGCAGCATGCTGCTCGTGGAATACATCGTGGAATCCACCACCCCGCGCTTCACCCGGCCACCGAGCACGAAGCCCGGCATGCGGTGCGCGTCGACGTGGTCGGCGCCGTTCTGCGTGTCGTCCTCGAGGACAAAGATCGCGGTGTCGTTCCAGAACCGCGAGCGGCTGACCGCCTCGACCACCATCCCGAGCGCCACGTCGTTCTCCGCCACCATCGCCGTCGGCGTGGGCTTGCCCGCCCGCGTGCCCTGCGTGTGGTCGTTGCCGAGGCGCAGCACCTGCAGGCGCGGCATGCCGCCGTCGCGCTCGAAACGGCGCAACTCGGAGATGAAACGCTCGGCGCGCTTCGTATCCGGATAATCCATGTCCCACGCGCGGTACTGCTCGTCGATGTGGCCGACCAGTACCGGCAACGACGCGATCGATTGCACGGCGCCGGGCTTGGTGGGCGTGAAGCAGAACTCGCCGTAACTGCGGTAACTCACACCGGCCGCGGCCGCGCGATCCCACAGGTAGCCGCCCGCGGGCGTCGCGATCTGGTACGCGCCTTCCGAGGGGTAGTCATACTTCCGCGCCGAATTGTGCCCGTAGCTGAGCGGCCAGGATTTCTCCACGAAGTCGCTCGCGTAGGCCGCCATCGTCCATTCGTGGCCGTCAGCACTCACCTCGCCGTCGGCGTAAAGGTTGTCCAACAGCACGAATTCCCGCGCGAGCGCGTGGGCGTTGGGCGTCACCTTCTCGCCGAAGATGGCGAGCCGCGGATCCCCGCGCCCTTTTTCCAGGTCGCCCAGCACCTGATCGTAGGTGCGGTTCTCGCGGACGATATAGATCACGTTCCGGATCGGCGAGGGATCGCCGACCTTGGCGGGAATGGGGCTGTTCGGCGGACGCTCCCCGCGCGGCTGGCCCGAGGCGGGCAGCGGCGCCCAGGTCTTGGCCGGCGTCGCCCACGCGCCGAACCGCGCCTCCCGGTCCTTCACCGCCGGCAGGGCGGGGAGCGTGAGCGTCCCTTTGA
>JBJTCH010000147.1:0-46999 GCA_046091745.1 Opitutaceae bacterium
GGCTCCGCGCAGGTGGCCGGGGGCGCTCCCTCGGTCGCGCCGGCGATCGACGCCATCCTTGGGCGCACGGGTGTCGCGGTGACAGCCTTGTTCCCCAGCGGGCAGGTCGAGGTGGATGGCCGGCGCCACGAGGCGCGCCTCGAGTATGGTTCCGCCCGGCCCGGGGACCGCGTGATCGTGCGACGCCGCTTGGACTTCGGACTGCTCGTCGAAAAGGAGGATCGTCGGTGAGCGCCGTGGTGTTGCTCTTCGCCTGCGGCATTTTGCTGCTCGGTCTCGAGGTCGTCGTGCCCGGCGCCGTGCTGGGCATCGTGGGCGGAATCCTGCTCCTCGTCGGGGTCGGTCTTTCCTTCGACCGCTTCGGCCCCGAGGGCGGCGCGCTGGCCAGCGCCGTGGCGCTCCTGATCGGTGGAATCGCCTTCTATCTGGAGTTCGTGCTGCTCCCGCGGAGCCGGTTGGCGAAGAAGTTCTCCATGACGGCCACCGTGGCCGGCACGAGCCAGCCCGCCGTTGCCCAAGCGTCCCTGCTCGGTCGTCCGGCGGTCGCCGCGACCACGCTCGCTCCCAGCGGGCTCATCGATTGCGAGGGACGGCGCTACGAGGCGTTCTCCCGCAGCGGGCACGTGCCGGCGGGAGCCGCGGTCGAGGTCGTCGGCATTGATACGTTCCGCGTCGTCGTGACCCTTTCCACCAACCCAACCTCATCCCATCCCACTCCATCATGAGCCTGACCCTCATCGGTTTCGTCCTTATCGGACTGATCATCCTCGTTGTCGGGGCGATCGTCTTCAGCCTGATCGGCGCCTGGGTTAAGGCGCTGTTCAACGGCGCCCCCGTGCCGCTTTCCAAGCTCGTCGCCCTCAAGTTCGCGAGCATCCCGTACGGGCTGATCGTCGACGCCCGCATCACCGCGGTCCGCGCCGGCATCAACATCGACGCCGACCAGATCGCCTCGCACTTTCAGGCCGGCGGCAACGTCGTCCCCACCGTCCAGGCGCTGATCGCCGCCCAGAAGGCCGGCATCGAGCTCGGCTGGGACCGCGCGTGCGCGATCGACCTCGCGACCAAGGGCTCTGGCAAGAGCGTCGTCGAGGCCGTCCGCACTTCCGTTGATCCCAAGGTAATTGACTGCCCCAATCCCGAGGGCGGCCGCACCACGATCGACGGCGTCGCCAAGGACGGCATCCAGGTGAAGGTGAAGGCCCGCGTGACGGTGCGCACCAACCTCGACCGTTTCGTCGGTGGCGCCAAGGAGGAGACCATCATCGCCCGCGTGGGCGAAGGCATCGTCACGACCATCGGCTCGGCCGAGAGCTACAAATCCGTGCTCGAGTCCCCCGACAGTATCTCGAAGACCGTGCTCCAGCGCGGCCTCGATGTGGGTTCCGCGTTCGAGATCCTCTCCATCGACATCGCCGACGTCGACGTCGGCGAGAACGTCGGCGCCAAGCTCCAGGAAGCGCAGGCCGAGGCCAACAAGAACATGGCGCAGGCGCAGGCGGAAATCCGCCGTGCCGCCGCCGTGGCGCTGGAGCAGGAGATGAAGGCGCGCGTGCAGGAGATGCAGGCCAAGGTCGTCGAGGCCCAGGCGCAGGTGCCGCTCGCGCAGGCCGAGGCGTTCCGCAACGGCCGGTTGGGCGTCATGGATTTCTACCGCATGGAGAATGTGCAGGCCGACACGCAGATGCGCTCCTCCATCGCCCATCCCGAAGGCAAGAAATAACCCGGCTCCGCTCCGCCCTCGCGCGTGAAAGCGTCGTTGCTCGACTGGCTGCTCGACCGCCTCGGGGTCGTCATCTTCGTCGTCATCTTTGTCGTCCAGATCATCCGCGGCCTCCTGCAGGCGCGGCGCCAGACGCCGCCGCCCGCCTCCAAGCCCGACGCCCTCGACGAGGAGCGTCGCGTGCAGGAAATCCAGGAGCAGATCCGCCGACGGATCGCGGAACGGCGCGGCGAAGCCCCGCCTCCCGCGGCGGCGCCCGAGCTGCCTCCGCTCGCGCGCCGGGAGGCTCCCGCCGCGCCCGGGCCCGAGACCACTCGGATGCCCGAGCCGTTCGAGGATCCGTTGCGGCGCATGGTGCGGGAATTCGAGCGGGCGCTGAACCCGGAACCTGAGCCGGCTCCCGCCCCCGCGGCTCCCCCGGTCGCCGCCGCCACCGTGGCCGAAGCGCCCGATCGCCGCGCGGTGGAACTGGAGCGCCAACGCCGGCTTGCCGACGAGTTGCGCCAGTTGGAAGCGGAGCGCGCCGAGGCGAAGCGCCGCGCCGCGCGCGAGTCGGTCGAGGCCGCCGCGGCGACGGCGTCCGCGCGAGCCCATCGCGGCGGGCTGGCGGAGGAATTGCGCGACGCGGCTTCGGCCCGCCGCGCCATCATCCTCCGCGAGGTGCTCGGCACGCCGGTCGGTCTGCGGTAGGCCGCCGGCGAAAACCCGCGTTGCGCCGTCCCCGGGGCGGCGCCATTTTCCGTCCGCATGTCCGGCGATCTCTCCGAGCTCTACCAACAGGTCATCCTCGACCACAACCAGCGCCCGCGGAACCGTGGCCGCCTGCCGACCGCGAACCGCGTGGCGCATGGCGAGAACCCGACCTGCGGCGACCAGTGCAGCGTCTACCTGCGGCTGGAGGGCGACCGCGTGGCGGAGATTTCGTTCGACGGGGCGGGCTGCGCGATTTCCCAGGCCAGCGCCTCGTTGATGACCACGTTGGTCAAGGGACGAACGACGGAGGAGGCGCGGGGGCTTTACGAGGAGTTCAAGCGGATCGTCACCACCGGCGAGGCACCGGAGGAAATCAGCGATCTCGCCGCCTTCGCCGGAGTGCATGCCTTCCCGGCGCGCATCAAGTGCGCCACCCTCGGCTGGCACGCGGCACTCAACGCCCTGAAGGGCGAGGCCGCGCCGGCCTCCACCGAGGGCGCGGGAAGCTGAGGCGGGTCGACGGCGCGCGGCCGTCTCCTCCATTGCCTTCGACGGGGGCGGCTTCCACGGTGGGCGCCGCGTGAATGAATCCTGGGACATCCTGAAGGCGTTGTCGGACCCGACGCGTTTGCGCCTGCTCGCGCTGCTGGCGCGCGAGGAGCTTTCGGTCGCCGAGCTGCAGGAGATTCTCGGCATGGGCCAGTCGCGCATTTCGTCGCAACTCGCGCTCCTGCGCACGGTCAACCTCGTGTCCGACCGTCGCGAGGGAAAGAACGCCTTCTACTCCCTGCGGGCCGGCCTGCCCGCGCGCACGCAGGCGCTCACGCGCGCGGCGCTGGATTCGGTCGCGGATCTGCCGGTGCTGGCGGAGGACCGGGAGAATCTCGACCGCATCCTGCAAAAACGCCGACGCACCCAGGAGCAGTATTTCAACCTGATCGCCGGCCGTCTCGGGCGGAACTACTGCCCGGGGCGATCGTGGGAGGCGATCGGCCACCTCGCGTTACGGCTCACGCCGGCGATCGACATCGCCGATCTCGGGGCGGGCGAGGGGCTCGTCTCGCAACTGCTCGCGCGCCGCGCCCGGCAGGTGTGGTGCATCGACAGCTCACCGCGCATGGTCGAGGTCGGCACCGAACTCGCGCGTAAGAACGGGCTCGCCAACCTCGCCTACAAACTGGGCGACATCGAGCAGGTGCCGCTCGCCGACGCCTCCGTCGATCTGGCGATCCTGAGCCAGGCGCTGCACCACGCGCGCCACCCGCAGAAGGCGGTCGACGAGGCCTGGCGCATCCTGCGGCCGGGCGGGCAACTGGTCGTGCTCGACCTCAACGAGCACTCCTTCGCGAAGGCCCGCGAGCTGTACGCCGATCGCTGGCTCGGGTTCAAGGAGAGCGCGTTGCACGGCTTCCTGCGCAAGGCGGGCTTCGCCAAGGTCGAGGTCACGATGGTGGCCCGCGAGGAGGTCGAGCCCCACTTCGAGACGTTGCTCGCCTGCGGCTTCAAGGAGCGCGCGAGCTGAGCACCGCGGGGCCTTTCAGCCGCGGACTTGGCCGGTGCCCTCGACGAGATACTTGTAGCTGCAGAGCTCCGGCAGCCCCATGGGGCCGCGCGCGTGCAGACGATCCGTGCTGATGCCGATCTCCGCGCCGAAACCGAACTCGAAGCCGTCATTGAACCGCGTGCTCGCGTTCCAAAACACCGCGGCGCTGTCGATCTCCGCGAGGAACCGGCGCGCCGCCGCCTCGTCGGCCGTGATGATCGCGTCGCTGTGGCCGGAGCCGTCGCGGTTGATCGTCGCCACCGCCTCATCCAGCGAGTCCACCACGCGCACGGCCAGCACCAGCCCCAGGAACTCCGCCGTGAAATCACCGGGTCCCGCCGCGGCGGCGGCGATGCCCTCGCGGGCGAGGATGGCGGCGGCGGCGGGATCGCAACGCAGCTCCACCCCGCGCGCGGCCAGGGCGCGGCCGACCGCCGGCAAAAATCGTTCCGCCACCGAGCGGTGCACCAGCAGTTGCTCCGCGGCATTGCACGCGCTGGGGCGCGCGACCTTGGCGTTGACCGTCACGGCCTCCGCCATCGCGAGATCAGCCGCGGCGTCCACGTAGACGAAGCACACACCCTTGTAGTGCTTGATGACGGGGATGGTGCTGTTTTCGGCGACGTGCCGGATGAGCCCCTCGCCGCCTCGCGGGATGATGCAGTGGATGAGATCGTTCAGCTTCAGCAGCGTCGCGAGCGCCGCGCGGTCGGTGGTCGGCACGAGCTGCACCGCGTCGGCCGGCAGGCCGGCGGCCGCAAGCGCGCGCTGCACCAGCGCCGCGAGCGCGAGGTTGGTGTGGAAGCACTCCTTGCCGCCCCGCAGCACGGCCGCGTTGCCGCTCTTCAGGCAGAGCACCGCGCAGTCGATCGTCACGTTGGGGCGCGACTCGTAGATGATCCCGATCACGCCGATCGGCACGCGGACCTTGCGCAGACGCAGGCCGTTCGCAGGGGTCGTCTCCTCCAACACGGTTCCCACCGGATCGGGGAGCGCGGCGACTTGCCGCACCGACTCGGCGAGGTGCCGCAGGCGGTCCGCGTTCAGCGTCAGCCGGTCCCGCGCGGCGGCCGTGAGCGCGGCGGCTTCCGGCGAAGCCAGGTCGCGGGCGTTGGCGGCCAGTAGCTCGGCGGTTGATTCCTCAAGCAGCCCGGCCAGCCGCAGCAGGGCGGCGTCCTTGGCCGCGCGCGGCGTCGTCGCGAGCGTGAACGACGCGGCCCGCGCGCGTTGCGCGAGGGAGGTGACGAGTTGACCGAGGTCGCCGGACATGGACCCCGCACTCTCGCCGGCGGTCACCGCCTGACAACCCCCAACTGCCAGCGGCGGCGGAGCAAGCACCGGGGGCTCGGGCCTCACAGGAACCTTGGCGGCGGGGCGCAGCCAAGGGGCGGCGGCCGGCGCGTGACGGTGGATCCACCACAGGCCTCCGCAGAACAGCAGGGCGCCGGCCGCGTTGAACCACCACGGATGGAAAATCACGTCGGCGTCCTCGGGTACCCAGTTGAATCCGGCTACCTCGAACGGGAAGTCGGTCACATACGTGGCGGCGTTGTTCAGCGCATGACCCGCCACGCAGAGGCCGAGCGAGCGGGTGCGCACATACACCCAGCCGAGCACCAGCCCGAGCAGCATCGCGACGGGAGCTTGCGCGGGGTTGAGGTGGGTGGCCGCGAACAGCGCCGCGGAGCCGAGGATCGCCGCCGCCGGGCGCCAGCGTCCCAGCAGGCCGCGCAGGATCAGCCCGCGGAAAACGAGTTCCTCGGTCAGGGGCGCGATGACCACCGCGAGCACCGGTCCCTGCCAGGACGTGTTCACCAACGCGTCGAGGTCGGGCGCGAAGTCGAGCTGCTCCAGCAGGAATCCGGGCAGGACCGCGCGCATCACGTTGTCCAGTTCCGACAGTAACACCGTGATGCCGGCGACGACCGGCAGCAGCGCGAGGAGGAGGTGCGCCGGGGCGAAGCCCGGCCGGCCGGCGTCGGACCAGCTCTCGCCGTTGCGGCGCAGGGCCCAGGTGGTGACGAGCGCGGTGCCGAGGAGTTTTGTCGCGATGAGGAGCGTGGGCTCCGCCTCCGGTCCGGTCGCGGAGGCCGGAAGCAGGCCGAGCAGCGCTCCGAATTGCACCGCGCGCGTGAGCAGCACCTCGATCGCCATCTCGGCGGCGATCACGCCGATCACCACCAGGATCGCGGTCCCGGCGGAAAAGCGGGCGGGAGGCTGGATGTCTCGCATGGCGGCGACACTCGCGCACGTCGTTGACGGGGCGTCAGCCGAAATCTTCCGTCGCGGGACCCACTCGAAAGTTGCGCCGCCGCGGAGCGCCGGTTTCGTGTGGTCACGATGTCGACCGCCGTTCTTCCGCCGTCCGCTCCACCCGTGTCCGTGGGAGTTGGCGCGGGTCTGCCCGAAGGGGTGCGCGAGGGCGGCGAGAGTCTGGTGCGTCTGACCGACCCCGCGGGGGTGAAGGTCCGCGCGCTGATCGCCCGGGAGGGACAGGGCGAGTTCCTGCGCGTGGCGATCACCGGCGGCGGCTGCAACGGACTCAGCTACAAGATGAAGTTCACGCCCGAGGCGCGCCGGGGCGACATCCTCGTGCGGACGGCGGGCGTGGCGGTGCTGGTGGACAGCCGCAGCGCGCTCTACCTGAAGGGCACCGAGATCGACTACTCCTCCGCGCTCGTGGCGGGCGGCTTCAAGTTCTCCAACCCCAACGCCAAGGCGAGCTGCTCCTGCGGCGAGAGTTTCAGCGTGTGAACCTCGAGTTGCGCCGGTCTGCTGGAAATAACCCTTGCCGAGGGGGACGCTTCGGGCGACAAGGGTCCGTCCCGACACTCTACCGCAACTATTGATGGCCCTCTCGTCTCCTTCCGCCCCAGGCGGCCGCCCCGGATCCTACCAGCGTCGCAACGTCGACCCCTTCGCGGCGATCCGCCGCAACCACCGGATCAAGGTGCCGCAGGTGCGGCTGATCTCCCCCGAGGGCAAGCAGCTCGGGATCATCGACACCGCCAAGGCGATCAACCTCGCGCTCGAGAACGGCCTCGATCTCGTCGAGGTGGCGCCCAACGCCACGCCGCCGGTGTGCCGGATCATGGACTTCGGCAAGTACGTCTACGAGGAGCAGAAGAAGACCTCGAACTCGAAGTCCACGGCCAGCAAGATCAAGGAGATCGAGTTCACCGCGCGCATCGCGCAGCACGACTTCGAGACGAAGCTGCGCCACGCCGAGGAGTTTCTCGACCACGGCAACAAGGTGAAGATGCGCCTGAAGTTCCGCGGCCGAGAGATGGCGCACACCGAGATCGGTTTCGATGTGATGAAGCGCGCGGTCGCCGAGCTTGCCGGCATGGCTCATCCCGACGCCGATCCCAAGCTGATCGGCCGCAACATCCACGTGATGCTGACGCCGCTGCCCGCCAACAAGCGGAAGCCCAGGTTCCTGGAAGAGACCGTGGACGAGGAGCCGGAGGAAGAGGGTCAGTCCCCCGGCGCCGGGCCGGCTTGAGTTTGCCGCCGCCATGAGTCTGGCGGCGCGTCTGCTGTTCCTCGCTTTCGCCCCGGCGTTGGTCGCCGCGGCCGCGGATGCACCGTCGCGTTCGGCCCCGACGCGGCCGGGAGCCGTCAACGCCGCTCCGAACAGCACTCCGCCCCCACCCGCCGCTTCGTCCGAGAGCACCCTCCCGGGCCGGCGATTCGGCCGCATCGAGTACGTTTCCCTTGCCGCCGCGGCGCCGCGGCTGGGCGCGCGTCTCACTTGGGTCGAGGCCGGCCGCAGGCTCGAGCTCAAGAGCGCCGGTGGACGCGCCGAGATCGAGGTCGAGAGCCGGGAAATCACGGTGAACGGATTGCGGGTTTTCCTCGGCGATCCGGTGGTCGCGAACGGCGGTGAGGCGTTCGTGAGCCGCGTGGACCACGAGCGCTGCCTCCTGCCCCTGCTGCGGCCGGGCCACGGACAGGCGCCGCGCGCCGCACCCCGCGTCATCATGCTCGATCCCGGTCATGGCGGCACCGACCCCGGCAAGATCAACGAGCGGCTGGGCATCAGCGAGAAGACCCTCACGCTCGACGTCGCCCGGCGCGCCAAGCGGCTGCTGGAGGCGGACGGGCACCGGGTGGTGCTGACGCGGGACGACGACTCCTTTGTCGCCCTGCCGCAGCGGGCCGCGGCGGCGCGGGCGGCCAACGCCGACCTGTTCGTGAGCATTCATTTCAACGCCCTGCCGCGCGACACCCGCACGTCCGGCGTCGAGGTTTACACCTTCGCCCCGCGGTTCCAGCGCTCCACCAACGCGTGGGGCGGAGGCGAACGCGACGACACGGAGGACTTCGCGTCACCGGTCAACCGGCATGATCACTGGAGCGTCGTTCTCGCCCACGCCGTGCACCGGCGGTTCGTGAACGACCTGAAGTCGGCCGACCGCGGTAAAAAACTCATGCACCTCGCGGTTCTCCGCCCGCTCGACTGCCCGGGCGTGCTGGTGGAATGCGGCTTTCTCAGCAGCGACGCGGAGGCGCGGAAGATTTCCACGCCCGCTCATCGCCAGCAACTCGCCTCGGTGATCGCCGCCGGCGTCCGTGATTACGCGAACACCCTCGCCCGTACCCGCGGCAAGTGAAGTGCCGCCGATTTCCCGTTTCCCCATGAAACCCGCCTCCCTCGTTCTGACCGGCCTGCTGTCGTTCGCGTCGTCCGCGCTGCCTTTGGGCGCCTGGGACTACGAAGGCCACCGCGTCGTCAACCAGCTGGCCCTGGCGGCGCTCCCGCCGGAGTTCCCTGCGTTCGTGCGCGCGCCGGCGAACGCCGAGCGGATCGCCTTCCTCGCCGGCGAGGCGGACCGCTGGCGCAACGTCCCCGATCTGCCGGTGAAGCATTCGGGCGGAAGCTGGACCGACCATTTCTGCGACCTCGAGTACCTGCCGGAGGCCGGGCTCGACTTGGACAAGATCTCCTCTTTCCGCTACGAGTTCGTGGTGCAGTTCGCGGCGGGACGCGCGGCCCACGCCGGCAACTTCAAGCCGATCGATCCCGCCCGTAACGCCGACCACACCCAGGAGTGGCCGGGCTTTGCGCCGTGGGCGATCACCGAGGCCTTCGGCCGCCTGCGCTCGGGCTTCTCCTACCTGCGGGTCCTCGAGGAGCTGGGCACGCCGGAGGAGATCGAGAACGCCCGCGCCAACATCGTCTACATGATGGGGGTGATGGGCCACAACGTGGGCGACTGCGCGCAGCCGCTGCACACGACCAAGCACTACAACGGTTGGTCCGGCCAGAACCCGAAGGGCTACACCACCTGGAACGGAATCCACGCGTGGATCGACGGCGGTCTCGCGGCCAAGGCCGGCATCCGTCTCGCGCCGCTGCTGCCGCAGGTCGGCTCCGCCGAGGCGATCTCACTCGCCCCGCGCGAGGACCGCCGCGACCCGATGTTCGTCGCCGTTTTCGACTACCTCCGCCGCCAGCACACGATGGTCGAGCCGCTCTACCTCCTTGAGAAGGAGGGCAAGCTCGGGCAGGCCGAGGGCGCGGCGGTCAGCGACGAGGCGCGCGCGTTCGTCGAGCAGCGGCTGCTCGACGGCGGCCGCATGCTCGCCGCGATCTGGCTGACGGCGTGGCGCGGCGCGGTTCCCGACACGTATCTGCGGGCGGCGCTCGTGCGCCGGCAGGCCGCGGCCGCCAAGTCCGTGCCCTGAAGACGCGCCGCCGGTGAGCTTGCTTCGCCTTAGCCTCCTGTGGTCGGGGTTGCTGGGGCTCGCTTTGCCGGCGGCGGAAAAGGGGCCGGAGTCGTCGCTGCAGGCGTCGCGGGTCGTGGTTCTCGCCAACGCCGCGGATCCCGACTCGCTCGCCCTCGCGCGCCGCTACGCCGCCGCCCGGGCGGTGCCGGAGGCAAACGTCCTCGCTTGGAAAATGCCGGCGGGTGAATCGATTTCGTGGCGCGACTTCGTGGCGACGATCTGGAATCCGCTGCTGGAACGCCTGGTCGCCGAGCGCTGGATCGACGCCATTCCGATGGCGACGTACGACGCCGCGGGACGCCGCAAGCACGCGCCCAACGGGCACCGCATCGACGCGCTCGTCGTCTGCCGCGGCGTGCCGCTGAAGCTGGAGCACGACGCCTCGCTCTACGTCGAGGCGCCGCCCTACACCAGGCGCGGGGAATTCCGCACGAACGCCGGCGCGGTCGACGCCGAACTCAGCCTGCTCACGAGCCCCAATTACCCGATCAACGCGTTCGTCCCGAATCCGCTTTTCCAGAACCAGGCGCCGTCCGAGTCCGAGCTCCGGCAGGTGGTCCGCGTTTCGCGTCTCGATGGTCCCACCGCGGCGGATGCCGGCGCGTTGATCGACCGGGCGATCGCGGCGGAGAAAACGGGGCTGCGCGGCCGGGCGTACGTCGACATCGCCAACCGGGACGCGACCGGCGACGCGTGGTTCGAGGCGGCGGCCCGCCAACTCGTGGAACTCGGTTTCGACACGTCGGTCGATCGCGAGGCCGGCACGTTTCCGACGCACGCGCGCGTCGACGCGCCGGTGCTCTATGTCGGTTGGTATGCGGGAACCGTGGACGGCCCGTTCACCCTCCCTGGGTTCCGGTTTCCGCCCGGTGCGATCGCGCTGCACCTGCACAGCTACTCGGCGGCCACCTTGCGTTCGCCGGACTCCGGTTGGACGGGGCCTTTCGTTGCGCGGGGCGTGACGGCGACGGTGGGAAACGTGCATGAACCTTACCTGACCTTCACGCACGCCCCGCACCTGCTGCTGCGGGCGCTGGCGCGCGGGGCCACTTGGGTCGAGGCGGTGTATTTCGCGCTGCCCGCCCTCAGCTGGCAGGCCGTCGCGATCGGGGATCCGCTTTACCGGCCGTTCGCGCCGAGTCGCGATTCGTCGTTCAAGGCGGGCGGGGAAGACTCCGCGCGGCTGGAATCCTACGACGCCGTGCGGCGCCTGAAGCGGCGGGAGGCCGAGGGGAAATCGACCGAGGCATTGGAGGCGGCCCTGGCGGAGCATCGTCTCCGGCCCGGACTCGTGCTCGGGATCTCGGTGGCGAGGCGGCAACTCGATCGGGGTGATGTCGCCGGGGCCGCGGCTTCCCTCGCCTTGATCCGGCCGCTCTCCACTCCTGCTCCGGACGAATGGGCGTTGCTGCGCGAAGTGGCGGTGCTGCTGCAGGCGGCCGGGCGGGGCGCAGAGGCCGTGGAGTGGTGGCGTCGGCTGGTGTCGATTCCGGCGCTCGGAGCCACGCTGCGCCTCCAATGGCTGCCGGAGGCGATTCGTGCCGCCCGAGCCGCGGGGAATGTTTCTCAGGCCGAAAGCTGGCAGGCGGAACTTTTCCGCCTCACGCCTTTGGCGCCGCCGCGGTGAGACACGCGGTCAGACCTCGTTTACGATCCGATCGGCGAGACCGTACTCGATCGCCTCGACCGCGTTCAGGTAGAAGTCGCGGTCGGTGTCGCGATTGATGCGCTCGAGCGGTTGCCCGGAGGCGCTGGCAAGGATCTGGTTCAGTTCCGCACGCAGCTTTTCCATCTCGCGCGCCTGGATGTTGATGTCGCTGGCCGGGCCGATCATGCGGCCGGAGATCAGCGGCTGGTGGATCAGCACGCGCGAGTGCGGGTAAAGCAGCCGGCGGCCCTTCTTGGCGCCGGAAAGCAGGATCGAGCCCATCGACGCCGCCATGCCGGTGACCACTACCGTGATGGGGGAAGTGATCAGCTGCATGGTGTCGTAAACGGCCATGCCGGCCGTGATCGAGCCGCCCGGGGTGTTGATGTAGAAGGTGATGTCCTTCCCCGGCGCCACGCTCTCCAGATAGAGCAGTTTCTCCGTGATATCCTTCGCGGTCTCGTCGGTCACCGCGCCCCAGAGGAAGATCTTCCGTTGCTCGAGAAATTTCCGCGCGATCATCATCGCGACGGGCGCCGCCGCCTTCTTCGCGCCGGCCTCCTCCGGCTCGTCCTCCTCGTCGTCGAGACGCGGGAGCGGGGCGGGAAGCGAGGCCTGCAGATGGTCGAAATGCATGGGAGGCGAACGATGCGTGCGGCCTTCCGCTTGGCAAGCGTGCCGTCCCTCAGCGGGCGTTCGTTCCGCCGGCTTTCACCCACTCGCGGTTAAAATGCGCGTGCTTGATCGTCTTCCGCTGGGCGCCGCCGCCGGCCGGCGCGGGCTGGTGATGGCTGTAGGTCGCGTGGAGCGTGCCGTCGGCGGCTTCGATCAAGCTCGGGTAATGATAACGACCGCCCGCCGGTCCGGCGGGGTCCTCCTCAAGGGCGCGTTGCCAGCGCCACGTGCGGCCTTCGTCGTTCGAAAACTTCACCGTCAGGCGGTGACGGCCGGTCTCGGTGTCGTTCGAAATCAGCGCCCAAAGCCCGTCGCGCAGGCCGACGATCTCGGCGCCCGATCCGGGATTAGGCACGGCGCTGTCGGTGGCGGCGGACCAGGTTTCGCCGCCGTCGCGCGACTCGGACTGCAGGAGGCGTTTCGGCGGCGGACCGTTGTCGCGCATCACGGTGTAGAGGCTGCCGTCGCGCCGGCGCACGATGCTGGGCTGGATGTTGCCTTCGCCCAGGACCGGGGTGCTCGTGCGCCAGGTTTCACCGCCGTCGTCGCTCAGCGCCATCAGCGAGAAGTCGAAGCCGTCCGAGTAGAGCGGCAGGATGATCCGCTGACCCTCGAGCACGAACGGATGCGCCCGCGGCATCCAGCCGAGGCGTTGTGAAAGGCGGTCGCGGGCAAGCGAACGGTAGGTCGCGAACTCCTCGCGCACCTTGCGCCGCGCCTCGTCGTCGGCCGCGGTGGCGAGCCGGCCGGGCTCGACGCGGTCGTAGTGGGCGAGGGCGGCGGCGGCGAATTCCTCCGGCGGCTTGAGGTGGATCACACCGCTTTCGTTCCAGCGCGGCGGGCCGTCGCCGCGGAAATCCTCCGAGCGCCGGAACTTGAGCAGCGAGGACTCCCAGCGGTTCGACTGGATCGTGATCCAGACGAGCCAGAGCCGGCCGCGCGGATCTAGGAACATGGCCGGGTTGCAGTCGGGGAATCCGGGGGTGTCGGCCAGGGTGAAACGCGGGCCCCACTCCTTGGCACCCCGGCGCAGGCGCGCGCCCTCCACCTTCACGTCGTCGGCGGTGCGCTCGCCGGACCCGTGGAACCAGCAGGCGAGCAGATCGCCGTCGGGCAGTTCCACGACGCACGAGGCGTGGTTATGCCAGGATTCCGGCGCGAAAAGGATCCGGGTCTCGTGCAGCGGCGCTGCAGCGGGCGCGAGGAGGGGCAGGGCGAGCAGGAGTACGAAGCAAAGGCGTCTGTATCGGGGTGAGCAGCGGGGCATGGCGGGAGGGTGCGGGCCCCGCCGGAGGTGGCAACCCCGGCGCCGCGGTTCTGAAGGTTGAAACTCCGGGTTGCGGGAAGGCGTCTCGCATTCGCCGGCGTTCGCCGTAGCTTTATTCCACCCCCTCGAAATCCATGAAACCCCGCCTCCTCGCCGCCTTCGCTTTGGCCGCCGCCGTCGGCCTGCTCGCTCCCGTCGCTTCGGTCGCCGCCCAGCCCAACGTCGTCATCTTCTACGCCGACGACCTCGGCTGGGGTGAACTCGGATGCCAGGGCAATTCGCAGATTCCCACGCCCCACACCGACGCGATCGCGCGCAACGGCGTGCGTTTCACCAACGGTTACGTGGCCGCGACCTACTGTAGCCCGTCGCGGGCCGGCCTGATGACGGGCCGCTATCCGACGCGTTTCGGCCATGAGTTCAACAGCGTGGCCAACCGCACCGGACTGCGGCTTGACCAGGTGACGCTCGCCGAACGGCTCCGCGCCCTCGGTTACGCGACCGCGTGCGTCGGCAAATGGCACCTGGGCGGCGGCCTGGAGTACCGGCCGACGCGGCGTGGCTTCGACGAGTTCTACGGCACGCTTGCGAACACGCCCTTTTTCCACCCGACGAACTTTGTCGATTCGCGCCTCTCGGATGACGTGCGGCCCGTCACCGACCCGGCCTTCTACACCACCGACGCCTACGCCGAGCGGGCGGTCGACTGGATCGAGCGCAACAAGAACCGGCCGTGGTTCCTGTACCTGCCGTTCAACGCGCAGCACGCGCCGCTGCAGGCGCCGAAGAAGTATCTCGACCGTTTCGCCGGCATCACCGACGAGAAACGTCGCATCTTCGCCGCGATGATGGCGGCGATGGACGACGCGGTCGGCCGCGTGATGGCCAAAGTGCGCGCGCTCGGTCAGGAGGAGAACACGATCTATTTCTACATCGCCGACAACGGCGGGCCGACGCAGAGCACGACCTCCAGCAACGGACCGCTGCGGGGCTTCAAGATGACCACTTTCGAGGGCGGTCCGCGCGTGCCCTTTCTAGCCCAGTGGAAGGGCCGCTGGCCGGCGGGAAAGGTTTACGATCTGCCCGTGATGAACCTCGACGTGCTGCCCACGGTGGTCACCGCCGCCGGCGGAAAACCGGAATCCTCGTGGCGGCTCGACGGCGTGGATCTCACGCCCTTCGTGACCGGCGCCGACGCCGCGCGGCCGCACGAGACCCTGTACTGGCGCTATGGTCCGCAATGGGCGGTGCGCCACGGCGACCTGAAGCTGGTCGTTTCCAAGGGCGGCAGCGGCAAACCGGAGTTGTACGACCTTTCGAAGGACATCGGCGAGTCGAAGGATCTCGCCGCCGCCCAGCCGGCCAAGGTGCGCGAATTGCAGGCGCTTTGGGATAAGTGGAGCGCGGAGCAGGCGGAGCCCAGCGCGCCCGACGCTCCGGCCGGAGCCGGGAAGAAAGCCGGTAAAAAGAAGCGCTGATCTCCGATGAGAATGCCCCGGTTCATCGCGTGGGTCGCCGCCGCGGCGACGATGCTGGCCGGGGGGCGGTTGGGCGCCGAGGAAGTGCGGGTGAGCGACGCCGCCGGACTGCGGGCCGCGGTGGCCGCGGCTCGGCCGGGAACGGTGATTCTACTCGCGGAGGGGGTCTACGGCGGCGGCTTCGCGTTCGCGCGGCTGCGCGGCGAGCCGGGCCGCCCGGTCGTCATCGCCTCCGCGGATCCCGCGAAACCCGCCGTTTTCCGGGACGCGCGCACCGGGCTGCACTTGTCCTCGCCCGTGCATGTGGAGCTGCGCGATCTCGAGTTCACCGTGCTCTACTCGAACGGGCTCAACATCGACGATGGCGGACGGCGCGACGGCGGTGCCCGACACGTGACGCTGCGCGGTCTGCGCGTCCGCGATGTCGGCGGCGGTGGCAACGAGGACGGTATCAAGCTTTCCGGCGTCTCCGATTTCGTCGTCGAGGGCTGCACCGTGGAGCGCTGGGGAGCGGCGGGATCGGCGATCGACCTGGTGGGATGCCACCGGGGCGTGATCCGCGGCAACGTCTTCCGCCACACGCTGCCTCCCGCGGCGAACGGGGTGCAGTGCAAAGGCGGATCCTCGGACATCGCGATCCTCGGCAACCTCTTCGACGACACCGGCGCGCGGGGCGTGAACATCGGCGGCAGCACGGGTACGGCTTTCTTCCGTCCACCGCTTGCGGGTGAGGGCCCGCACGCGGAGGCGCGCGACATCCGCGTCGAGGGCAACCGCTTTACGGGTTCGGTGGCGCCGGTGGCATTCGTCGGGGTCGACGGCGCGGTCGTGCGCTTCAACACCTTCGAGCAACCGGGGCGCTGGGCGTTGCGCATCCTGCAGGAGAACCGCGCCGCGGGCTTCGTCGCGTGCCGGGGCGGGAGTTTCACCGATAATCTCGTGGTCTTCGAGTCGTCGCGTTGGGCCGAGGGCGGGGTGAACGTCGGTCCCGGCACCGCGCCGGACACGTTCAGCTTCGCGCGCAATTGGTGGTACTGCTCGGATCGTCCGGCGCGCAGCCAGCCGAGGCTGCCGGTGAAGGAGGAGGGCGGCGTTTACGGCCGTAGTCCGGCCGAGGCGCGGGGCGTCGCCGGCGCGACCGCTTGGCGCGGGGAATAAAAAACCCCGGCGCCGGGAGGCGACGGGGTTTGAAGAAATGTCCGTCGAAGCGGGACCGGATCAGGCGGTGGTGATGCGCCGCTTGGCGTGGTCGTACATCGTCTTGCGGCCGGTGTCGTAGGAGATCACGGCCATCAGGACGGCGACCGCGTGCTGGTAGCCGGCGTCGATCGAGGCATGCGGGGTCTGGTTGTCGCGCATGCACTGCAGCCAGTTGAGGAAGTGGTCGGGCCGGTCGACGGGCGTGACCTCCTGCTTGCCGCGGATCTTGCCGTCGCGCTTCGGGCCGCCCTCGGCGCTGTAGGTCGGGACGTTCCAGTTGCCGACGTCGAGGGTGCCCTTGTCGCCGAAGAACTTCCGCAGGTTGCCGGAGCTGTTGCCGAAGTTGTTGGAGCTCGTGACCATCATGCCCTCGGGATACATCCACGTCGCCATCACGTTGTCGGGCGTCGTGAATTTGTACTCGTCCTTCCAATACGTGACGCCGCCGATGCACATGCACGACTCGGGGAAGCCGCAGTCGGTGACGTAGTGCATGAGGTCGAGGAAGTGGGCGCCCCATTGCGGGACCGGGCCCTGGCAGAACTCGTAGTAGCCGTACCAGGAGGCGTACTGCCGGCGGTCGAACGGGCGGGGCTTCCGATCGTTGAGGAACTCCTTCCAGTCGACCTCGGACTCCTTCACGTCGCGGTCGACGTAGCCGTACCAGTAGGGCTTCTCGGCGTTACGAGTCTCGTCGACGCGCGTGATCTTGCCGAGGATGCCGCTCTTCACGAGCTCGCGGGCGCCGGCGACGCCGGGAAGGCTGCGCAGCTGGGTGCCGACCTGGATGATGCTGCCGCGACCCTGCGCGGCCTTGGCGGCGTCGTAGGCCTTGAGCAGCTTGTCGAACTCCGTCGCGAGCGGCTTCTCGACGTAGATGTGCTTGCCGGCGTTGGCGGCGGCCTCGAGGTGCAGCGTGTGCAGGTGGTCGGGTGAGGCGATCATCACCGCGTCGACGTCCTTCAGGGCGAGCACGTCGCGATAGGAGGAGAACATCCTGGCGTCGCTGCCGAACCATTCCTTGGCGCGGGCCTTCGCTTTCTCGCGCGCCTGGCTCCACGTGTCGGCGACGGCGACGACCTCGATGTTGGTCGCGGCGGCGTGCGTGTGGATGCCGGACATGTGCGCGGTGATGCCGCGGCTGCCGCAGCCGATCTGCGCGATGCGGATGCGGGAGTTGGCGCCGATGGAGCGGGCGCGTTCCGCGGCCGTGAGGAAGCGGGGAGTGGCGGCGGTGATCGCGGCGCCGGCGGCCAGACCGGTGGAGGTCCGGAGGAATTGGCGGCGGGCGACGGCGGGTTTGTTCGTGTTCATGATTTTTCGGGGGTGAATTTCAAAGGGCGATGATGCGGTCCATCTGGCCGGCGAGCGTCTTCAGCCAGTCGGCGTCGGAAAGTCCCGGCGTGCGGTACTGCTCGGAGATGAGCCAGCCGGAGTAGCCGACCGCGTCGAGCGCGGACACCACGGCGGGCCAATTGCTGTCGCCGGAGAAGAGCTCGGTCCGGAAGCCCGCGTAGGGGCCCTCCTTGTCGCGCAGCTTCCGGCTGAATTCCTTGACGTGGATTTTCACGATCCGCGGGCCGAGGATGCGGATCCATTGCTCCGGCCAGCCGCTGTCGACCACGTTGCCGACGTCGAAGTGCCACTTCACCGCCGGCGTCTTGAACTGGTCGACGAACGCCGCCGCCTCGAGCGGGCTGAGCAGGAATTTGTTCCAGACGTTCTCGATCGCGATGGCCACGCCGAGGTCCTCGGCCAGCGGGATCGCCTTGCGGATGCCCTCGACCGCGCGCGGCTAGGCGTCGGCGTAGGAAGTCTCCTGGTTGACGACGCCCGGCACGAAGAGCACGGAGCTCGCGCCGTAGGCCTTGGCGTCGCGCAGCCCTTGGCGGAGGCCCTCCAGCCCGGTTTCACGCGCCGTCGGATTGGGCGAGGTGATCGGGTGCGTCCAGTGGTTGTGGATCACGACGCTCGGGATCTCGAGACCCGCGGCGTCGCGGGCGGCGAGGACCTCCTTCTGGTCCATCGCGCCGTTCACCTCGACGCCGTCGAAGCCGGCCTCCTTGAGCAGCTTGAAGCGCTCGACGAGGGAGCCGCCGTTCTTGGCGTTGGGGCGGAGGCCGCCGAACATGTAGCCCTTGCGAAGCTTCCGTTTCGGTTTTTCCGCGGCGCCCGCCGCAAGCGGGGTGATCGCCGCGAGGGCGGCGGACGAGCGGACAAATTCGCGACGCAGCATGGTCAGAGCTTGCGGATCGTGAGATCGGAGAACTCCACCGGATCGGTGTGGCCGGCGAGACCGAAGAAGCCGCTCTTGCGGTCCTTCCCCGGGTGGGGCGACTTGCCCATCACCGTGGTGAGGTCGACCTTCGAAAGATCGGTGTCGAGGATCACGCTGCCGTTAAGCTCCACGCGGAGGGTGGACCCTTTCACGGTGATCTCCTGGAAGTTCCACTGGTCGCTCGGGCGGAGGTAGCCGCGCGCCGCGGGCACCATGCCGTACGCGGAACCGTGGTACTGGCGCAGGTCGAGCTTCTTGTCGGGCTGCTTGCGGGCGGCGTAGTAGTTCTCGTCGATGATCTGGAGCTCGGTCATGCCGTCGTAGGCGGTGTTGCCCTTGCCGGGATAGCGGATGGCGAGGCCGTTGTTGCCGCCGGGCGGGATCTTGAAGCGGAGCCGCGCCTGGAAGTCGGAGAGCTCATCATTCCAATAAGGCGTGCCGCCCTTGCCGTTGCGCCACACGATCACGCCGTTCTTCACCTCCATCACGTCGCCGGCCGTCTTGTTGCCGCCTTTTTCCTCGATCGCCCAACCGCTGAGGTCGCGGCCGTTGAAGATCGGCTTGAAGCCCTCGCCGCCGCGCGCCGCGAGCAGGCGGTTCGCCTCGTCAGCTCCGATCTCTCGGATGTAGAGGTTGCGCCAATGGGTCGCGCCGCCGTGCGTCTGCAATTGGATCGGCCCATGCGCCGGCACCGGGTGCCGCTCGTCGGCCTTCAGCTTCTTGTCGTTCTTGTCGTAGTAGTTTTCGAGGATCGCGTGGTCGACGACCATCTTCTGGTTCAGCCACACACTCACGCGGCTGCCGACCATGAGGACGCGCAGGGAATTCCATTCGCCGACCGGCTGGTCGGCCTTCACCAGCGGATCGCGGCCCGGGGTGCCCTTGGTGTTGTTCCAAAGCCCGCCGGAACCGAGCGCGTAGCCGTGGCCCTTGGGATCGGGCATCGTGAAATCCCAGATCTGCACCTGCGGCACGCCGCGGAGGTACACGCCGGAGTCGGCACCCGGCGCGAGCTTGAAGTCCAGCATGAGCTCGAAGTCACCGTAGTCCTTCTCCGTCGTCGCGTAGTCGCCCTGGCCGTCGTTGAAGAGCACGCCGTCCTCGGCGCGCCAGTGCGGCTTGCCGTCCTTGAGCGCGAGCATGCTGGCGTTCCACTTCGCGATCTGCGCGTCGCGCTCGGCCGCAGGCATCGCGAGCAGCTTGCGGTGGTCGAACGTGCTGCCACCGCGCCATCCTTTCAGGTCCTTCCCGTTGAACAACGGGGTGAAGCCGGCGGGCGGCTGAGCGGCGGTGGCCGCAAGGGGAAGCAGCAGGGACGCGAGGAGGAGGCGGGCTGACATCATGGGTTGGGGGGACTGACTGGATGACGGAAATCGCGACGCGCGGTTTCCACGGAAAAGGGGCGGTCGGGAGCGTGCCTTCGCTCCAAACTGCCGCAATCCGAATTTGCCGCGGGCGCGCTCTCTTCCGTTTGCATTGCCCGCGTCGGCTCCTACGGTCGCCGCCCGTCCTTCACCCCATGCGGCTCCCGCTGAAAACCCTTCGCTGGCTCCACCGCCAGAAACTATCGCGGCGGCACATGCGGGGCACCCGGCTTCACCGCTGGTTCGGCGATCGCCTCCTCGCGAAGGAGCTCTGGTTGCCGACGCCCCACTCGCTGGCCTGCGCGTGGCTGGTCGGTTTTCCCATCACCGTCGTGCCCTTTCTTCCGCTGCAGTCGGTGTTCGCCACGATCGCCGCGCTGCTTGTACGCGGAAATCTTCTCCTCTGCATCGCGCTGCAGTTCCTCTCCACGCCGCTCACCGCGCCCGTGCACCTGCCGGTCTGCTATTTCGCCGGGGAACTGGTGCGCGGCCGGGGTTTCGCGCAGGTGTGGCAGGGAGTCACGGAGGAGACGAGCGGACTGCTGTCGGGCGACGCCGCGATCTCGCTCTCCCTCGGCTCCGCGGTGGTCGGCATCATCGGCGGGGTCGTCGGTTACGCCATCGTCTACCAGGTCTGGAAACGCCGCCCTGCGCGGGCGCGGATTTAGGTCCGCGGCCGGGCGGCCTCCGGCATCGGTGTGGTGCCCTTGATCCGTGCTCGCCCCGCGCCGAACGGCCGTTCTAGCTTCGCCGTCTCACCCCGAATCCACGCATGAAACCCATCCTGACCCTCTCGTTGCTCGCGGTCCTCCTCGGTGCGCGGCTCGCCGCCGCCGCTCCTCATAACACGCTCTCCGCGGCGGACAAATCCGCCGGCTGGCAGCTCCTCTTCGACGGCAAATCCCTCGGCGGCTGGAAGGCCAGCGAGAATCAGGGCACGTTTTCCGTGCAGGACGGCGAGCTCGTCGTCTTCGGCAAGCGTTCGCACTTGTTCTACACCGGGGCCGTCAACGGCGCCAACTTCCGCAACTTCGAGCTCAGCCTCGAGATCAAGACCTTCCCGAAGGCCAATTCCGGGGTCTACATCCACACCGCCTACCAGGAAACGGGATGGCCCGACAAAGGCTACGAGGTGCAGGTGAACAACACCCACAAGGACGTGAAAAAGGGCGCCGGCCTCTACGCCATCAAGGACAACCTCGAGGCCCCGGCCAAGGACGGCGAGTGGTACACGATGGTCGTGCGGGTCGAGGGCAAGCGCATCCAGACCTTCGTGAACGGGAAGCAGATCGTCGATTTCACCGAGCCCACCCCGCCCGCGCCGCCGCCCAACATGAAGGGCCGGATGCTCTCCAGCGGCACCTTCGCCATCCAGGGCCATGACCCGGAGAGCAAGGTCGTGTACCGGAACATCAAGGTGCGCGTGTTGCCCTGAGCCCGCGGATTTTTCCCGATTTCCCGAAAGCCGCCCCGCCGGGCGGCTTTTTTCTTGCCGCGGTTATTCCAGCGAGCGGATGACCTCGAGCCCGGGCACGTGGCGGAAGTGCGCGTCGTGCGTGAAAACCGCCGCACGCACATGGAGCGCGCAGGTGGCGATCAACAGGTCTGTCGCGGGCAGAACGACGCCTTGGCGATCCAGCGACCACGCGAGTTGCGCGACCTGCTCCCAAATCGCGTTCGAGGTGGGGATGTAGACCATCACGGCGAAACGCTCCCGCACCCGGCGCAGGAGATGCGGGTCGCGCACGCCGCGACACACCTCCGTCACGACCATACCGCACGTCGCGAACTCGCACTCATCGGGATAGGCGGCGAAGCGAGCGAACGGATCGCGCCCCGCCCGCAGGTCGCCGATGAAGATATTACTATCCGGCAGGATGACGGGGGGCATCTTTGGGCGGAGGCGGCTCAGCCACCATCAGGACCGGATCGTCGGGGACGGCGTAGGAGGCCGGATCGATCGCGTTGCGCAGTTCCTCGGGACTCATCCCCAAGCCGGCGCTGAACAACTCCTTCATCTTGTGACGCCGCGCCATCTCGTTGAGCGCGATTTTCACCGCGGCCGTCTTGGTGCGCGCTCCGGTGATCTTCATTACCCGCTCCAGCACCTCCTCCTCGATGTGCATCGTCATCTTCATGATTTTTTCAAAGTATGGCATGCGAGCCATACTTTCAAGCCGAAAGTATGGCATAGCAGCCATACTTTCGATTAATAATTGACCTACAGGGATATAAGTATTTTACTACCTTACACGCTTTCCAGCAGCTTGTTCAGCCGCGCCACCATCGAGGTGGGGTCCTCCAACAGGCCGGCGGCGATCAGCGCGTTATCGAGCAATTGTTCCGCGACCAGTTTCGCGCGGTCCGCGTTGGCGGTGTGCGTGTCGAAGAGGCGTTTGATGACGGCGTGGCGAG
This sequence comes from Opitutaceae bacterium, assembly GCA_046091745.1. Classification (GTDB taxonomy): domain Bacteria; phylum Verrucomicrobiota; class Verrucomicrobiia; order Opitutales; family Opitutaceae; genus ER46. The sequence goes on from JBJTCH010000147.1 coordinate 22,018, forward strand.
GGTTGAACTCCAGGTTCACCCGTAGCGGGGTGTCGGCGCCATCCCGGTTCATCGCCTTCATCATCCGGCGCATGTGGGGCGACATGAACTTGTCGGCGTTCAGCGCCAGGACGGGCGAGTCGACGAGGCGGTCGCTCGCCTTCACCTCGGCAACGCGTTCGCCGAGGGTGTCCTTCAGCCACGTCGAGAGATCCTTGATCTCCTTCTCGCCCAGCGCGCCCTCGGGCGTCGGCAACTCCGCGAGTTTCACGTCGGCGTGATCGGCGGCGGTCAGCTTCCGTCCGTCGAACTCGCGCACGTTGTTCATCACGTACTCGTCGACCGCCTCGTAACACAGCAGCACCTCGAGGTTGCGGGCCTTGAAACCCTCCAGGTACGGGCCACTTTCGATCGCGGCGCGGCTCGGTCCCACCAGATAATAAATCTCCTTTTGCTCGGAGTTCATCCGCGACACGTAGTCCGCCAAGGAGGTCGTCTTGCCCTTTTCCGTGAGCGACGACTCAAAGCGCAGGAGCTTCGTCAGTTGCTCCTTGTGGGTGAAGTCGACCGCCGCGCCTTCCTTCAGGAAGATCCCGAATTCCTTGTGGAACGCATCGTAACCCTCCGCCCGGTTGCGGGCCTCCTCCTCGAGGAACTTGAGGAACCGTTTCGTGATGACGCGGTTCAGTTTCTCGACGAGCGATTTGTCCTGCATCGTCTCGCGCGAGATGTTCAGCGGCAGGTCCTCGCTGTCGACGACGCCCTTGAGGAACCGCAGCCACTCGGGGAGCAGGTCCTTGGGTTTCGCGTCGATCAGCACCTTCCGGCAATAAAGCGCCACGGCGGGCTCGAGCCGCGAGAAGCCCAGCTTCTCCGTGTTTTCCTTCGGCGTGAACAGCAGCGCGTTGATCGTGAGCGGCGCATCGGCGCTGAAGTGCAGGCGCAGCCGCGGCTCGTCGTGCGCGTGGGCCTGGAACTTGTAGAACTCGGTGTACTCCTCCTCCTTGACCTCGTTCTTGTTGCGCAACCAGAGGGCCTGGACCGTGTTCACGCGCTTGCCGTTGAGGCTGATCGGGAACGACACGAACGCGCTGTAGCGCTCGAGGATTTCCTTCATCCGCCAGTCCTGCGCGAACTCGGCGCAGTCGTCCTTCAGCTCGATCACGATCTTCGCGCCGCGCCGCTCGCCCTCGCTCGGCTCGATCGAGTAGCTGCCCGCGCCCTCGCTTGACCACACGTGGCCCGGCTCGTCCCTCCGCCACGAGCGCGCGTACACCTTGACCGACTTCGCGACCATGAACGCCGAGTAAAAACCCACGCCGAACTGGCCGATCAGGTTGCTGTTCTTCTGCGCACCCTCGCCGAGGGCCTTGAGAAAGGCCTTCGAGCCCGAATGCGCGATGGTGCCGAGGTTCCGCACGAGCTCGTCGCGCGTCATGCCGATGCCGAAGTACTGGATCGTGATGCGCTTCGCCTTGTCGTCGGTCGTGACGTTGATCTCCGGCTCCAGCTTCTCGTCGTGGATGTCCTGCTCGGTGATCCGCGTGTGCCGGAGCTTCTCGAGGGCGTCGGACGCGTTCGAGATCAGCTCGCGCACGAAGATCTCCTTTTCTGTGTAGAGCGAGTGGATGACGATATCGAGCAGCTGCTTGATCTCGGCCTGGAATTCGAACGTCTGCGGCGTGGTGTTGGACATGGCTTTGGAAAAAGGAAAACGGCCAGTTTAACGGCCGCCCCCAAAAATCAAGCGATGCGTCCGGCCCGGCGCGGAACTTTCCTACGCGCCGGCCGCCGGCAGGCGTTCGAAGCGCACACGGCGCGCGGTCTCGGCGCCGACCTCGGTCGCGGTGATGCGGAATTCCCCCGTGACGAACGCGTCCCCGCGCCGCAGCGGCTGGCCGCGGTTGCGCTCGGCCCAGGCCGCGACGGTCTCGCGCGGCAGCCATTCGAAGGTCCAGCCGGTCTCGGCCTGCAGTTCACGCATCGTGAAGCGGCCGCTCACCGTGATCGCCGTCTCGTCGCGCTCGAAGACCGGGCCGCGCCCGATGTCGAGCTCGTCGCGGATGTCGCCCACGATTTCCTCCAGCACATCCTCCAGGCTTACGATCCCCGCCGTGCGCAGCTCCGGGTCCAGCACGATGGCGAGATGCACGCGGGAATTGCGGAACATCTCGATCATGGTGTGGACCGGCGTCTTCAGCATGAAGGTGAGCGCCGGGCGCATCAGCGGCTCGAAGGACGTCTCCGGACCGAGGACCTGTCCCTGCCACAGCCACTCGCGCACCAGCAGGATGCCCTGCACGTCGTCGAGGGAGCCGCGGCAGACGGGGAAACGGCTGAAGCCGGCGGTCTGCGCGAGGCGGAGATTCTCGGCCATGGGCCGGTCGAGCCAGAGGGCGACGATCTGCTCGCGCGGGCGCATCACCTGCTGCGCGGTGACCGAGCGGAGCCGGAGCGAACTCACCATGATGCGGTTGATCAACGCGTCGCCGGGGTGCGTGTGGCGCGCTTGGCTGAAGACGTACTCGAGTTCCTCCGAACTGAACCCGTGCTCGCCCTCCCGCGCCGGCTGCAGGCCGATCATCCGCAGGATGCGGTTCGCCGTGCCGTTGAGGAGCCAGATGAAGGGGAAAAACGTCCGGTAGAAAATCACCAGCGGGCCGGCGACGTTGAGCGAGACGGTCTTCGGGCGCTGGATGGCGAGCGATTTCGGCGCCAACTCCCCGAGCACGATGTGCAGGAAGGTGATCACCGAGAAGGCGACGGCGAACGAAACCGATTTCACCGCCGCCGGATCCGTCACGCCGAAATGCCCCAGCAGCGGCTCGATCCGCTGGCCGATCACCGGCTCGCCCAGCCAGCCGAGGCCGAGGCTGGTGAGGGTGATGCCGAGCTGCGTCGACGACAGCACCGCGTCGAGGTGCGCGGTGGCGAAGAGCGCCATCTTGAGCCGCCAGCCGCCCGTCTTGGCCATCGGCCGCAGCTGGCTGGCGCGGATCTTCACCAGCGCGAACTCCGCGGCCACGAAGAAGCCGTTGGCCGCCACGAGGCCCAGCACCAGCAGGATTTCCAGTGTTACGCGCAGCGTCTCCACGTTCAACAGGGCCCGCCTCTGGAATGCATGATTCTCACATTCGCAACCATGCCGCGCCCGCGGCCTCTCTCAAATGATTTCCCGCCCCGCTTGTGGCGCGGAGTCCCGTTCACGGGCGGGTGACGCGCAGCGGTGTGAGTGTCACCGGGCCGAGCAGGCCCGAGGGCGTCACCGGCCAGCCCGCGGCGTCGAAGGGCTTGTAGTTGATGTTCACGAAATTGATCTCGCGCATGACCTTCCAGTCCACCTTGCGGCGGTCGAGGTCGCGGATGCGGTTGGCCGCGAGGTTGGTGACCTCGATCTCGATCCGGTTGCGTCCCGGGCGCAGCAGCGGGCCGACGTTCAACCGGAACGGCACGCTCCACGCGGTGCCGGCGTTTTTTCCATTCACCACCACCCGGGCGCTTTCCCGCACATCGCCGAGTTCCAGCCGCCAATCGTCGGCTACGCCGGTGGGCGCGTCGAACTCGAGGGTGTAACGCGCCGTTCCGCCGAAGCGTTGCGCGGTTTCACCGCCGAATTCCGTCCAGCTCTTCAGTGTGGTGGTCTGCAACGGTGGCGGCAGTTCCGGGCCTCCGTGGATAAACTCCACCCGCCACTCGCCCGCGAGGGGCACCGCCGCTCCCGCCGTCTCGGTCACCGGCCACGGAGCGATGCCCGCGGTGGGCGCGCGCGTCGCCCGCAACACGAGTGACTCCCCCGGTTCGAGTTGGAGGAAGAACGCGTTTCCGCCTTCCGTCGCCCGTTGCCGCTGGGCCATGCCCGTGGCACCGTCCAGCGGACTCATGATCTGCAGGTCCGCCGCGTCCGCGATCGACACCCAGCCGCGGTGGGACCTGGCCCCGAGATTCGCGACAAAGTAATCGTGTCCCTGTTCGGTCGCGCGGCGGACAAAGTTCAGTCCGGCGTCGGCAAGGGCTTCGCGGCGCGCGACGGGAGCCAGCGCCGCCACCAGGTCTGACGCGATCGTCGCTCCGGCCCTGGTTGCCGACGCGCGCGCGGCCTGGAATTCGGCGCGGCGTTCCGCCAGCCGGCCGAGGCCCGGCACGTCGTCGGGCAGACGTTCAAAAATCACCTTGGCGCCGGCCTGCGCGAGGGCGGCGATCTGCCGCAGGGTGGACGCCGGCATCCGGCGCGCCGCGGGCACGACCAGCACGCGATAACTCGCGCCTGGTGTCGCCAGCCGGCCGTTTTCCACGCGGGTCGCCGCGAGCTGTTCGTCGGAAACGTAGTCGAAGGCATAGCCGCGTTCGCCGAGGGTTCGCGCGATCCTGCCGACGGATTCGCCGGTTAGCCAGCTGACGTGGTGCACGGTGAGCATTTTCGCGAGGCCGTTGGCGTCGTCCCAGACGTCGGCGGCCGGCCAGTACAGCAGGATGTCGTTGTCGGGGCGTCCGCGCTGGAGCACCGATTGGACGCGGGCCACGTAGCGGTTGAGCTCGGCGAAGTCGCGCCACCACGTGTTGTTGGGGTTAAACTGGGTGGAAGCGTAGAAAAGCCAGCCCGGCCAAGGCGCGTCCTGTGGCGAAAAGACCGTGCCGTGGTAGAAAATGTGGTTGATGCCCTCGGCGAGGATGCGGTCCAGCTCGGGCTTCACGTAGGCGAGGGACTCCTTCCAGTGGTCGCGCAACCACGTCGCGCTTTCACTCGAGGCCAGCGGACGGCCCATCACGTGGGCGGCGGACGAAGCCATGCGGACCACGAGCGGTTCGGGAAGATCCTGGTCGTGCCGCACCTCGTCGGCCTCGCGGCGCAGCCCGGGAATGGGGAAGGGGGTGGAGCCGAAGATTTCCGTCTCGGGGATGTCGACCGCCCCGTAGAGGTCGAGGAGGTTGGCGGGCGCGCCGTGCGACTGGTTGCGCACGAGCCAGCCTTGGCGATGCGACCACGCCACCCAGGCCCGCAAGTACTCGAGATGCAGCTGGCCGAGGGTCTCGCGGTAGTCGGCCTTCACCCGCGCGAGGGTCTCGCCGTCGATCCTCTTCACCGTGGCGGGATCGCGGGCGAGCAGTTCCGCCGCGTAGTCCTGCAGATCGTAGCCATGCTGTTGTCGGAAGACTCCAGGCAAACGGCTCGTCCAGCTCGCGTTGAAATACTCGAACGAGTCGTGGAATTGCACGCGCACGAGATCGCGGGGGAACGACGCGAAGGCCCGGTCGAACGGCGCGAGATAGCGCTCCAGCGCCGCGGTGGAGAAAGGGTCCACCACGAGTCCTTCGCCGCCGGGCGCCGCGCGCTTCACCAGCATGCGGCCCGGCTCGCCCGCCACGCGGCCGTCGCGCAGCACGGCGCGCTGCAACGCGTGGGCCTCGTCGATCCAAGGTCCGCCAAAGGGCCAGCCGGTCCCCGTCGCCATGTCGACGCCGAGCCCGAGGCGGCGCGCCTCACGCCCCGTGTGCTCCAGCATCGCCATCCACTCGGGTGAGAGAAATTTGAGGTAGCGCGCTTCCTGGCCCTTCGCGCCGTAGATCGGCGTGATTTCCACTCCGCCGATGCCGGCGGCGGCCAGCTGCTCCAATTGCGCCGTCAGGCTCGCGCGGTCCACCGCGCTGCCCGGCCACCACCAGCGCGTCCACGGTTTTTTCTCGCGGGTGATCTCGGGCCAGGGCGAGCCGGCGGCGTCAGCTCCGGCGACAAGGCTGAGGATGAGCAGGAGCGCGGAAAGGGTGGGGCGGCGCATGCGGGGAAAGTACGGCGGCCCCGGTGTCGCGCGACAACGGAACGACGGTCCGGACAGTCCACGCCCGGCTTCGCTTCGCCGGCTTACAGCGGGCGCGCGCGGAGGTTGCGGTAGCGCACGAAACCCTCGAACCCGGCGCCACCGTGCACCTGCAGGCCGATGTGGCCGCGCGCGGGGTGCTGCGACACCGGTTCGGTGAAGGTCAATATCTGCACGCCGTTGACCCAGGTCGTGATGGTCGGCGGGTCGCCAACAATGCGGGCGCGGATCTCGTTCCAGCCCTTCACGCGCCAGAAACCGCTCCACGCCTCCGGGCGGATGGGACAGGGCTGGCGGTGCTCGTTGAGCGTGATGATTTCCGGCCGTTCGCCGAAGGTGAAGTTCCGCTCACCGCGCCGCTTCCAGATTCCTTCGCCGAGGATGCCGCCGATCGTGCCTCCCTTGTGGTAGTCGATCAGGCATTGGTAAGCACGGCCGTCCTCGGTGCAGCGGAGGAAGATTCCGCTGTCGGGCCCGAAGTCGTTGCGCATCTCGAGCGAGACCTCGCAGTCGCCGAACTCCTCGGTGGTGAGCAGCAGCCCGCCGTTGCGCGGCGTGTCCTGGCTGCCGCTGATCGCGCCGTCCTCGACCACCCAGCGCCCGCCGGTGCGGTTGCCGCTGGCCTTGCTGTGCGGTGATTTCGCCGTGGGCTTCCAGCCCGCCAGCGACTTTCCGTCAAACAGCGGCCGCCAGCCGGCGTCGGTCGCGAGGAGGCGCGGGCGGACGATCAGCGGGGTGGTCGAAAGCAGGGCGAGCGCGGTGCGGCGGTTCACGGGCGGCGGGGTTTGCCGCCATTCCCGTGTCCGTCGTCGAGGACGTCAACCGCGCCGATGCCGCTCAGCTCCGCGCGAGGGCGCGGTTGAGGGCGCTGATGATCGCCTTGATGGAGGCGAGCTCGATGTTCGTGTCGATGCCGGCGCCGAAGAGCGACTGACCGCGGTCGGTGCGGATCTGAATGTAGCTGACGGCGCGGGCTTCGGAGCCCTGCCCGAGCGAGTGCTCGGCGTAGCTGAGCACCTCGACGCGCGGCAGGGTGGTCGCGGCGAGCGCACGGGTGAAGGCATCGATCGGTCCGTTGCCCGAGCCGGAGAGGCGGTGGGTCGCCCCGTCGATCGTCAGCTCCGCCTCGCAGGTCACCGCGCTGTCGCTTTCCGTGCTCTTGAAGTGGCGGATCGCGACGGGCGCGGTGCGGTCGAGGTACTCGCGGCGGAATACCTCGAGGATTTCGGACGGCGGGAGCTCGGTGCCCTTGGCGTCGGCGACGTCGTTCACGATGCGGCCGATCTCCTTGTGCATGGCCTTCGGCAAAGAGTAGCCGAACTCGTTCTCGAGCACGTAGGCGACACCGCCTTTGCCGGACTGGGCGTTGATGCGGATGATCGCGCGGTAGCTGCGGCCGATGTCGGCCGGGTCGATCGGGATGTAGAGCACGTCCCACGGCTCGCCGGTTTTCTGGGCGGCCCACGACTTCTTGATGGCGTCCTGGTGGGAGCCGCTGAACGCGGTGAACGTGAGCTCTCCAGCGTAGGGTTGGCGCGGCGGCACCTCGAGGCGGGTGCAGCGCTCGTAGACCTCGCGGATGCCGTTGATGTCGCCAAAGTCCAGGCCCGGATGGATGCCGTGGGTGTAGAGGTTCAGCGCGACGGTGACGACGTCGAGGTTGCCGGTGCGTTCGCCGTTGCCGAAGAGCGTGCCCTCGACGCGGTCGGCGCCCGCGAGCAGCGCGAGCTCCGTGGCGGCGATGCCGGTGCCCCGGTCGTTGTGGGTGTGAAGGGAAACCAAGGTGCGGTCGCGCCGCGTGAGGTGGCGGCACATCCACTCGATCTGGTCGGCGTGCACGTTGGGCGTGGCGTACTCCACCGTGGCGGGGAGGTTGAGGATGATCTTGTCGTCGACGGTCGGCTGCCACGCGTCGGTGACGGCCTCGCAAACCTCGAGGGCGAAATCGAGCTCGGTGCTGGTGAAACTTTCCGGGGAATACTCGAAGCGCAGGCGCGTGCCGGCCGCAACAAGCGGGGCGGAGTGGCGTTTCACCCACTCGGTGCCCTGCACGGCGATGCGGCGGATGTCTTCGCGTGACGCGTTGAACACATGCCGGCGCTGCGCGGGTGACGTGGAGTTGTAGAGATGGAAGACGGCGTGGCGCGCCCCGCGGAGCGCCTCGATGCTGCGGACGATGAGCTCCTCGCGGCACTGGCAGAGGATCTGGATCGCGACATCATCGGGGATGAGTCCGCCCTCGATCAGCCGGCGGCAGAAATCGAACTCGATCTGGGAAGCGCTCGGGAAGCCGACCTCGATCTCCTTGAAGCCGATGCGCACGAGCATCGCGAAGTACTCGAGTTTCTCGTCCACGCTCATCGGCTGCGCGAGCGCCTGGTTGCCGTCGCGCAGGTCGACGCTGCACCAGAGCGGCGCGCGGGTCAGCGTTCGGCCCGGCCATTGGCGATCGGGGAGATGGACCGGCGGGAAGGGCCGGTACTTGGTGACGGGGGCGGGTTGCATGGCCGGTAAATCGACTGACAAAAATGTTGGTTGTTGGCTGGCGGCGGTTCGACCGGAGGTCGCTCCGGCCGGCTTCCAAGGGAGCGTCCGGCGCTCTCGCCGGACGGAAAAGCACTTACGCACGACCCGCCGCGAGGCGGCGCTTCAAAGGTCGTGCGCGCTCGTAAGTCGGAGGGCTTGCGGCCGCGTTGCCATGGGCGCGGAGAGGTAGCGGCGGCCGCGGGGCGAAGTCAAGGTCCCGGGCCTGCCGGGCCTGCCGGGCCGGCCGGCGCGACCCGCGCGGACGCGTCGCACGACATTTTCACGAGGCGAACCACGCGCCCCGCGACTGTAACCCACCCCACCAAGGCACGTCTTGCCTGTCGTGATCGCCCTTGCCTCCATGGCTGGATGCCTGACGCCGCCGACCCGCCGCCCATCGACCTGGCGGCGTGCCTCGATCGCGTGCGCCGGCGCGATCAGCAGGCGGCGCGCGAATTGGTGGATCACCTCTATCCTTTGGTTGTCCGCATCGTGCGTTCGCATTTGCCGCGGCGGGTCGCCGAGGAAGACCTGTGCCAGGAGGTATTCCTGAAGATGTTCTCGCGCCTGGCACAGTATCAGGGGGCCGTGCCCTTCACGCATTGGGTGTCCCGCATCGCGGTCACCACGTGTATCGACCACCTGCGCGCCCAACGCCGGCGGCCGGAATTCCGCTGGGCCGATCTCTCGGAGAGCGAGGCGCAGGTGCTGGATGCGGTTTTGACCTCCGAGAACGAGGTCGCCGCCAATGACGCGCTGGCCGCGCGCGAACTGGTCCACAAGTTGCTCTCCCAGTTGAAGCCCGAGGATCAGCTCGTGGTGCGCATGCTCGACCTCGAGCAGCGCAGCATCGCCGACATCGCGGCGGTCACCGGTTGGAATCAGTCGCTCGTCAAGGTCCGGGCCTTCCGTGCCCGGCGTAAGTTGCAGAAGCTTTTTCAGGAGTTACGGAGGAAGGAAAAATCATGAGACCCGCATCGTCAGATTATTTTCCCGCGTGGTCGCGGCTCGTTCGCGCCACCCGCGCGTCGGGTGAGGTGTCACCGGACAGCGCCCCGTTCGGCTTCGCGACGCGCGTGGCCGCCCTCGGTCTCGCCGCCCGCGCGGAAGCGCCGGCGCTGATCGAGGCTTTCGCCCTGCGGGCGCTGGCGCTCGCCGGCCTCGTCGCGGGTCTGAGCCTCGCGCTCGGATTCGCCGACGGCTTCGGCCCCGGCACGGGTGACGATCTGCTCGCGCTCAACGACACGGTTTCCGTGGTGCTGGCTTTGGTCGACTGAGATGGACCGCCCCTGGAAAGTCGTTCTCGCGTTCGTCGGCGTCTTCATCGCGGGCGCCGTCTTTGGCGGCGTTTTCACGGCCCGCTCGGCTCGCCTGGCCGATCGTCCCGCCAAGGCGGGCAAGCAGGCTGGCAAGGAACCAAGCGGACGCATTTACCCGCAGCTCATGCGGCAGTTCACCCAGCGGCTGAATCCCACCGCGGAGCAGCAGAAGGCCATCACGCCGATCGTCGCGCGCGCGGCCGCGGACCTGCAGCGCATGCAGCGGGAGCACTTGGCCGACACCACGCGCACGACCGAGCGCATGTACGAGGACGTCGCGGCGCTGCTCACGCCGGAGCAGCGCTTGAAGTTGGACAAGATGCATCAGGAGATGCGCGAACGCGTCCGCCGGGAAAAGGAGAAGCGCGGCGATGCCGCGCCCGGTCCGGATGTTGCCGCGAAACCGGCCGCCAAGGGCGGTTCCTGAGCGACCTTCGGCCCGATGCACCTTCGGTTCGCCGCGTTCTGTCTGGCCGTCGGGGTGCTGCGGGCGGCCGATCCTGCTCCCGTTGTGACGCTGTGGTACGCCGGCGCGCCCGGCTCGGCGGCACGGCAAGCCGAGCCCGAGAAGATCGCGGGGTCGAACGTCTCGAACATTCACGCGCCTTCGCTGACCGTTTACCTGCCCGAATCGGGCCGGGCCACGGGTTGCGCCGTGATCGTCGCTCCGGGCGGAGGTCATGCGCGGCTCGCGATTCAGCACGAAGGTTGGAACGTGGCGCGTTGGCTGGCCGAGCGGGGAGTCGCGGCGTTCGTTTTGAAATATCGCCTCGCCAAGGACGACGCGACGCCGGCGGGAACGCCCCAGCCCTACACGGTGGATCGCGACGCGCTGGGTGACGCTCAACGCGCCGTGCGTCTCGTGCGCGCGCGGGCGGCGGAGTGGGGTGTGAACCCCGCGGCGGTGGGCATCATCGGATTTTCGGCCGGCGGGGAAGTCGCTCTGCTTGCCGCCACCCGTCCGGGCTCGGGCACCGCCTCCGCGGCGGATTCCATCGACCGTCTCGACGCGCGGCCCGATTTCTACGGGCTCATTTACCCCGGCGGCCTGCCGCGGACGGACATCGAGATCACGAAGACCACGCCCCCCGTTTTCCTCACCGCGGGCTATGGTGATCGGCAAAACATCTCCGAAGGCCTCGCCGAGTTTTACCTGCGCACCAAGCGCGCGGGCGCGCCCGCCGAGCTGCACATTTACGCCGGCGCCGGTCACGGCTTCGGCGTGAGGGACACTAACAAAGGTCCCGCGGGCGCGTGGATCACGCGATTCCACGAGTGGCTGGGCGATCGTGGTTTTCTCCGGGGCGCCAAGCCCTGAGCGCGGCTTGCCGCGTCCGTCGGGCGGCGTCATTTTCTGGCTTCGGATGCCGCGCCTCCGCCTGCTCACCTTCAATATCGCGCACGGCCGCGGGTTGAACCCGATCCAGGGTCTTACCACGCCGCGGAAACTCCGGGCCAACCTCCGGCGGATCGCGGCGCTGCTCGACCGGCTGAAGCCCGATGTTGTCGCGTTGCAGGAAATCGACGAGCGGTCGCGCTGGGCCGGCAACTTCGACCACCTCGACTACCTCCGCGTCCACACGCGTTTCCCGCACTCGGTCTTCGGTATCAACAACCGTCGCTCCGGACTCATCAATCTCTCCTACGGCAACGCGCTGCTTTCGCGTCATGATATCCGGTCCGCGGAGACGGTTGTCTTCGGCCAGCGCCGGCTCGGGGAGAAGGGTTTTCTTTACGCCGAACTCGAGGTCGCGGGGCGGTGCGTGCCGCTGGTGAACCTCCACCTGCATTTCGGCTCCCGTCAGCAGAGGCTCCGGCAGCTTGATCATCTCGTCGACTGGCTCCGGGAAAAACACCGGCTCCACGGGAAACGATGGGCCATCCCTCCGATCATCTGCGGGGACTTCAACAACCCGCGGTCACGCGACGACGCCACGGCTTCGTTGCTCAGCCACTTGTCCGACTACTGCGAATACTCCCTGCATCCGGTCGCGGGCCGCACCTATCCGTCGCCGATGCCGCGGCGCGCCCTGGATTTTGTGTTCCTGCCCGAAGGCTGCGCCGATGTGCGGTGCGAGGTCGTGGCCTCCCTCCTTTCCGATCACCTGCCGGTGTCCGTCGAGTTCACCTTCTGACCGGGTCAGGCGGTTGCGGCCGGAGAAAATCCTCGCGGGTGTTCGCGGCGGAAACCAGCGTGGTCCCCTCACGGATCATGCTCGCGCTGCGCCATACCTCCAAGACCTTCGCCGACGACCTCGCCGCTTTCTGCCGCGGATCGGTTGTGCCGAAGGAGATCTCCGATTCCGTCGCCGCCATCCTGGCGGACGTCCGCCAGCGGGGCGACGAGGCGGTGTCGTACTACGCGGCGCGGTTTGACGGCGCGAAGCTCCGCGGCCGCGAGTTCCGGGTGCCGGCGGCCGACCTCGCCGCGGCGAGGAAGCGCATCTCCGCGGCCGACTGGAAGGCACTGCAGGCCGCGCGGGCGAGCATCGAGTCATTCAATCGGCGCGGTCGCCCGGAGGACTGGACCGCGCGTAACACCCACGGCGCCACGGTGGGCGAGAAATTCGACCCGATCCGGCGCGTGGGTTTGTACGTGCCCGGCGGCGAGGTGCCGTTGGTCTCGACGGTACTGATGACCGCGACGCTCGCGCGGATCGCGGGTTGCCCCGAGATCGCGGTCTTCACGCCGTCCAACCCCGAGGGCAAGGTCGCCCCCGGGCTCCTCGCGGCCCTCGATCTGCTCGGCATCACCGAGGTTTACCGCGTGGGCGGCGTGCAGGCGGTGGGCGCGATGGCTTACGGCACCACGATGATCCCGGCGGTCGACAAGGTGTTTGGTCCCGGCAACGCCTACGTTTGCGAGGCGAAGCGCCAGGTCTTCGGCACGGTCGGGGTCGACTCGCTGCCGGGTCCGAGCGAGGTGATGATCATCACCGACGAGACCGCCCGGCCGGACTTCGTGGCCGCGGACCTGCTCGCGCAGGCCGAGCACGGCTCGGGTCGTGAGAAAATCTACCTCGTCTCCACCTCCGCCGCGATCGTCACCGAGGTGGTGGCCGCCGTCCAGGAGCAGCTGGCGTCGTTGCCGAGGGCCGACAAGACGCGTGCGGTTTTGGAAAAGGGTTTCTTGGTCGCGGAGGTCTCGGGTCTGGACCAGGCGGCGGAGGTCGCCAACTACGTCGCCCCGGAGCACCTTCAGTTGATGGTGGCGGACAAGGCGGCGGCGAAACTGACGTCCGCCATCACGACCGCCGGGGCGATCATGACGGGCAACTTCACGCCGACGGCGCTGGGCGACTTTGTCGCGGGACCGAGTCACGTCCTGCCCACCGGACGGGCCGGCCGTTTTTTCAGCGGGCTCCGGGTCGCCGATTTCATGCGCCGCACAAGCCTGGTGCGGTATGAACGAACCAGCGTGCGCAAGGCCGAGCCTGCAGTCTCGGCCTTCGCGGCGATGGAGCGGCTCGACGCCCACGGGCGTTCCGTCCGCCTCCGCGCGCAGTAGGGCGGCGGCCGGCCGCGTTTGCGTTTGCCGCCGGCGCGGGGCGGGCGCCACGGTGGGGCCATGCTCTCCCCCGCGCGCCTTCGTTGGTTGGTTTTGATCTGCCCGGTGCTGTGCGTTGCGCTGTTGGCGCAAACGTCGCGGCGCCCCCTCGAGCCGCGGGATTTCGACGCGTGGCGCTCCATCGCGACGCCGCAATTGTCGCGCGACGGACGCTGGCTGGCGTACTCGTTCATGCCGCAGGACGCCGACGGCGATCTCGTGGTGCGCGAGGTGGCGGGCACCCGGGAGATCCGCGTGCCGGTGGGCACCCAGCCCCCGCCGCCCGCGGTGGCGGAGGAGAACCAGAATCCCGAGGCGCCGCCGCCGCGCCGCAACATCCGGATCGCGTTCACCGGCGACGGCCGCTTCGTCGTCGCCTCCAGCTTTCCCTCCCAGGAGGAAACCGCGCGCGCCCGGCGGGAGAAAAAGAAGCCCGAGGAGATGCCCAAGGGCGGCTTGATCCTCGTGCGGCTCGCCGACGGCGAGGTCACTCGCGTGGCCGACGTGAAAGGATTCCAGGTCCCCGCCCGCGGTGGCTCCTGGGTCGCTTATCAAAAGGAGTCCCCGCCCGAGCCTGCCAAGCCGGCGGCCTCCGGTGAGACCAAACCAGCCGCGCCCGACGACGCCGCGCCGCGCAAGAAAGGCGGTGGCGGAAGTGGCGGAACGGCCGGGCAGGGCGGTGGCGCCAGCGCAGGGTCCTCGTTCGGATCCGACCTTGTGTTGCGGAATTTGGAGGACGGGAGTGAGCGCACCTTCGCCGCGGTGGCCGAGTACTCGTTCGCACGCGATGGGCGCTCGTTGCTCTACGCGGTGTCGGCGCGGACGAAGACCGAAAACGGTGTCTACGCGGTGACTCCGGGAGACATCGCGGCTCCGGTCACGCTTTTGTCGGGCGCGGGCAAGTACACCAAAATGACTTGGGACCGCGAGCAGACGCAGGTGGTGTTCCTGAGCGATCGCGACACGGCCGGCGGATCGCGCGACAAAGTGCGTCAAAAGGTTTACCACTGGCGCCGCGGCGCGGAACGCGCGGAGGAACTCCTCGCGGCGGGCGTGGCGGGATGGCCGGAGGGCAAGGTCGTGAGCGGCAACGCGTCGCCCGCGTTCTCGCGGGACGGCCGGAAACTCTACGTTGGCGCCGCCGCTCCGGCGAAACCGGGACGGCCGGAGGGAGCCGAGGCTCCGCCGCCGGAGGACAAGGTCACGGCCGACATCTGGCATTGGCGCGACGGCCCGCTCCAAAGCACGCAGAAGGTGCGCGCCGGGCAGGACCGCAACCGCAGTTACCGCGGTGCGCTCGACCTGGCCTCCCGCGCCTATGTGCAACTGGGTGATGAGGCGCTGGCGACGGTTTCGACCAGCGACGGCGCGCGGGTCATCGGCTACGACGACCGCGCCTACCGGCACCTGGCGGACCATGACGGCCGCTTCACCGACGTTTACCTCGTCGATGGCGCGACGGGTGCGCGGCGCCGGGTGATCGAGAAGCTGCGGAACGAGGGCGGATCCGCGATGAACTGGTCGCCCGACGGCAAATGGGCCGCATTCTACCGTGAGCGGCACTGGCACGTGCTCGACACCGCGAGCGGCGCGATCCGCTCGCTCACCACGAACGTCCCCGCGGCGTTTCACAACGAGGACGACGACCGTCCCGCGCCGCCCTCGCCGCATGGCGCGGCGGGTTGGACCAAGGATAGCGCGTCGTTTCTCGCGTATGATCGCCACGACGTATGGCAACTGGCGGTTGACGGCCGGCCTGCCCGCAACCTGACCGCCGGCCACGGCCGCGCGACGCGGACGGTTCTGCGCGTGCAGCGTATCGAACCGGCGGAGGAGGATGACGAGGAGCGCGGTATCGACCCGGGGCGTCCGTTGACCCTCCGTGGCGAGAGCGAGGAAACGCGTGCCACGGGTTTTTACCGAACCGACTTCGTGGCGGCGACGCCCCCGTCGCGGCTGCTTTGGAGTGACGCCAGCCACCGGTACGTCGGCCGGGCGGCGGAGGCGGATGTCCTCCTGCTCACGACCTCGCGTTTCGACACGTATCCGGATGTCCATGTCACGGACTCCGGCTTCTCCGCGCCCCGTCGCCTGACCGACGGTGCCGCCCAGCAGCAGTCCTTCGCCTGGGGATCTTCGGAGTTGCTGTCGTTCCGTTCCGCCGCGGGCCGCGAGCTGCAGGCGGCCGTCTACAAGCCGGCGGATTTCGATCCGGCGCGGAAATATCCCGCGATCGTCTACATCTACGAACGGCTCTCGCCGAACGTGCACACGTTTGTGAACCCCTCGCCGGGCACGAGCATCAACCCCGCGTGGTACACGAGCAACGGGTACGTCGTGTTCATGCCGGACATTGTGTACGAGACGGGAAAACCCGGGCCGAGCGCGCTCGGTTGCGTGCTGCCGGCGCTCGATGCGCTCCTCGCGCGCGGCTACGTGGACGCGGCCGCGGTCGGCATCCAGGGCCACTCGTGGGGCGGTTACCAGATCGCCTACATGCTTACGCAGACCGGACGGTTCCGCGCGGCGGAGGCGGGCGCCCCGGTGGGCAACATGACCAGCGCCTATTCCGGCATCCGCTGGGGCAGCGGCCTGGCGCGTCAGTTCCAATACGAGACGGGCCAGAGCCGGATCGGTCGTCCGCTCCACGCCGCGACGCAGGCGTATCTCGACAATTCCGCGGTCTTCCAGGCCGAGAAAATCACCACGCCGCTGCTCATTCTGCACAACGACAACGACGACGCGGTGCCGTGGCAGCAGGGTATCGAGCTGTTTCTCGCGCTGCGGCGCCACGGCAAGCCGGCCTGGCTTTTCAATTACAACGGCGAATTCCACGGCCTGCGCCGCCGCGCCAACCAGAAGGACTGGTCGCAGCGGATGCGCCAGTTCTTCGACCATTACCTGAAGGGCGCGCCGGCGCCCGAGTGGCTGGAGAAGGGCGTGCCCTACCTCGAACGCGACGAGGAGAAGGAACGTTTCAACGCCCTCCCCGCACCCGCCGCGGCCGCGGGCGGCACTCCCTGATTTTGATTGGCCCCAGGCGTGCCCGGTCGCGAACATCACCCTTCCGCCGCGTATGTCGCCCTCCGATCTCGCCCTGCCGCACGTCGCGAAGCTCCACGCCTACACGCCGGGACTCCAGCCGTTGGAATCCGGCTGGGTGAAGCTCAACACCAACGAGTGTCCGTACCCGCCGAGCCCGCGCGTCGCGGAGGCGCTGCGGCGTGAGATCGACGAGGACGGAGCGTCGCTGCGGCTGTACCCGAATCCCGCCAGCGCGCCGCTGCGGACGGCGGTCGCTCGGCTCCACGGGGTCGCTCCGGAAAACGTCTGCATCGGCAATGGTTCGGATGACATCCTTAATCTCCTCGTGCGGGCGTTCTGCGGCGGAAGCGCCGCGGCGGGGTACACGGTTCCGAGCTATTCCCTCTATCCCGTGCTGGTCGGCATGCAGGACGGCGCGTCGGAGATCATCCCGTTTGACCGTTCGATGCGGCTGCCGGTCGAGCAGCTCGCCGCCTCCCGGGCTCGCATCCTGTTCCTCACCTCGCCGAACGCGCCGACGGGTGTCGCCTTCGCCAACGCCGACCTTGAGCGCGTGTTGGCGGCTTTCCCGGGCATTCTGGTGGTCGACGAGGCCTACGCGCCGTTCGCGGAGGCCGACGCGGTGCCGTTGCTCGCGCGTCACCCGCGGCTGGTTGTCACCCGCACGCTTTCCAAGGCCTACGCTCTCGCCGGCATCCGCGTGGGTTACGCGCTCGCCGACTCCGGGGTAATCGGTCTGCTCGACCGGCTGCGCGACAGCTACAACGTCAACCGCCTCTCCCAGGCGGCTGCGCTCGCCGCGGTGGGCGACGAGGAACATCTCCGCGGCAACGTCGCGCGCGTGAAGGCCACCCGCGATCGTTTCCTGGCCGATCTCAACGGACGCCGGGGGTGGTTCACCTACCCGTCGCAGGCCAATTTCGTTTTCACCGAGCCGCGGGAAGCCCGCGGGTCGACCGGCCCGCAGGTGGCGCGCGCCGCCTATGACTTCCTGTGTGCGCGCAAGGTGCTCGTCCGTCACTTCCCGAGCCACGCCTTGACCGCCCCTTTCCTGCGCATCACGGTCGGCACCGATCCGGAGATGCGGGTCCTCAGCGAAACCCTCGACGCATGGCAAAGAAATCCGGGCGCGTGAGCGCCATCACCCGCCGCACGGCGGAGACCGACATCACGCTGTCGCTCGCGATCGACGGTCGCGGCGCCGCGCAGATCGACACGGGGGTGCCGTTCTTCGACCACATGCTGACGCTGTTCGCGAAGCATGGTCTCTTCGACCTCAAGGTGAAGGCGAAGGGCGACACCGACGTCGATTACCACCACACGGTCGAGGATGTGGGCATCGTGCTCGGGCAGGCTTTCAAGGAGGCGCTGGGCGACAAGATCGGCATCCGTCGCTATGGATTTTTCCTGCTGCCGATGGACGAGTCGCTGGCCCGCGTCGTGGTGGACGTCGGCGGCCGGCCGCACCTCGTCTACGAGGCCGAGGCGCCGACCATGTTCGTGCGCGACTTCAACATCGTGCTCGTGAAGGAATTCTGCCGGGCGTTCAGCAACGCCCTCGGCGCCAATCTCCACGTGCACCTGGTCTACGGGGAGGAGCCCCACCACGTGGCCGAGGCGATCTTCAAGGGACTCGCCCGCGCGCTCGACATCGCCACGCAGATCGAGCCGCGTGCGGCCGACCTGCTGCCCTCGACCAAGGGCCGGCTCTGAGCGCCCCGCGCATGGCAGGCGCCGTACCAGCGGCGGCGGGTGTTCCGCCGTCCATCGCGGTGATCGACACCGGGATTTGCAATCTCCGCAGCGTCACCAAGGCGCTCGAGGCCGTGGGCGCCGGCGTGCGCGTGGTGCGGGATCCGGCGGAAGCGGCCGCGCCCGCGCCCCGCGGGCTCGTGCTGCCGGGCGTCGGTGCGTTGCGCGATTGCGTGGCGTCGCTCCGGGCCTCCGGACTCGACGCGGTGGTGCGCCGTTGGATCGCGGAGGATCGTCCGTTTCTTGGGGTCTGTCTCGGGATGCAGGCTCTGCTGGAGCACTCGGAAGAAGGAGACATCGCGGGCCTGGGCGTGTTTCCCGGCCGGGTGGTGCGGTTTCGGCGTCCGCCGGAGTACAAGGTCCCGCACATGGGTTGGAACACGGTCCGCTTCACACAACCCGGTTCGCCGCTGGCGGTGGGGCTCGCGAGGGAAGGGGAGGCGTTCTACTTCGTGCACAGCTTCCACTGCGTGCCGGCGGATCCCGCGCTGGTGCTCGCGGAGTGCGATTACGGCGGGAAGTTCTGCGCGGCGATCGGCCGCGGCCGCGTGTTCGCGACGCAGTTTCACCCCGAAAAGAGCCAGGCGAAAGGCCTGCGCATCTACGCCAACTTCGTCGCCAGCGCGTAAGCCATCCCGGGCTTCGGCTTAAGATTCCGTTCTCCGACTCGGCGGCGGAACTAATTTCCTTCTGGCGACCCAGCTTGGGCGTGCAACGTTGAGATGGCACGCGCCAAGCTGCCGAAACTTTTTATCCCCATGGCCAACGACGCCGTCCTGAAACTTGAAGGCAAAGAATTCATCCTCCCGACCATGGTCGGATCTGAGGGCGAGAAGGCGATCGATGTGCGCAACCTTCGCGCGCAGACGGGGTACATCACGTACGACGACGGTTTTGGTAACACTGGCTCCTGCACGAGCGGCATCACCTTCATCGACGGCGACGCCGGCATCCTCCGCTACCGCGGCTATCCGATCGAGCAACTGGCCGAGCACTCGTCCTTCGTCGAGACGGCCTATCTGATCATCCACGGCGAGTTGCCCAACGCGAAGCAGCGGCGCCACTTCGGCGATCTGCTCCGGCTGCACTCTCCGGTGCACGCGGCGATGGACCACCTGTTCGAGGGTTTTCCGCTGGGTTCGCACCCGATGGCGATCCTGTCGGCGCTGCTCAATTCGCTCGGCTGCTACTATCCGCATCTGGCCACGAACCGCGTGCAGGAGGACCTCGCCAACTTCGAGGAGGCCTCGGCCATCGCCATTTCCAAGGTCCGCACGATCGCCGCGATGTCGTACCGCAAGAGCCGCGGCCTGCCGTACATCTACCCGAAGCGCACGTTGCCGTACTGCGAGAACTTCCTGCACATGATGTTCTCGCAGCCGTACGAGGACTACGTCTGCACGCCCGAGGTCGCCCAGGCGCTCAACCTGTTCCTGCTCCTCCACGCCGACCACGAGCAGAACTGCTCCACGTCGACGGTGCGCATGGTCGCCTCGTCCGGCGCCAACTTGTTCGCCTCCGTCGCCGCCGGTGTCTGCGCGCTCTGGGGTCCGCTCCATGGCGGCGCCAACATGGCCGTGATCGAGATGCTCGAGAGCATCCACGCCGAAGGCGACGACGGCAGCAAATTCATCGAGTCGGCCCGCTCCGGCAAGGCCGGCCACCGCCTCATGGGCTTCGGCCATCGCGTGTACCGCAACTACGACCCGCGCGCGAAGATCATCAAGGCTAGCTTCGACAAGGCGCTCGCCAGCCTCGGCATCAAGGACGACCCGCTGCTCGCCATTGCCCGTCGCCTCGAGGACGCCGCCTTGAGCGACCAGTACTTCCTGTCGCGCAAGCTGTATCCCAACGTCGACTTCTACAGCGGCCTGATCATGCGCGCCCTCGGCATCCCGCAGAACATGTTCACCGTCATGTTCGCCATCGGCCGCATGCCGGGCTGGATCGCCCACTGGAAAGAGGTCGCGTCCAACCCGAAGAACAAGATCTACCGGCCGCGTCAGGTCTTCACCGGCAACGTGAAGCGCGACTTTGTGCCGATGGAAAAACGCGCCTGATCGGCGCGAGCCTCGCCGCGCGGCGGAGCCGTGACCGAAGGGGTTTATCCAAGTACTCCAGCTGTGGGATCGTGACGCTTTGCCCAACAGCTCCGCGAGAGTTCAACCACGGATAAACACAGATGGACACGGATGAACCTGGCTTGGTGTAGCTGGGGGTCGCTGACCCCGGCCTTTGCTGATATACCTGCCAGCGACTCGCTCCGCGTTTTTCACCGCGGATTTCTCAGATGGCGCAGATGAAGGCCGCAGGGCGTTCGGCGCTTCCGAATGACCGAGCGAACAGGCGGAGTGGAACAGGAAGACTGGGAAGAACTTTGAGGCCAGCGGCGCCAAATCTGTGATATCTGAGTTATCCGCGGCCCCCCCCTCACTCCGTCCAAGCTCGCCGCTTAAAAATACGCGCCGGAAAACACTGCGGCAGAGATAGCAGTGCGGATCGTCCCGGTTAGTTCTTGGCCGGTGTGTCCGCGGCGGCCGGTTCCTTCTTCGCGCCGTGGAAGACCTCCTCCAACTGCAGGCCGGTCAGTTGCGTGAAGCCGTTCAGCAGCCGCCAGAGCACGAACATCGTTACTACCATGTACGGGAGCACGATCACCGGCCAGCTGAGCAGGTTCATCCGCCCCAGTTCGGCATTAAACGCCTCAGTGCCGGGCGGACTCTTCAACAGGTAACGCGCGAGGCCGTAGTTCAGCACCGCGCTCAACAGGAATGAGACGGCCAGGCCGTTGGTCGCCTGCGCCAGCAGCCGCTCGAAGGCCGCGTGCTGGTTGCGCTCCGTCAGCACCGCGTCGACGCGCGCGGTGTCGATCACCTGCTCGTTCCAAAGGAGCTCCCGCACGAGCGGACGCTTCGTCCGACCCGACCACACGACCGCGATCCCGAAGAGCGTCGGCACCGCGGCTTCCTTCACCGCGAACCAGAAGACGTCCGCCTTCAATTGGTTCAGGCCGCCCGTCAGCAGCACGCTCAGTATGCCGACGATCGAGAAGAAATTGGTTTTCCGGCGGCGGATGACGTCGACGACGCCGTAGCCGAACGGGAACGCCAGGGCCACCACCATGCCCCACATCGGCCCGAGGCGGTCCTCGCCGCTGAACTTCGTGAGCACGAGCGTCGGCAGCGCGATGTTGCACGCGAGATTCAGCAGCAGATTTTCGCGCTTCGGCGAGGGAGTGGACATCCCCGCAGCCAACGGGGAAAGGTCCCGCCCGCAAAGGGAAATTCCGCGTCGCGTTTTCCCGGGCGCGATGCTTCGTTTTTCCTCCTCCGCTTTCCCACGATGATCCTGCTCGGCGTCAATATCGACCACTGCGCCACGGTGCGCCAGGCACGCTACCGCGCCGCCGCCGCGACGACCGGTGGCGCCGTGGAGCCCGATCCCGTCGCCTTCGCCGTGGCGGCCGAACGGGCCGGGGCCGATGGCATCACCGTCCATCTGCGCGAGGACCGTCGCCACATCCAGGAGCGCGACGTCCTGCGTCTCCGCGAGTGCGTCGCCACGCGGCTCAATCTCGAGATGGCCTGCACGTCGGAGATGACGGCCTTCGCCCTTAAGCTACGGCCTGAGTATGTCTGCGTGGTGCCCGAGAGTCGTCAGGAGGTCACGACGGAGGGCGGTCTCGACGTCGCCGGTAACCTCGACCGCGTGCGCGCGTGCGTCGACGCCCTGGGCGCCGCGGGCATCAAGGTCAGTCTTTTCATCGATCCCGATGAACCGCAGATCGCCGCCAGCGCGAAGGTCGGGGCCCCGCTGGTCGAGCTGCACACGGGTGCCTGGGCCAACGCGTTCCACACGCCGCGCCGCGCGGACGAGTTCCGGCGCCTGCGGGTGGGCGCGGTGGCCGCGCAGCAGGCCGGCCTCATCGTCAACGCCGGCCACGGGATCAATTACGTCAATGTCGCCGAGGTGCGCCTGCTCCCGCACCTGCACGAGCTCAACATCGGCCACAGCATCGTCAGCCGCGCCTTGTTCACCGGCGTCGACGAGGCGGTGCGCGAGATGCGGGCGCGCCTGAATCCCTGAGGCGATCGCCTCCCGCCAATGTCCGTTCCGCCCCTTCCGACGCTTCCGCCCAGCGGTATTTTGGTCGGATTGGGGGCGGATCTCATCGAGGTGGAGCGTGTGCGCGGCGTGATCGAGCGCCAGGGCGAGCGGTTCATCGCGCGCGTCTTCAGCGACGAGGAGCGGGCCTACTGCGGCTCGATGAAGCATCCCTTCAAGCACTACGCGGCGCGGTTCGCGGCGAAGGAGGCCGTCTCGAAATGTTTCGGCACCGGCATCGGCGGCGAACTGGGCTGGCGCTCAGTCTCCGTCTATCACGGCGAACGGCACCAGCCGCTGGTGCGGCTCGACGAAAAGGGCGCGGAGCTCCTGCGGCGTGCGGGCGCCACGCATGTCCATGTGACCCTCTCGCACACCGAGACGATGGCGATGGCGGTGGCCGTGCTCGTGCGTGCGGCGGGCTGAGGATTGCCGGATGGAAGGCGAGTTTGATTCCGATTCCCGTCCGCCGGATCGCGCGGAACGCCCGGCGCGGCTCTCCCGCACGCCCTCCTGGGTGATGCTCGGTTTCCTGCTCGGCGCGCTCGCCGTTTACGCGCTGATGCGTCCGCGGGGCGTGACGCCGCCGCCCGCCGTCCCGGTCGCGACGTCCGCGGCGCCGGTCGCCGAACCGAAGCGGGAGGCACCGACACTCACGACGATCGAGGCGGTCTTCGCGACGTGGGGTGAGAATGCCGTCTGGCACGTGAACACCACCGAGGTCGCGCTTTGGAACTCCCGGGACCGCGACTTCACCGATTTCTATGAGGTGCGGCGGGTCGGCGGCGTGAATTACTTCCGGAGTATCCCGACACTCACGCGCCGCGTCATTCGTCGCGGGAAGGAAATCACCGAGTGCCCGCTGCAGTTCACCGAGACCGAGGAGCAGTACCGCGAATGGAAGGAGCACGGTCGCACGGAGCGTCCCGCCGAGCCGGCTCCGCGTCGTAGGCCATGAACCCGCTCCTGAGTCATCCGATCCTCTCTCCCGCCGCCGCTCGTGACCTGGAGACGGCGTTGTTCGCGGGTGACGAGGCGGCCGAGTGGAACGCGATGCGCCGCGCGGGTCACGCGGTCGGTGAGGCGGTCCTGCGCGACAGCCTTGAATGCGGTGGCATTTCCGACGACGGACGCCTGCTGGTGCTGGCTGGCAAGGGCCACAACGGCGGCGACGCGCTTTTGGCCGCGCTCACGATACTCGCCGCGCGTCCGGCGGCGACGGTGGAGGTGCTTTTTGTTTTCGGCAGCCGTCCGCTCCGTCCGCTGGCGGCGCGCGCGTGGCGGGAATTGGTCCACGGTGCCCGTGGTCGCGTGCGGCAGGTGCACGGATTCGAGGGTGCGTATGACGCGGTGTTGGACGGCGTGTTTGGTTTCCAATTCCGGCCTCCGGCCGAACCGCGCGTGACCGCGTTGCTGCAGGCCGTGAACGCGGCCGACGTTCGCTTCCGCGCCGCGGTGGATTTGCCGAGCGCCGGGATTTTCCGCGCCGATTTCACCTACGCCACCGGCAGCGTGAAGACGCCGTTGCTCGCGTGTGACGCCGCCGGGCGTGTCCGCTACCTCGATCTCGGTTTCTTCCGCGGCGACGAGGCGGGCAACCATCGGGTGTTGCTCCCGGGGAACCTGGAGCCGCTGGCGCGGTTGCGCCCCTCGGTCTCCGACAAACGCACCTTCGGGCACGTCTTCATCATCGGCGGCTCGGCGGCCTTTCCCGGCTCGGTGCTGCTGGCCACGCTGGCGGCATTGAAAAGTGGCGCCGGTTTGGTGACCGCCTTTGTGCCCGAGCCGCTGGTGCCGGCTTTCGCGGCGCAGGCACCGGAGGCGATGTGGGTCGGCTGGCCGCTCACGCCCGGGGGCGGGCTTGCTTTGGAAGGGGAACATTTGCTGCGGGAAAAGCTCCCGCGGGCTACCGCGCTGGTAATGGGCCCGGGTCTCGGCCGAGAGGCGGAGACCGCGGCGCTGGCGCGCTCGATCGCCGCTTCGTCGCCGGTTCCCCTCGTCCTCGACGCCGATGCGCTGACACCGGAGATCGTGGCGTCGACGCGGCAGCCCGGCGTGCTCACGCCGCACGCGGGGGAATTGGCGCGGATCGGCGGGGTGGACGCCGTGCCGCCGCACGCGGTGCTGGTCGCGAAGGGTCCCGCCACGCGGATCGTTCACGGTGGCATCGCTTACGAAAGTTTCAGCGGCGGTCCGGTGCTCGCACGCGGCGGCAGTGGTGATCTGCTGGCCGGTCTGATCGGCGGCCTCCTCGCGCAGACTCCCTCTGATCCGCTCGGCGCGGCCTGCCGGGGAGTCCTGTGGCAAGGGATCGCCGCGGACCGCCTCGCCCGGGAGCGTGGCCACGCCGCCGTGCGGATCTCGGAGCTGTTGGATCACCTCGCCCGACCGGTTGCGGGTTGATTTTACCTCGTCGAGATTTGCTCGTCGCCGGGGTCCGGTGACCCGAACGGTGCCGTTCATTGAACGGCCGAAGGCAGTTCGGAACGGCCCGAGTTTCACCGCGGATTTCCCTGCTCGCGCGGGGAAATGCAGTCGCGTGAAGCAACAAGGCTAGGGAGAGATAACCGCGAAACACACCGAAGGCACGAAACCGGGCGGAGTGGCCCACTGAAGTCACGGAAAACGCGGAAGCACACTCCCTTCCTCTGTCACCTCCGTTTTCTCCTGTGCCCCGGATCGGGTCGTTCCGTGTTACGGCGAAACGGTTCGTCGCCCCGCTTTGACGGTAAGGTTCATGGGGTGGTGGGAGGAAAAGGTCGTAAGCTCTTCCCGAACTTCCCGGCGTTCTTTTTCAACTGTTTGCCGGCCTCGTCTTCCGTACCCTAATTGGGGGTGAGGAGCGGTTTGGGTGGCCGTGCGCACGGCGGACACTCGCGGGCGCCCACCATGTCCAA
>JBJTCH010000148.1:0-2614 GCA_046091745.1 Opitutaceae bacterium
GAAGAAGACCGAGCTCCCTCTCCGAACTTCCCGACCTTTTGTTCAAAGCCCCGGATCGTGACACGCCAAGTGGGAGAAGATCGTGAAGGCCGGGGGGCGCCAGATCTGTGATACCTGAGTTATCTGTGGTTGGTCCGACGACTCGTCCTCCGTCTTGTCCTCCGTAGGCCCGGCGAAGGAGGAAGGCCCAGCGAGGGAGGAATCCTTGGCGAAGGAGGAAGGCGCTTCCGATGACAATCCTCATGAATCGCAGGCTGCTCAGATCAACGCGAAGTAGCCGCGATCCGGGGAAATCTTCGCAGGAAAACAAGTTTCCCAGGTACTGTAGCGTGAGGCGGGCGTGTAAAATCAGGTGACGGGCAGGCGCGCCGTCGTGTTTGTTGCGTCCACCGTCCTTCCACGCGGCGCTTACCCCATGAAATCTTCCCGCCTCCTCCTCGGCTTCGCGCTCCTCACCGCCCTCGTCGTCGCGACGGGTCGCGCGGCTTCCCCCGTCACGCGTCCGAATCTGATCCTGGTGATGGCCGACGACCTCGGGGCGGGGGAGCTCGGCTGCTACGGCAACGTTCGCCACCGCACGCCCAACCTCGACGCGCTGGCGCGCACCGGCGTGCGTTTCGAGACGGCCTACACCTCGCCGGTCTGCCATCCCACGCGGTTCACGCTCATGACCGGGCAGTACGGTTTCCGCACCGGCGTGCTGAATTTCTCCGGGAAGCGGGCCGGCCCGCCGCGCAAGCACGAGGGACCTGACAACATCACGAACCACGTCACCTTCGGGCAGGTTCTCAAGCAGGCGGGTTACGCGACCGCGCTTGCCGGGAAATGGCAGCTTTCCGGTGCGTGGCCCGAGGTCGTCCGCGAGACCGGTTTCGACGAGCACTGCATCTGGGGTTACCGGGAGCATTACTCGCCGGAGGATCGCGCGAAGGCGCAGGAGGCCGGGATCAATTTCCGGTCGCGCTACTGGCGGCCAAGCATCCAGCGGAACGGGCGCTGGGTGCCCACCTCCGCGGACGACTACGGTCCGGACATTTTCGCGGGCTTCCTCGTCGACTTCATCAAGCGGCCCCGCACCGGACCGTTCTTCATCTATTGCCCGATGGTACTGACCCACGGCCCGCACCTGCCCACGCCCGACACGTACCGGCCCGGCATGGACCGCGAACGTTCCAACCGCGCGCATTTCGCCTCCAACGTGGAGTATGCCGACAAACTCATCGGTCGGATCGTGCGGGCGCTGGAGGAGGCGGGCCTGCGGGAGAACACCTTGATTCTCTTCACCGGCGACAACGGCACGGGTGGCGAAGGCAAATCCACCGCGACCGAGAAGGGCGCGCGCGTGCCGCTGATCGTGAACGGTCCGGGCCTCGTGAAGACGCGGGGTGGCGTCGCCGCCCTGGCGGACACCTCGGACGTTTTCCCGACGCTGATGGAATTGGCCGGAGCCGTCGTGCCGTCGAACCATGTTGTCGATGGCCGCAGCTTGGCGCCGTTCCTGCGCGGCGAACGGGAGACGACGCGCGAATGGATCTTCGCCTCTCAGGCGGACCGCCGCATCCTGCGCACGGAGCGCTGGCTGCTGGAGGACAACTCGCCGCGGCATCCGGGTCGCCTTTTCGACTGCGGCACGAGTCGCGATGGAGCGGGCTACCGTGACGTCACCGCGTCACGCGAGCCGGAGGCGCTCGCCGCGCGGGCCCATTTCGAACGCCTGCTGCAGGATCTCCCCGCGCCACTCCTCGATAACGACGGCGCCCCGAACCAGACGAACGATCCGGAAGCGAAGCGGGCCAAGCGCGAGGAGAAGCGCGCCGGCAAAATGCAGCAGCGCTGACGATCGCGAGCCCGCGCCGTGGTGAAACGGTCCGCTGATGCCGATCGGCATCACGAGCGAGGTCTGTTTCACCGCGCGCCGCTGGTCACGGGGAGGCGTGGGGCGCGAGGTTCACCCGGTCGTTGCTTCGCCGTGAGTGGTCAGGGGCTGATGGTTCCGGCTCAGAACTCGAAGCGGTTGGTGAGCTCGTAGGTGCGGGAGGGGGACATCGCCCAGATGGGGGAACCGTCGCCGAGCCCCCAGGTCCGGTAGCCCCGGTCCGCGAGGGTCCGCGCGAGGTAGGGCCCGCAGCGCTCCGGGACGCGGTCCCCCGGCGACCAGTTGCCGAACCAGCTGGTGCGCGAGGGCTCGCAGCCCGTCATCAGCGAGTAGCGGGCCGGGACGCAGACGGGGCAGGTCGAGTACGCGTTGGTGCAGGCGATCCCGCGGGCGGCGAGCCGGTCGAGGTTCGGGGTGCGGACGTGCGGGTGGCCGAGCGCGGCGATCGTGTCGAACCGCTGCTGGTCGGTCATCACGAACAGGATGTTCGGCGGCGGGGGGGCACTCACAGGGACCGGATGACAGGGCGGCGCTTGCCGCGGGGGATCCTGATCCGCCGCGGGGCGGGATCGACGGGGGCAAGAGGGGCCATCGGCGAGAGGATTGGCGCAGGCGTGGAGCGCAGGTCAAGTTCGAGGCGCCCCACGCGCACCCCGCGGCGCGGGACTGACCTTGGCACCGGGGGGATTAGGGCGGTGGCCGGCGGTCAGAACTCGAAGCGGTTGGTGAGCTCGTAGG
>JBJTCH010000149.1:0-6741 GCA_046091745.1 Opitutaceae bacterium
GCGTCCACCAGCCCGCCGCTGATGGTCTTGGCCACCGCGGTGCCCACCAGGGCGCCGATGAGGTTCCAGAAGGCGGCCCACATCACCGCGGCGCGAGGGGTGAGGACCTTGGTCGAGACGACGGTCGCGATCGCGTTGGCGGTGTCGTGGAAGCCGTTGATGTACTCGAACGTCAGGGCGGCGAGGAGAACGATCAGGAAAAGCGTCATGGCGGTCGCGCGGGTCCGGGCCGGGGTGGGCGGCGGGGCCGGCTCAGGAGTGCTTCAGCACGATCTGCACGACGATGTTGCCGGCGTTGCGGCAGCGGTCGACGGCCTGCTCCACCATCTGGTAGAGGTCATGGAGCACCACGAGTTCGCGCGGATCGCAGGGCGACTGGTAGAGCTCCTTCATCAGCTGCAGCATGACCTTGTCGGCCTCGCCCTCGGCGAACTGCAGGCGGTCGTTGGCCTCGCGAATGCGCTCAACGTTGGTGCCGCCGCGCAACTGGCCGACCATGAACACCACGGCGTCGGCCGCCTGGAGCATCAGCTCCGCCTGGCGTTCAAAGGCGGCGTGGGGGATGCGTCCCGGGTAAATGGAGAGTCGCTCGACGATTTTCTCCACCTGCTTCGGGATGCGGTAGAGGGCGAAGGAAAGTTCCTCGATGTCCTCGCGTTCCAGCGGGGTCACGAACGTCTTGGAAAGCTCCTCGGTCATCAGGTGGCGGATGCGTTTCTCCTTGCGCCGGCTCTGGATGAACTCGTCGAGCGAGACACCCGCCGCGGTGCCGGTGGCGATCTTCCGCAGCGCGCCGGCGAAGAGCTCGGCGCTCGTCTTGGCCTCCTGCGCACCCGCCTCGAGGAGGTCGAAGAACTTGTCGTCTTTGCCGAGGAGTTTCTTGAGGGAGAGCATGCGCCTCGGAGGTAGCGCGGGCCGGGTCGATGGCGAAACAATTCTCCGCCGCGGACTCAGCCTTTGCCGCGGAGCGTGATCCACAGCAGTCCAATCCGCTCGCGGATCGCGAACGAGCTGCGCGCCAGTGATTCCGCATCGAACAGAAAATCGTCGAATGAAAGGGGGTCTTCGTGGTGCGCGCGGTAGTCGCACGGGCAGGCGAGGGCGTCGGCGCCCGCGCCGCGGAAAAGCGCCATCGCGCGCGGCTGGTGCCACGCGGAGGTCACCACCGCAATCGGCGCACCGGCCGCGAGGCGCGTGATCCGGTCGGCCTCGTCCTCGGTGTCGCGGGCGTCCTCGACCCGGATGATCCTCGCCGGGTCCATCCCCAATTGCACGGCCGCACGCTCGAGCACGGCCGCGTGCGTGGGCTTTCCCTCGGGTCCGCCACCGTTGACCACCAGCTTGGCCTCCGGGACGACGCGCGCGACGCGCACGCCTTCGGTGAGACGCGAGATGGCGGAAGATGAGAGCAGATTGGTGGCGGCGACCCCTGGCGAGTGTCCGTTGCCGCCGCCGAGCACGGCGATGAACCGCACTCGGACCACGGCGGCGGGCAGGGGTCGCCCGGCGACGAATTCCGGCACCGGGGGGTGGCGGTCCTGCAGGCCGCGCATCAGCGCCTTGCTGACGAGGCTGTTGCTGGTAACGAGAATCAACGCGGCGCCGGCGGCGACGAGCATGCGTCCCGAGGCGCGACGACGACCCCGTCGGATCAGCCATAATCCCGTCCCCGCGAGCACGAGACCGGCGGGCAGCGGCATGAGCCAGAAGCTGATGAACTTCTTCAGCCAGAAAAGCATGGCCGCAGCCAAACGCCCGCCGGTGGCAAGCGCGAGCCTGAGGGCGGAAGGCAAGGAGCAACCCGACGCGGCTGCGCCGCAACCAAAGGGGAGTTGAGTTGGAACACAGAGGGCACCGAGGCCCGATCCGAGTTCACAGAGTCTGACCCACCGGCCCGACCTCGGGCCCTCACGCGGTCCCGACTGGCTCCGCGGGCGAGTCACCACGGATGGGGAAAGAGCGGGAGATGGGCGAGGGTGGGAGAGACCAAGACGTGACCGAAGCATCGTGCAGGGCAACTGGCGGCGGCATCGTGAGGCTTTGCCGAACAGCTTCGCGAGGTTTCAACCACTAATGGACACGAACGGACACGAATAAGTTGCTTTTCCGACTCGCTCCGCGTCGTTCACCGCAGATTTCGCGGATGGCGCAGAAAAAACGAAGGGCGTTCGGTGTTTCCGAATGACCGGCGCGAACGGGCGGGGTGGAACAGGAATCCGGAACGTGTCGCCGAATCGCTCCGCGGGGGAGCAACCACGGATGGACACGGATCAACACTGATGAAGAAAACCGCGCTCCCTCTCCGAACTTCCCGACCTTTTGTTCAAAGCCCCGGATCGTGACCCGCCGAGACCGGGAAGATCGTTAGGACCGGATGACCTGAGCGAACGGGCGGAGTGGAACAGGAAGACCGGGAAGATCGCGAAGGACCGCGACGCCGATCTGTGAGGTCCGAGTGATCTGCGGTGGAGCCGCCGACGGGAGCACGGATGAGGGGTGCTTGGTTCGCCGCCGGTTCCGGTGACCTCGGCCGAGGCTGACGATCAGGCATCCGGGGGCGGTCCGGAACGGCTCGGACTCCGCCGCGGATTTCCCAGCGCAGCTCCGCGCGATTATCCGGGGCGCGCAGCTCGGGTTTCTTTGGAGCTTCAGCCGGCGGTGATCAGGCGCAGCGCTCCCGGCCTAACCGTGAAGCGCGCTGGGGTCAGCCCGACGGAATCGCCGTCGAGCTGGACCTCGGCCGGGGTCGCGGTGGTCACGGCGATCTCGCGGGACCGAAAATACGTGGCTCGCCGGTGGCGCACATGCGTGCCGCGCAGGAGCCGGATGAATTGCAGCGCCACCTCCACGCGGCTCGTGGCGCGGATGAGGCTGAGGTCCAGCGCGCCGTCATGCGGCGACGCGCCTGGCGACAAGTGCATCATCCGGCCGCCCGCGTGCGAGGTGTTGCCGGCGCAGATCAGCAGATAGTCTCCGGCGTGGTCCCCGGCATCGGAGGTCACCCGGGCGGCCACCGGCCGGTAATCGGCGAGCGCGCGAAAGAAACCCACGGAGTAGCAGAGCCGGGGGCCGAAGAGTTTTTTTACTCTGGGCGTCGTGAGGCGCACGACGTCGGCGGCGAGTCCGACCGCCGCGAAGCAGAACGCGTGGGTCACGACGCGTGCCTTTCCCGCCGTGCATTCGACCTCGATCGCGTCGAACGGGCGCGGGGTTCCGGCCGCCACGGCCCGCACCGCGTCCGGCAGCGTCCCCGTCCCGGCGACGTGCGCGAGATCATTGCCGGTTCCGAGCGGCATCAACGCCACCGCCTGGTCGGGCCGCGCCGATTTCAGCACCCCGGAACACACCTCGCGTGCGGTGCCATCGCCTCCCGCCGCCGAGATGACGTCGAATTCGCCGCCACCGGCTGCCGCCGCGGCGATGGCGGTGGCGTCTCCGGGGCCCGCCGTTTCCCGCCAACTCACGACACACCCGGCTCTTTCGAGCCGTGAACGCGCCTCGGAAAGGTCACGCGCCGCCCGTCCCGCGCAGGCGGCGGGATTCAGGATGAGCAGTACGCGCCGGGCCATGATTCGCCCAAGGTCTCTGCCGGCACTGGATCCCGCTCGCGAGAAGCAAACCGAGCCGCGCGATTCACACGAGGATGGCCAACAGATCGATCACCTCACGGTGGTTAACCACGGAGACACGGAGGTACAGAGGTAGAAATAGGGGATCAGGTGATAACCACTCCTTCGCTATTCGTGCTCTCCCATGGTCCCAAAGCGGTGGCTCGGGTC
The DNA here is from genome assembly GCA_046091745.1 of Opitutaceae bacterium. Taxonomy (GTDB): domain Bacteria; phylum Verrucomicrobiota; class Verrucomicrobiia; order Opitutales; family Opitutaceae; genus ER46. Next base: position 3,780 of record JBJTCH010000149.1, read on the forward strand.
GGGCGCTCCGGTGTTTTGTGAGGGTTGCTCCACCCCTCCGGGCCCTCGGCTTGGTTCTCCGTGCTCGCTGGGCCGAAGGCTTGGCCCCCTGTCCGTTGCACCGGCGCGCGTTTTCGTTGGCGCGTGCAATTCCTCGGCGAGCGACGCACCTTGCCCCGCGTGATCCCGACGCCCCGCGTACTCCCCGCGCCGTGCCTCCCGCCGCTCGGCGTTGCCGGCGCGATCGTCGCCGGCTCAATCCTTGCCCCTTCCGCCATGGCCGCCGAACGCCAGCTCACCTCCGCGCCGCAAGGCCACGTGCTCACCAACACCGGCGTCTGGTCGCCCGATTCCCGCTGGGTCGTTTACGACACCCGCTCGGCCGATAACGTTTTCGACGGCACCCGCATCGAGCGGGTCGAGGTCGCGACGGGGCGCGTCGAGACGCTCTACACCGCGACCGGTGGCGCCGCCTGCGGCGTGGTGACCTGGCATCCGGCGGAACCGCGTGTGGTCTTCATCCACGGTCCCGAGCACCCCGCGCCCGACTGGAGCTATGGGATGACCCGCCGCCGCGGGGCGATCGTCGACGCGCGGGTTCCGGGAGTGGCGCGGCCGCTCGACGCCATGAACTACGCGCCGCCGTTCACCCCGGGCGCGCTCCGCGGCGGATCCCATGTGCACGTGTTCAGCCCCGATGGCGGCGCGGTGAGTTTCACCTATGAGGACGAGGTGCTCGCGCGGCTGGGAGCAAGCGGTGCGCACGACCTCAACCAGCGCACGATCGGCGTCACGTTGCTCGGCGCGGGACGAAACGTGACCGTCGCGCGGAGCCACCCGCGCAACCACGACGGCGACGGCTTCACGGTGGCGGTGGCGCGCACGGTGAACCGACCACGCCCCGGATCCGACGACATCAGCCGCGCGTTCGAGGAATGCTGGGTGCCGCGGCCCGGCGGGCCGCGGACGCTGGCGTTTCTCGGCAACGTGACGGCGTCCGACGGCCGCGAGCACGCGGAGGTTTTTTTGGTCGAACTGCCGGCGGATCTTGCCGTGGCGGGTGAAGGTGGACCGCTGCAAGGCACGGAGACGCGCCGGCCCGCGCCTCCGAAAGGGACCGTGCAACGCCGCCTGACCTTCACGCAGGGCCGGAAGTTTCCAGGAGTCCCAACCGTGCCGCGCCATTGGCTGCGCGTGGCGCCCGACGGTTCCGCGATCGCGTTTCTGATGAAGGACGACGCCGGGGAGCCGCAGCTCTGGAGCGTGGCGCCCGCGGGCGGCGAACCGCGGCAGGTCACGCGCAATCCGAAGGGCGTGGCGTCGGCCTTCAGTTGGAGTCCCGACGGCCGCCGGATCGCGCATGTGATGGACGGCAGCGTGTGCGTGACCGAAGTCGCGCGGGGAATCACCACGCGTCTGACCCCGCGCGCCGACGACGGGAACGCGCCCCTGGCGCTCGCGTGTGTTTTTTCGCCCGACGGTCGCCGCATCGCGTACCAGCGGAAGGTCCGCGGGGTCGGGGGATTGTTCGCCCAGATTTTTGTCGTCGATGCGGAACCGTAATTCCCCCTTCCGCGTGCGGACCGTTCGTCTGGCCCGCCTTCTCCCGGCGCTCTTCGCCGCCGTGCTGCTCGGTGGTGCCCTAGCAGCTGCGCAGCCGCGACGTCCCAACGTGCTCTTCATCGCGGCCGACGACCTGCGGGCCGATCTCGGCTGCTACGGTTCTCCCGAGGCGCTGACGCCGAATCTCGACGCGTTGGCGCGGCGTGGCGTCGTGTTCGAGCGCGCGTATTGCCAGCAGGCCGTGTGCAATCCCTCGCGGGCCTCGATCCTGACGGGTCGCCGTCCCGACACGTTGCGCGTGTGGGATCTGCGGCGGCATTTCCGGGAAACCTTTCCCTCGATCGTGACGTTGCCGCAGAAATTCAAGGAACACGGCTATACGACCGTCGGCCTCGGGAAGCTCTTTCACAACGAATCGGGCGCGAAGCCGCCGTTTCCCTTCAAGGATCCGCCCTCATGGTCGGAGCCGCCGCTCTTCGCCGACGGGCCGCATTGGGCCGACTGGGTGGAGGAGACGGGTGGCGCGCCGAAAGGAAAAGGCGGGGCGGTGCAACGGCTCGACGTGCCGGACGAGGCTTATCTCGACGGGCGCATCGCGGCCGCCGCGGTGCGGCGCCTCGGCGAGCTCGCGCGTGAAGGTCGGCCTTTTTTTCTCGGCGTGGGTTTTTGGAAACCGCACCTGCCCTTCAACGCGCCGAAGCGCTATTGGGATCTCTACGATCGCGCGCGGCTGCGGCTACCGTCTTCGCCGGCGATGCCGACGGGCGCGCCGGCGCTCGCCGGTCACACGTGGAACGAACTGCGCGGGTACGCGGGCATGCCGAAGGCGGGACCGCTCTCCTCGGAGCAGGTCGCGGAGCTGCGGCACGGGTATCTCGCAGGCGTGAGTTTCCTCGACACGCAGGTGGGCAAGGTGCTGCACGAGCTAAACCGGCTCGGGTTGGGTCGCGACACGCTGGTCGTGTTCTGGAGCGACCACGGGTTCCACCTCGGTGAGCACGACCTCTGGGGCAAGACCGCCAACTACGAGCTCGATACCCGTGTGCCGTTGATCTTCGCGGGGCCGGGCGTGACGCCCGGGGGTCGCGCGCCGGGCTTGGCCGAGTTGCTCGATGTTTATCCCACGCTCGTCGAGGCGGGCGGTCTCCCCGCCGCGGTCGGAACCGAGGGACGCAGCTTGCTGCCGCAACTGCGCGACCCGGCGGCGCCGGGAAAACGGCTGGCGATCTCGCAGCACCCGCGTCCTGCCTACGGCAACACGTTCACGCACATGGGCTACACACTGCGTTCCGCGACGCACCGGTACGTCGAGTGGCGCGAGCTGCCGGCGGGAACCGTCGTCGCGCGCGAGCTGTACGACCACCTCGCCGACCCGGCGGAAACCATCAACCGCATCGACGATCCCGCGCTGGCACCGGTG
>JBJTCH010000150.1:0-11437 GCA_046091745.1 Opitutaceae bacterium
CGCCCGACCGGCGTGCCCGCGGGAAAGGTCACCGCGTCGTCCTCCAAACCCTCCATCACGATCTCCACCGGCCACGCGCGCGGCCAATGCCGCGCAAACCATTCGAGGATCGCCGCCTCACCGAGCCGGTCCACGTGGTAAATGGTGTCGGCGGCCGTCACCGCCGCGACGCGCGCGAAGCGACCCGCCTGCCGGGCACGCGCGGCGACCAGGGTGTCGCGGATGTGGTCCTGCAACGCGCACAACAGACGGCGCGCGCGTTCGAGCGAGGCACGGTTCATGGGGATTCGAGGGAAGCGCCTTCAGCCGTGCCCACCGCGAGCACCTCGGGCCGAGTACCGAATTTTTCCGAATACGCGGTCGCAACCCGTTCCGGCGATTCCGGCGAGAATGATTCCGTCACCAGCGCCATCACCGCGCCGCCGAAACCGCCACCCGTCAGCCGGGCGCCGAGCACGCCGGGGGTCCGCGCGAGCTCCTCCACCAAAAAATCGAGTTCGGGCGTGCTGTTCTCAAACCGGGTGCGCGAACTTTCGTGTGAGGCCGTCAGCAAACGACCCACTTCTTCCAGCCGCCCCGCGCGTAGCGCCGCGACGCACGCCGCCACGCGCGCGACCTCGCCGACCACATGGCGCGCGCGCCGCAGCGCGACTTCAGGCACGCCGGAAACGCACGCCTCCAGCGAGGCCGGATCCAGATCGGCGAGCCACGCGACCCCCAGCGCGCGGGCCGCCTCGCCGCACTCGCGGTGACGTTCGGCGTAGAGGCCATCCACCAGGGCGTGCCGCGTGTGGGTGTTGAAGATCCGGAAGCCCGTGCCCGGCGGCAACGGCACGGCGGAGAATGCAGGCCCGCGGCAGTCGATGTGGACCAGATGGCCCCGGCGGCCGAAACCCGAGACCGCCTGATCGAGGATGCCGCACGGCACGCCGACGAAATGGTTCTCCGCGTGGCGCGCCGCGCGCACGAGCGTTTCACGCGGCGGCTCGGTCCCCGCGAGGCGCGCGCAGGCGAGTCCCGAGGCGAGTTCCAGGGCCGCGCTGCTGCTCAGCCCCGCGCCCGGCGGCAGATCCGACACCGCGAGAAAGTCGAAACCCGCGGGGATCGCGACCCCGGCCGCCGCGAGGGAAACGATCATGCCGAGCGGGTAATTGGCCCACGCATCCTTGCCGGCGAGCGGCCGCGGTGTGTCCGCACCCGTTTCCACCACCTCGCCCATCGTCGCGCTGGCGAAGCGCCGCCGGCCATCGGCGCGCGGCGCGACCCCGACCCAGACGCCGCGGTCGATCGCGGCACCGAGCACCGTGCCGCCGTTGTAGTCCGTGTGGTTGCCGATGAACTCGATGCGCCCGGGCGCGCGCGCGATGACCACGGGCTCGCGGCCATGAACGGAACGAAAGCGGCGGAGCAGCTCGGATCTCATCGGTGGCGACCACGACAAGGTCGAGCGTCCCGCGGGTGAAGCCGAATCAGACCATAGCGCCCGCGGAATTTTCCGAGGCATCAGCCTCGGCTACACCAACCCGGCGCCGCGCGAACGACGATTCGGTTTCGGCGATGGCGCGCTCGGAATTCCGCGCCAAGAACCCCTGCCAACAAAAACTCCGTGCCCTCGGATCGCTTCTCCGTGAACTCTGTGTGCCCGGATTGGGGTCCCCGGCTGCGGAGCCATTACGCGCGAAGCCGTTACGGTCCCCGTTCAGCAACGGGCCCGCAGCTCCGCCGCGGGGCGGAAGCGCACCGTCTTCACCGCGGCGATCCGCATCGGCCGGCGGGTATGGGGATTGAAGCCGCGCCGCGCGGGCAGCTTGGCGACGTTGAAGGTGCCGAAACCGGCGACGGCCACTTCGCCGTCGCGCCGAAGTCCACGCTTCATCGCCGCGATCACGGCCGCCGTCGCGCGCTCGGCGGCGACGCGCGTGGTGTCACCGGCCAGCAGCTTCCTGACTTCGTCGATCAACGCGGACTTGTTCATGGGGTGGGGTCGCCGCGGAGCGAAGAAACCGCTCCGAGGCCGGTCAAACGGATTAACCCTCGCGCGGCGGCGGCGATGCCCCCGGACCACCGAAGCGCGCCGGCACCTCTCCGGCCCGGCCCTTCACCAACACTTCCAGCAAACCGCGCAACGCCTCGTCGCGCGGCACACCGCGTTCGGCCGCGATCTGCCCCGCGCGTTTCGCCAATTGCGCGGCCAGGGTGGCCGCTTGGGCGGGCGGCGCACCGAGCCGCTCGCAGAGCGCGGTGAGTTGCTCGAGCTCGCTCATGGCGCGTCGAGCAGCCGCACCTCCGCGGGACCGCCGGCCGCCAAGGCCAGCTCCGCGTTCGCGGTGGTGTGGAGGTTCGAAACCATCGCGAGGCCGAGCCAACCGCCGGGGCCGTCCGCCACCGCCGAGCGCACCTCGCCGACCTGGCGTGGGCCCGCGAAAACCGCGGCGGGAAAAACGCCCGGCTTGGAACCTGTCCCCGTGACCCGCACCAATCGACGCCGCACCTGACCCATCGCCTTCAGCCGCGCCATCACTTCCTGACCGAGGTAGCACCCTTTCACATAGGACACGGCGTCGGCATCCAAACCCGCCTCATTCGGAAGATCGCCGGGGCCGGCATCGCCCGGCACCGCGGGAATGCGCGCCGCGATTCGCGCGCGTTCGACGGTTTCCGCATCGAGGCGACAACCCGCCGCATCCATCCGCGCGCCGCGCCGATAAACCCAGTCCTTCGAGGCGGGGAAACCGCGCCGACCGTTGAACGCGAAAACTCCCGCTGGAGCGGCCGGCGCCTCGCCCACCCACGTGATTCCCGCCCAAGCTCCCGTCTGGTCCTCGATCGTCACGTCGTCCGCGATGATGAAACCTTCGAGCCGCGTGCGAATCACCGGCGCGGGCGAAAAATAACTCCCGATCCAGAATTCATCCGCTCCCTCGCCGCGGAACACGAAACCATCCGCCTCCACTTTGCCCTTCAGCGTCAGCCAGAGTCCGTACGCCGGCTCCGCCCCGGGTGCCGCGGTGGCGATCGGACGCAGGTCCTGCGAGACCTGGCCCTGCAGGAACGAAAGCGCATCCGGACCCTTCACGCGCAGCCACGCCGCGGGCGACCACTCGAAAAACCCGCTGGGAGTAGAAAACGTGATAGACATCTATAAATTGCTTACGAGCGACTTACAAAAAAAGTGGTAGAATTTGAAAACTTTTATTTGACGGACGGACTCTCGGCACTATCTCTTCCGACATCAAGTTTAACACTTCTCCCGCCTAGCGGGAGTTTTGGGGTAACATAGAAAGCAAAGGCCGGCCGCTTAGGGGTAAGCGGCCGGCCACTTTTTTTCCGGCGGTGATGACGCCCCGCTTCCTTCCCGACACCGGGCTTGCGCGCGACGCGAGCGCCGCGCCAAGCTGACCGTTCATGCAGAAAACGTCCGACATCAATGTCGTCGAGACCCGCACCCTGCCCTCGCCGGCCTCCCTGCTGGCCGAGTTGCCGAAAACCGAGTCCCAGGCGGACTTCGTGGTGCGCGCGCGGCGCGACATCCACCGGCTCATTTTCACGGACGACAAGCGCTTCCTGCTGATCGTCGGCCCCTGCTCGATCCACGACCTCGAGTCGGGACGCGAGTATGCGCGGCGGCTCAGCGTCCTCGCCCGCGAGGTGTCCGACCGCGTGATGATCGTGATGCGGGTGTACTTCGAGAAACCGCGCACGACGGTGGGCTGGAAAGGCCTGATCATGGATCCGCACCTCGACGGCTCGCACGACATCGCGGCCGGCCTGCGGATCGCGCGCTCCTTCCTGCGCGACGTGATCGATCTCGGTTTGCCGACGGCGACCGAGTTTCTCGACCCGATCACCCCGCAGTACATGGCCGACCTCGTCTGCTGGGGAGCGATCGGCGCCCGGACCACGGAGTCGCAGACCCATCGCCAAATGGCCTCCGGCCTGTCGATGCCCCTCGGCTTCAAGAACAGCACCGACGGCAGTCTCCAGGCCGCGGTGAACGCGATCCGCGCCGCGTCCCAGCCGCAGACGTTCCTCGGCATCAACCTCGACGGCAGCGCGTCGGCGGTCGTGACCCGCGGCAACCCCGATTGCCACTTGGTGCTGCGTGGCGGCGCCGCCGGGCCGAACTACTCCCCCGCGCATATCGCCCAAGTGGAAACCGCGCTGGCCAAGGCCGGGCTTGCCCGTTCGGTCGTCGTCGACTGCTCGCACGACAACTCCGCGAAAAAACCCGAGCTCCAACCCGACGTGCTCCGCGCGGTGCTGGAGCAAGTCACCTCCGGCAACGCCTCGATCATGGGTGCGATGCTCGAGAGCAACCTCGCCGCCGGCAACCAGCCCTTCCCCCAGCCGAGAGAGAAACTCCGTCCCGGCGTGAGCATCACCGACGGCTGCATCGACTGGGCCACGACCGAGGCCCTCGTCCGCGAACTGCACACCCGCCTCGCCCCGCGTTTCGCGTGAATCCGATCAAGGCCGTGGATAACGGGAAAACGAAAAGCTGGGTTGCCCACGGAACGCGCGGATTCCGTGGGCTATGATCCGGCAAAGACGGCGTTTCCATTTTGTGCCCTTTCGCGTGTTTCGTGGTTAACACCCCTCCGCCACCCGTTGGTTTCCCCGTAACTACAGGATTAGCTCCGACGAGCGTCGTCCTCATTTCGTCTAAACAATCCCAGCGCCCGTGATTTCCGCCGTGAGTTCCCCGCGTCACGCGCGCTAGACCTTTTCCACCATGAAGACCCCCATCCGTGTCGCAGTCACCGGCGCCGCCGGCCAGATCGGTTACTCGCTCCTGTTCCGCATCGCCTCGGGCGCGATGTTCGGCCCCGACCAACCGGTCATCCTCCAGCTCATCGAGGCCCCGATCGAGAAGGCCCTCAAGGCCCTCGAGGGCGTCGCCATGGAGCTCGACGACTGCGCCTTCCCGCTCCTCAAGGGCATCGTCCAGACTTCCGACGCCTCCGTCGGCTTCAAGGACGCCAACTGGTGCCTGCTCGTCGGCGCCAAGCCGCGCGGCCCCGGCATGGAGCGCGCCGACCTCCTCAAGGACAATGGCCGGATCTTCATCGAGCAGGGGCGCATCATCGACGCCGTGGCCGCGGCCGATGCCCGCGTCGCGGTCGTTGGTAATCCCGCCAACACCAATTGCATGATCGCCGCGTCGCAGGCGAAGCGCCTGCCCGCCGAACGCTTCACCGCCATGGTGCGCCTCGACCAGAACCGCGCCCAGACCCAGCTGGCGAAGAAGGCCGGCGTCGACCTCACGACGGTGAAGAACATCTTCATCTACGGAAACCACAGCCCGACGATGTTCCCCGCCTTCGCGCAGGCCACGATCGGCGGCCGCCCCGCGACCTCGGTGATCACCGACACCGCGTGGCTGCAGGGACCGTTCTGCGAGACCGTCGGCAAGCGCGGCGCCGCCATCATCGCCGCCCGCGGCCTCTCGTCCGCCGCGTCCGCCGCCAACGCCCTGGTCGACCACGTGCGCGACCTCATGACGCCCGGCGCGATCCACTCCGTCGCCGTGAAGTCCAACGGCCTCTACGGTTTCGACGCCAACATCTGGGCCGGCATGCCCGTGCGCACGACGGCGCCCGGCTCCTACGAGGTCATCACCGGCCACGCCATGGACGACTTCGCGCAGTCGAAGATCGCCGCGACGAACAAGGAGCTCGTCGAGGAGCGCGCCTTCGTCGCCGACATGATCAAGTGAGGCTCGGCCCCCGGCCCCCCTCGTTACCGAAAGGCGCCCGCCCACGGGCGCCTTTTTCATGCGCCTGCTCCGACCCGCTGCGCCGAAAAAACGCGTCCGACTCCCCGCGAAATTCTTCGCCCTTCCCGCCCTTACCGGACTCGCTGTTCCCCCAGCCCCCGATCCCCCGTCTTTGCTGTCACCCATGAGCCAACCCCGGCCGCTCTCCCTTATCATCAGCCTCCTGCTGCTGCTCGTCGCATCCGCCTCCGCAGCCGCGCCGCGCCCTGCCGCCTCGTCATCCGAGCCGCGCGCCGGTGACACCTTCCTCTTTTACGGCGGCGGGATGGTGGAGCGCCTGTTGGAGTCGGGCCACCTCGAGGCGCAGCTCCAGCTCTCCCATCCGGGCAAGAAACTCCGCGTGCGCAGCCTCGCGTGGACCGGCGACGAGGTCGGCCATCGCCTGCGGCCGGAAGGCTACGTTGAGCATCTGAAGGGCCTGCTCGCCGCGTGGCCGGCCAACGTCGTCGTGGTCGGCTTCGGCGCCAACGAGGCGTTCGCCGGACCCGCGGGGCTCCCCGATTTCCGCCGCCACTACGAGACCTTCCTCCGCGAGGTCGATCGGCTGCATCCCGGTGCGCGCGTGGTTCTGCTCGCCCCGCCGGCGCCCGACGAGCGCTCCGACCCGCGCGCCGCCGCCCGGCGTGCCGACGTCGCCGCCTACGCCGCTGCCATCCGCGAGATCGCCACCGCGCGCGGGGCGGAATTCGTGGACCTTTTCACCGCCAGCACGGAGGCCTTCGCCAAGGCCCCGCGTCCGCTCACGGAACAAGGAATCCACCTCAACTCCGACGGCTCCCGCGCGCTCGGAACCGTGATCGCCCGTGCGCTCGCCGGCCCCAGTGGTGTCCCCTCCGCCGAGCCGCCGCGCCTCGCGGAGGTGGCCGCGGCCGCCGCCCGCAAACACGGCTACAACGCGGAGCTCACCCGCCCGAAGAACGCCGCGCTCTACTACGGTGTCCGCAAGCGCCCCGAGGAGGCCGCCGCCGAGTTGCCGCGCTACCACCAGCTGCTCGCCCAGGCCGAGGACATCGTTCACGGCGTGGCCGCCCGTCCGGGCGCGCGCCTCGCGGATTTCCCCGAGCCGAACCTGCCGCCGCTCGGGCCCGGCAGGGAGACCCCCTACCGCTTCCCCGGCGGCACCGTCCGCGCCCCCGCCGACCTGCAGAAGGAACTCGTCGTCGCCGACGGCTACGCGGTGAACCTCTTCGCTTCCGAGACGCAGTTCCCCGAGCTGCGCAATCCGGTGCAGATGAGCTTCGACGCCCGCGGTCGGCTCTGGGTCGTCACGATGCCGTCCTTCCCCCACACGATCCCCGGCGAGCGGCCGGCGGACAAAATCCTCATCCTCGAGGACACCGATCGCGACGGCCGCGCCGACACCTGCACGGTGTTCGCGGAGGGCTTCGACGCGCTCGACGGCGTGGCCTTCCACGAGCGCGGCGTGATCGTGTCGTCCCAGCCGCGCCTGCTCGTGCTGAACGACACCGACGGCGACGGCCGCGCCGACACGAGAGCGGAGCTCCTGCGCGGCGTCGATGTCACCGACTCGCACCACGGCGGCATGGTCGCCACGGATCCGATGGGTTTCGTGCTCTTCGCCGACGGCGTCTTCCACCGCTCGCAATTCGAGACGCCTTTCGGCGTCGTGCGCGGCATCGACTCGACCACCTACCGCCTCGATCCGCGGAGCGGCCGCGTCGCGCCCGAGTGGCGCACGATGACGCCCAATCCCTGGAAGGTGGCGTTCGATCGTCACGGCAATCTGCTGCAGCGCTTCGGCGGCGGCCACCTGATCGACGGCCTGGGCCAGGTGTGGACCCCGCTCGGCGTCTTCCATCCCTACGGCACGGCCACGGTGCTCAACTATGCCAAGGGCTCGGGCCTGAGCGTGATCCCAAGCCCCAACTTCCCCGACAACCTTCAGCAGGGCTACGCGACCGCCGCGCTGCTCGGCAGCTACACGGTGTCGCTTTCACGCGCGTCCGCCGCCGACGGTCCGCTCGTCGCCGCGTCGCGCCTCGACGTGCTCAGTTCGAAGAACAGCACGTTCCGTCCGGTCGACGTCGAGTTCGGACTCGATGGCGCGCTCTACGTCTCGGACTTCTCCAGTCTCATCATCGGACACGCCCAGCACGCGATGCGCGACCCGCAATGGAACCATGAACGCGGCCGCATCTGGCGCGTGACGCACAACGGCAAACCCGTCGCGCGCGACTGGCCGCGCATTGAGGGGGCCTCCGCCGCGGAGTTGGCCGCGCTGCTCTCGCACCCGCAGAACCTCGTCCGCCATCACGCCCGCATCGCGCTGCGCCGCCTCGGACCCGCGGCCTTCGCCGAACTCGAGCGGCGGGTCGCGGCTCTCGCACCGGGATCGGCGGAGGGGGATCAAACCCGCCTCGAAGCCTCATGGGTGCTCGCGGCCGCCGGCGAGGTCCGGCCCGCCTGGCTCGACACACTGGCGCGAGCGGCCGACCCGCTCACGCGCGCCGCCGCCGTGGTGCTGCTGCGATTCACCGCCGATCGCCTGCCGGATCTCACCGCACGACTGGAGCGCGCCGCCGGTGACCCGCACCCGCGGGTGCGCATGGCCGCCATTAACGTCGTCGCCCAACTGCGTCCCCAGCGACCGGGCCTCGATGCGGCCCTCGCTCACCTCCACCCCTCCGAACCCGCGGTGAAACAAATGCTCACCGATCTCGCCGTCGGCACCGAGTCGCGCGTCAGCCGCTCCGTGCCCGTGCTCGCTGTTTCGCCGGAGACGCGCCTGCGCCACTGGCTAGACCTCGGTGAACGCCCTGAAGGCGAAACGAGCCCTCCCGCCGCCGACTCGAAGCGGAAGGCGAAGAAAGGGCCGACGACCACGCGCACGTTCCGCACGTTCCTGCAGGTCGACACCCCGCAGACCGCCGTGCTCGCCGTGAAGCACGGTTACCTGGACTTGAAGGCCAACGGCGTGCAGGTGCTTTCCTCCGAAAGTCCCTACAGCACGGAGCACCAGGTGGAGATCCCGCTGCGCCGCGGCCTGAATCAGATCGAAGCCGCCTTCCGCCGCCTCAAGGGCGAGCCGCCTCCGGTGTTTCTCCACGACCCGACGGGCCAGCCGCTGCCCGGCGCCCGTCTCGCCGCCAGCGCCGACGCCCTCCAGCCGTGGGCCGCGCAGTGGGACCAGGCGGAGTCCGCCGACCGAGGAGCGCTGCGCGTCCAGGCCGCACCGGGCCTCATGCAATTCGCGCCGACCGAGCTTCGCGTGAAAGCCGGCGCCTCCGTGCGGCTGATCTTCGAGAACCCCGACCTGATGCCGCACAATCTTGTGCTGGTCGCCCCCGGTGCGGACGAGGAGGTCGGCGCCTTGGCCGACGCGATGGCGTCCGATCCCGGGGCGATGGCCAAACACTACGTGCCCGCGTCTCCGAAGATCCTGCACGCCACGCCGCTCGTGGAGCCGACACGTCGGGCCGAGCTCGTCTTCACCGCGCCGTCGGCCCCCGGCCGTTATCCCTACCTCTGCACCTTCCCCGGCCACTGGCGCATCATGCGCGGCGTGCTGATCGTCGAGTGAGGCCCGACCGCAATCATCGAACCGTTTGACCACGGAGCAGCAGAGACACCGAGGAGGGATTGTATCTGGAAATCAGGAACTCGGGACGACGGCGTGATGAAGCTCGAGGACGCCGCAAGATTGGCCCACGGAACACACGGAAATCCCCGAGCCCTTCGCCCTGCTCCGTGCGCCACCCGGCTCGGTGTCTTTGAAGATTCCCCGGTCCGACTTCTCCCTCACTCCCTCTCCCTTTCCCTTATCCCTCCCGGCGCAGCACAGCCGCGCCGGGTACAGGATTTTTTCTCGCGTCCCCCGCCTCCGCGCCGCGTCCTGAGCTCTTCCCCCGAATCACCCTACCATGAGCCCCCTGCTCCGAAAACTCGCCTCCTCCTTGCTCGTCGCCGGCCTCGCGGCCGTCGCTTCCGCCGCCCCGGCGGCCAAACCGCTGAAGGTTCTCCTGATCACCGGCGGCTGCTGCCACGACTACGCCGGGCAGAAGGACCTGCTGAAGGCCGGCCTGGAGAAGCGCATCAACGTGGTCGTCGATCACCTGCATACGCCCGACAAGAGCACCAAGCCGCCGCTCGAATGCCTCACCAACCCGGGCTACGCCAAGGGCTATGACCTCGTGATCCATGACGAGTGCGCGGCCGCGGCCGACGACGCCGCGCAGGTCGCCAACGTCCTCAAACCGCACGTCGACGGCACCCCGGGCGTCGCCCTCCACTGCGCGATGCACAGCTACCGCGTTGTGAAGGATTTCGCCCGGCCGCAGGCCCCCGGCTCCCCCGGCGCGCTCTGGTTCGACTTCCTCGGCCTGCAGTCGAGCGGCCACGGCCCGCAGTCGCCGATCGCCATCACCTACACCAACTCGTCCCACCCGATCACCAAGGGCTTCGCCAACTGGACCACGATCAACGAGGAGCTCTACAACAACGTGCAGCCGCCTACCGTTTTCCCGCGCCACACTTCGCTGGCGACCGGACGCCAGACGCAGACCAACAAGAAGGACGGCACCAAGAAGGAGGCCGAGGCCGTCGTCGTCTGGACGAACGAGTTCGGCCCCAAGAAGGCCCGCGTCTTCTGCACCACGATCGGCCACAACAACGACACGGTGCAGGATCCGCGCTTTCTCGATCTCGTCGCCCGCGGCGTGCTCTGGGCGACCGGCAAGCTGGAGTCCGACGGCAAGCCCTCCGCCGGCTACGGCCGCTGAGCGACGCTCTCGTCATCCCGTTTCATCCCGCGGCCCCGCGTCCCGGCACTCCGGCGCGGGGCCGCGGCTTTTTCGCGTGCCGCCGGCGAAGGCCTGCCTTTGGGTCGCTTCGGTGCAACGCGCGCCCGAACCCGCCGCCGCCGTTTGCGCACCCGCTCCACCCGTATCCCCTTCCCGCCATGATCGAAGCGTCCCGCGTCTCCAAATCCTACGAAACCCCGGCCGGCCCCGTCCGCGTGCTGCACGACCTTGACCTGCGCGTCGGCGCCGGGGAATCCGCGGCGATCATCGGGCCTTCCGGCAGCGGCAAGACCACGTTGCTCAATCTGCTCGGCGCCCTCGATCAGCCGTCGGCGGGCTCCATCCGCGTCGGCCGCGAGGAGCTCGGCCAACTCGACGCGGCCGCGGCCGCCCGTTTCCGCAACCGCACCATCGGTTTCGTCTTCCAGCTCCACTACCTGCTGCCGCAGTGCACCGTCCTCGAGAACGTGCTCGTCCCCCGGCTCGCCGGCGGGTGGGAGGAACCGGAGGCGGAAACCCGCGCGCGCGCCGAGGCCCTGCTCGGGCAGGTCGGCCTGCAGGACCGCCTCGAACACCGGCCGTTTCAACTTTCCGGCGGTGAACAACTCCGGGTCGCGATCGCGCGCGCGCTGATCAACCGGCCGAAGCTCATTCTCGCCGACGAACCCACGGGCTCGCTCGACCCGGCCACCGGCGAACGCATCGCCGACTTGTTTCTCCGCACGCAGGAATCGGCCCACGTCGCCCTCGTCGTCGTCACGCACAACCCGGGGTTGGCCCGCCGCCTCAACCGCACCTACCGGCTCGCCGACGGCCGGCTCGTCGACTGACGCGTCGCCATGAACGTCACCCGCTACCTTCTGCGCAGTGTCGTCCACCACCGGCACGCGCATCTCGGCAC
>JBJTCH010000151.1:0-21684 GCA_046091745.1 Opitutaceae bacterium
TTCCTTGGATAAGCTCCCGCCACACGGGCCCCACGACGCGGAAATTTTCCACTGGGCCGACGGGCCAGTAGGCCTCGATCGGGCGGTCGGCAAAGGGAGGCTGCAGCGCGATGGGTGCTCGGCGATATAATCCCTCGGCCACGCCCTCGAACGCATCGAGACGGGCGAGACGGGTGAGACGGGGGAGTGAGTGCCACCGCCAACCAAGAAAGACCGCGCCGACGCCCTCAGAACGGCCCTCGGCCGTAGGATATCCGACGTCGGCCGTCGCGGTTCCGGCATCGTCCGCGGCAATCAGCCGCGGCTACAGCAAGCCATTCCAAGTCTTGCGCTCTCCCGCCCTCGCCGGTCTCCCACTCTTTTCCCATCCGTGGTTACCCACCCGCGGAGCGAGTCGGAGCTCGATGCGATCCGAGCTTCGGGCCCGTGGATCGGACTCGGTGAACTCGGATCGGGCCTCGGTGTCCTCCGTGTTCCAACTCGATTCCCCTTCGGTTCCGGCTTCCCGCAGCTAAAAATCCAATGGGGCCGCGAGGTCATCGCGCCGGGCCGAGATCAGGATTTAAGCGCACGGCGCGGGATGCGGACGACCCGCACGAATCGCGCGCGGAAGAGATCGTCGAGCATCTCCCGGACCGGCGGCGGAACACGTTCCACCATTTTATCCACCGGAGGCAACGGTCCCGCCTCAGCCTCCTCGACCTCCTCCGCCGCGGCGGGCTTCGGTACGGGCAACTCACCGCGCGACCTCGCCTCCGCAAGAAAGGCCGACTCCGCGGCGGCGTCGGGCCAGCCGGATTCTTCGGAGGAAGGCGCGGCTGGGACTGGGGTCGCCGCAATCTCCGGCGCAACGGGAGCCGAATCGGCGATCACCGCCTCCGGTTCGGTTGTCTCAACCGGCGCTTCCGCGGTGTCCGCTGTGGCGGCCGTCGCGGCGGGCGGAGCAATCACCTTCGCTGCCGACGCACCGACAAGGCGGCGCTCCAACTCGCCACTCAGGCCTTTTTTTTTTCGTCCCCGGCAGCCGCGGGCGCCTCGCCGGCCAGGGAGGCGAGTTCCTTGAGCAGCGTGTCGATCGCCCGCGCGCGGCTGGCCTCGACGGCCTTCAGCAATGTCACCTCGAGATTTACCTTCTCGGCGAGGCCCAGCTTCACGCTCCCCTCGCCTTCCCGCAGCCCGTCGAGGAGTCGCGTCAATTGCTCAGTGGAAAGCTTCACGCCGCCCAAAGCGGAGCTGGCGCCACCCTGTGCGATGGCGTCGAGAAGCGCTGTCCGCACGAGGGCCTGCAGATCAACCAGCAACCGCACCAGATCCCGGCCGGCGGCGTCGCACTCGTCGACCAGCGCGACGATGCCTCGGTGGTCACCGGCGGCGACAGCAGCGGCGAGGGCCGCCACCTTTTCCCCGGAAACCAGCCCGTAGACGTCGAGCACATCGGGCTCGGAGATCTCGCTCCCACAGAAAGAAATCATCTGGTCGAGGATTGATTGCGCGTCGCGCATGCCGCCGTCGGCCAGCCGCGCAATGCAGGCGAGAGCGCCGTCGCTCACGCGGATCTTCTCATCCTTGGCGATCTTGCGCAGCCGCTCGATGATCAACTCGGGCGGGATGGGGCGCAGGTCGAACCGCTGGCAGCGCGAGACGATCGTCGGCAGCACCTTCTGCGGATCGGTGGTGGCGAACACGAACTTCACGTGCGCCGGCGGCTCCTCGAGGGTTTTCAGCAGCGCGTTGAACGCCGCCGCCGAGAGCATGTGCACCTCGTCGATGATGTAGACCTTGAACTTCCCCTGCGCCGGCGCGTAACGCACGGTCTCGCGCAGGTCGCGCACCTGGTCGACGCCGTTGTTGGAGGCGCCGTCGATCTCGATCACGTCGAGGTGCGAGCCCTCCGCGATGGAAATGCACGCGGGATCATCGGCGCGGAAATCCGCCTTCGGTCCGTCCGTGCAGTTCAGCGCCTTGGCGAAAATGCGCGCGGTCGAGGTCTTGCCGGTGCCGCGCGGCCCCACGAACAGGTAGGCGTGCGCGATGCGGTTGCGCGCGATGGCGTTGCGCAACGTGCGCACGACGTGGTCCTGGCCGACGACGTCGTCGAATGTCTGCGGCCGCCACTTGCGCGCGATGACCTGATAGGTGGAAGACAAGGCCGGGAAGGTTGAAAGGGAATCACCGGCGCGGGCCAGTAGAAACCTCCGGCCAGGTCGCGTTGTCGGCGTGAGGGGTTTCCCCGCCGCGATGCTCCCGGGGAGCATCGGCCAGGATCACTTTCTTGATTCTCTCCGCCATCGCCAAACCACGCGGGGGAGGCCGCGGCACGCAGGCGCCCCAGCGCCCGAGCCTACGGAGACACGGGTTCCCATCGTCCCCACTCAGTGCCCCGTCCGAACGCCGGCATAAACAGCACCATCCCCGCCTCGGTGATGCTCCTCCGAACGTAGATTGCGCCGTCGGATCCGATCCCCATGCGCGCCGATTGCGTTGCGACCGTCCGCCCGAACTTCTGGGTGGACTTGACCGGGATGTGCTTGAACTCCACCCAGCCGGTCGCGGGGTCAACCTGACCCGGGAGCGTCACCTCGGCGACGACCGCGCCGGCACGCCAAGCCCGCGCCGTGAAAGTGCCGTCGGTATTAGCGGCGACCTCGACCATCTCGGGGCGGCCCGAGCGCCCGATCAGACCCGGGAAAAAGACATGCTCCAAACGCGCGTCCACCGGCTTCGGCGAACCGCTCACGAGAAGACCCGCGGCTTGGAAACGCCCCTGCGGGGGCCGGACGGAAGCAGCTGAAATCTCCCGCTTCCAGGCGGCGGGCAGTTCATCGTCATCAACCGTGCGGACACTCACGCACCCGGTGACGGCCGCGGCCAAAACCACCGCGCCGATCAAGTAACGAACTTGTTTGGGGACCATCATGCCAATCAACGCGGCGAAACGGCGGAATCAAACCGCGAAACGAACCCGAAACGAATCCAACCTTCGGTGGAAGCGTGGACACGACGTCTGCCCGTTCATCTCCCCTTCCTTCCCACCTGCGGGCTTGCCAGCGCGGTAAGCGAGGATGATCCAAGGCGTTCCCCATCATGCCGCTGCCCAACGCCGAGGAAGCCCGCGCCCTGCTCGAGCAACACGTCCAGGATCCCTACCAGCGACTGCACGCGACGATGGTCGCGGCCGCGGTGGCCGGCTACGCGCCGCGGTTTCAAGGCGATCCGCAATTGTGGCGTCTGACCGGGCTGCTGCACGATCTCGACTTCGAGAAGTTCCCGGAACGGCACCCGGCCGAGTCGCTGCGCTGGTTTCGCGAATGGAATTACCCGGAGGAGTTGATCCACGCGGTGGAGGCCCACGCCCACGGCTACAATGGATTCACCACCCTGCCGCGCACGCCGCTCGCGGCCGCGCTCCTCGCGTGCGACGAACTCTGCGGGATTTTTTACGCCTACCGCCGGCTCAATCCGGTGCCGTACGGACAGATGAAGGCCGCCTCGATCCTCAGGAAGGTCCGCGAGCCGGCCTTCGCCGCGAAGATCGACCGGTCGACAATCCAGCTCGGCTGCGAGCACCTCGGGGTGCCGCTCGATGCGCACGTGGCCAACCTGATCGGCTTCCTCGCCGAGGTACCGTGAACCGCGACCGATCGCGCCGGACAGAATGAGCGGACCGGCCGACGCCGACCATAGCATCCGGCTGCGCGACGGAGCGATCCTGGAAGTGCGTCCGCTGGCCGCGCGCGAGACCGCGGGCCTCGCGCGGTTCGACGCCAAGCTGAGCCCCGCGTCACGCGCCCTTTTCCTGCCCCACGCCTACGACGAGGCGACGCTGACGCACCATGTCGCACGTCACGCGCGGGGCCAAGACCTGAGCTGGGTGGCCGTCGCCGGCGAGACGGTCGTGGGCTACGCGTTCCTGTGGGAATTCGATCAACCGTTTCCGCTGCTCGGACTGGGCGTGGCCGACGCCTGGCAAGGCCGCGGCCTCGGCGGCGGGCTGCTTGACCGGTTGGTGGCGGCGGCCCTCGCGGCGCACCGCGAAGGGATCGAGCTCACAACGGTGCCGCACAACGTGCGCGCGCGAGCGCTGTACGAGTCGCGCGGGTTCCGGGTGACGGGCGAGGTGGACAACGTCGCGGGTGATGGACGCGTGGTGCGCGAACTGCGGATGCTGCTCACGATCCGGAGCGGAGCGCGTCCGCCGGAACGCCGCTACGCGCCGCCGGCCTGAGGCCGCGGTGTTTCCGCTTTCCCCGCGAAGGACGGAACGCCAAGGTCGCGGCTCCCCACCATGACGCTTACCCCGGTCGACTGGATCATCATCGCCGTTTACCTCGCCGGCTGCCTCTTCGCCGGCCTCTGGATGCGCCGCTTTGTGCGCGGCGTGCAGGATTTCGCGGTGGCGGGACGCGAGATGGACGTGAACCTCGGCATCGCTTCCCTCGCGGCGACCGAACTCGGGCTGGTGACGATCATGTACACCGCGCAGCTCGGCTACGAGAAAGGCTTCGCGGGTGCGATGATCGGCGTGGTGATGGCGGCGGCGATCTGGATGGTGGGCCGGACGGGCTTCGTGATCGAGCCGCTGCGGAACGCGGGCGTGATGACGATCCCCGAGCTGTTCGAGAAACGCTTCAGTCCGCGCGTGCGGTGGCTGGCGGGTCTGTTCGTCGTGCTCGGCGGACTTCTCAACATGGGGATTTTTCTGCGGCTCGGCGGCGAGTTCCTGGTGCACGCGACGGGGCTGCCGCCTGGCTGGCTGGAGTGGATCATGACCGGCTTGCTCGGGCTCGTCCTCGTTTACACGGCGCTGGGCGGGATGCTCTCGGTGCTCGTGACGGACTATCTGCAATTCCTCGTGATGGGAGTGGGCATCGTGGCGACATCGGTGCTCGTGATCCTCCACATCGGCTGGAGCGACTTGGTGGCGGGGATCGAAGCCGCGTGGAACTCAGGCGCGCTGAAGGCGCATCCCTACGACCCTACCCACGCGAGCAGCTTCGGCTGGGGCTACCTGCTCTGGCAATTCGTGTTCCAGGTCGCGTGCGCCACGACGTGGCAGACGCAGATCAGCCGCGTGCTGGCGGCGCGCGACGCCACGACCGCGCGGCGGATGTACACGCGCAGCTCGTTTTACTTTGTGGGTCGTTTCCTGCTGCCCGGACTCTGGGGCGCGGCGGCGCTGGTGTGGTTCACGCGCAACGGCGGCCTGCCGCAGAACCTGACCACGCTCACGGCGATGCCGCATTACCTGAGCATCGTGCTGCCGGCCGGGATCATCGGCATCGTGGTGGCCGCGATGCTCGCCGCGGAGATGTCGACCGACAGCGGCTACATGCTCACGTGGGCGACGGTCATCTACAACGATCTGGTCACGCCCTGCCTGAAGAAGCCCCTTTCGCCCCGCGGGGAGCTGGTGCTGACGCGCTTCCTCGTGCTGGGCATCGCGGTGTTCCTCCTGTTCTACGGCCTGTGGTACGAGCTGCCGGGCAACGCGTGGGATTACCTCGCGGTGACGGGCAACATCTACCTCGCGAGCGTCTTCACGCTGCTGGTCGCCGGGCTCTACTGGCCCCGCGCGAACGCCACCGGCGCCGCGGCCGCGCTCGTGCTCGGCGCGGTGGGCCCGCTCGTGTTCCTCGTGCTCGGCACGAGGTACCAGATCGCCCCGGAGATCGCCGGCGCCTCTTCGTTCGCCCTCGCCGCGCTCGGCATGATCGCCGGCTCCCTGCTCTCGCCCGCCCCCGCCAAGTCCGCCTCCGCCGCATGAACCCGTTCCTCGTCACCTGCTGGGCCGTCCTGATCTTCGCCTCGATCCTTTGGTACGGGTTCCTCGTGTTCTACGTCGGCTGGAAGGCCGGTCGTGAGATCAAGGTCATGACCGAGACGCTCGGCGCGAACCGCGACGAACCGAAGTCGGGCGGGGCCTGATCCCGCGATTTCGCCTCCCGCCCGCGGCCGCGGGTTGAAATGCGGACGGCCCGTCGCAGGATGACTCCCTCTTCGCCGTGCCCGCCGCCACGCCCACCGCCACCGAGACCCTGACCGGGGTCATCGAGCGGATCATTTTCCTCAACGAGGAGAACCACTACACGATCGCGGAGCTGCGGCCCGACGCGCCGGCCGGGCAACGCGGCCCGGAGCGGGCCAAGCCGGGCGTTGTCACGGTCGTCGGCGCGCTGCCCGGTGTTGAATGCGGCGAGACGCTGCACCTGAACGGCGAGTGGACGCGTCACGCGCAGCACGGCGCGCAGTTCAAGGTCGCGGCCTTCCGCAGCGAGCTGCCCTCGAGCGTGCACGGCATCCGCAAATACCTCGGCAGCGGGTTGGTCGACGGGATCGGGCCGGTCTACGCCGACAAGATCGTCGAGGCGTTCGGCACAGAGACGCTGCGCGTCCTGAGCGAGGACTCGGGCCGCCTGCGTGAAGTGGCGGGGATCGGGAAGAAGCGCGCCACGGCGATCAAGGCGGCGTGGGACGCCAAACGCTCGGAGCGGGAGCTGTACATTTTCCTGCAGACCTACGGGGTGACGCCGGCGCAATGCGTGAAGCTCGTGCGGCATTTCGGCGGGGCGGCGAAGCGCGTGCTGGAAACGGAGCCCTACCGCGCGGCGCGTGAGATCGACGGCATCGGCTTCCGCACGGCGGACCGCATCGCGATCAACCTCGGCTTCGCGAACGACGCGCCGCCGCGCGTGGACGCCGGCATCGTGTTCGCGCTGGAGGAACTGCAGGAGGAGGGCCACACCGGCTGGCTTGAGGGAGAATTGGCCGGACACGCCGCGGAGATGCTCGGGACGAGCGCTTCGATTGTGGCGGCGCGCATCGAGGCGTTGGTGGCAAACAAGTCCCTCAGCCGCTTCGAGCAGCCGGCGGAGACGGGCGGCGCCCCTCTGCCCGGCTCGGCGATGATCCAGCTGCCGCACAACGAACGCGCCGAACAACGGATCGCGGCGGCGGTTTCGCGCCTCGGGCGCGTCGCGGGCGGCCTGCCTCCGATCAAGGTGGACGCCGCCGTGCAATGGGCCGAGGAGCGCGCGGGCTTCGCGTTCGCGGATCTGCAGCGCGAGGCGCTGCGGAGCGCGCTGACGTCGAAGGTTTCCATCCTCACGGGCGGGCCGGGCACGGGAAAGACGACGATCCTGCGCGCGCTGGTGGACATCCTGCGCGCGAAGCGGGCACGGGTGCACCTGGCGGCGCCAACGGGTCGCGCGGCGCAACGCCTCGCGGAGACGACGGGGGGCTTCGCGTCGACCATCCACCGCCTCCTGAAATACGATCCGTCGAAAGGCGGCTTCAGCGCGAACGAGGATTCCCCGCTGGCGACGGATTTCCTGGTGGTGGACGAGGCCTCGATGCTCGACACGCGCCTCGCGGCGGCGCTCCTGCAGGCGGTGCCGTCGAGGGCGCACCTGCTGCTGGTCGGCGACACGGATCAATTGCCGAGCGTCGGCGCCGGCAACGTGCTCAAGGACCTGATCGCGACCGGCCGCGTGCCGGTGACGAGACTCGCGGTGATTTTCCGCCAGAAAGGCCAGAGTCAGATCGTCACGACGGCGCACGCGGTGAACGCGGGCGAGACGGGCCTGCCACCGGGCGCGGCCGGCGTCGCCGAGATCCCCGCGTGGAGCGACCTCACGTTCGTCCCCGCGACCGACGCGGAGGATTGCGTGCGGAAGATCATCGCGATCTGCACGGAACACGTGCCGCGTCACTGGCACTGGTTCCACCCGGTGAACGACGTGCAGGTGCTGGCGCCGATGCACAAAGGCGTGGCGGGTGTGGCGAACCTGAACGCCCGGCTGCAGGAGGCGTTGAACCCGCATGCCCGCGGCCTGCGGGCGGCCGGCGTCGAATACCGCCCGGGCGACAAAGTGATCCAGCTACGCAACAACTACGACAAGGGACTGTTCAACGGCGACATCGGCACGGTGACCGCGGTGGACGCGGGAAAATCCGAGCTCGAGGCGGAATTCGACGGAGCTCGGCAGGTATTCCAGCGGGGCGAGTTGGGGGACCTCGCGCTGGCCTACGCGATCAGCATCCACAAGTCGCAGGGCAGCGAGTATCCCGTCGTGGTCGTGCCGCTGCTCAAGGCCCACTTCATGATGCTGCAACGGAACCTGCTCTACACCGCGATCACGCGCGGGAAAAAGAAGGTGCTGATCGTGGGGGAGCCCGCGGCCTACGCGATGGCGGTGCGCAACGCGGAATCAAAACTCCGCATGACGCACCTTCGCGAGAAACTCGCCGTGCTGCCGTGAAGCGGATTGCGACGGAAAACCGCGGCGAGACGGATCAGCGCAGCGTGAGCAGATCGCCGAGAGGCCCGGGGTAGAAGCCGAAGGCGATCGAAGCCAGGGCGAGCGCTCCGAGCACGAACGCCGCGAAAGGCGCCACGGGCGTGCGGGAAGGACGCGCGGGGCCGGAAGACTCTCCGGCCGGGGGCGTCCACGTTTCGAAGAAGGCGGCCTTGATCCAGCCGAAGTAGTAATAGATCGAGATCACCACGCCGAGCGCCGCGACCGCGAGCAACGCGCGCGCGCCGGCCTGGAAGGCCGAAAGCAGGATGAACAACTTGCCCATGAACCCGGCGAGCGGCGGGATGCCCGCGAGTGAGCCGAGCCCGACGGCCAGCACCGCCCCGAGGAAAGGATTCTCCTTCGCCAATCCGTTGTAGTGGTCGAGTTCCTGGTCGGCATCGTCGCTGCCCGCCACATGGGCCATGACGCCGAACACGGTGAAGGAAGCCGCGAGATACGCGAAGAGATAGAAATAAACGGCGCCGGCGGCCATCGGGGTCTGCGTGGAGGCAACCACGCCTAGCAGCAAAAAGCCCGCGTGGGCGACGCCGGAGAGGCCAAGCAGGCGCTTCACATTATGCTGGGTGAGCGCGGCGATGTTTCCAAAAAGGAGCGTGGCGGCCGCCATCGCGGTGAGCACCGGTGTCGTGAGCCAGCTGTAGGCGGCGAAGGCCCCGCCCTGCCCGCACAAGGCCATCAGCACCGCGAACCCCGCGCCCTTGGAGGCGACGGCGAGGAAGGCCGTCACCGGCGTGGGCGCACCTTGGTAGACATCGGGTACCCAGATCTGGAAAGGAAACGCGCCGACCTTGAAGGCCACGCCGGCCAGCACGAGCACGACGCCGAGCGCGGCCACGAAGTTGTCGGGGTTGGCCGCCAGAAAACGGGAGAGCTCCGCGAAATGCAGCGCCTGCGTGGTGTGCCCGGGCAGGGCCGGGTTACCGGCCGCGCCATAAAGCAGCACGATGCCGAAAAGCAGCAGTCCGGAACTCAGCGCTCCCATCAACACGTACTTGAGGCCGGCCTCGAGCGACGCGGCGCTGCCGCGGTGGTAACCAACGAGGATGTAGAGACCGATCGTCGCCGCCTCGAGCGCCACGAAAAGCATCACGAAGTGGTTGCTCTGGGCCAGAAGCATCATCGCCGCCGTCACGACCAGCAGGATGTGGTAGAACTCCACGCGCGGCACGGCCTGGCGCGCAAGGGTCACGCGGGCGAGCAGGCAGACAAGCAGAGCTGACAGGATGAAGAAGACCCGCATCAGCTGGCCGCTGGTGCCGTGGAACAGCAGGCCGTTGAACGTCTCGCGGCCGATCGCGACCGCGTTCCAATTGAGGCCGAGCCCGAGCAGCGTGCCGAGCAGGCCGGCGCTCGCGACATCGGGAATCGCGCCGTGCAGCCGGCGCGGCAGGACGATCTCGAGCCCGAGCAGCAACAGGGCGACGCAGCCGAGCATGAGCTCGGGCATGATGGCGCCCCAGAGGTTGTCGGCGGCGGCGAGTCGGAGCGCTTCGAGGGTCATCGGGAGGCGGGGGCGACCGCCGCCGGCGAGGCGGGCAGCGCCGGGTTGACGGCCGAGGACAGCGAACGCGGCCAGAAGCCGATGAAGAGCAGCGCGGCGAGCAGCACGAGGGCGGGAAACCGCTCGGACCAGCGGAGATCGGCGGGCGGCTGGCGCGAGGCGACCTCGTTCATGCGCTCGGTGGCGGGGCCGAAGAATACGCGGGCCGCGGCGCGCAGACCGTAGATGGCGGAAATCACAACGCCGGCGACCGCCAGCGAGGTGATGAGCGGCGAGTATTTCCAGAGGGCCACGAAGATCGCGAGTTCACCCCAGAAGTTGGCGAAGCCCGGCAGGCCGATGCTGGCGAAAGTCGCGGCGACGAACAGGGCCGCGAGCACCGGCGCCTGCCGCGCGAGCCCGCCCATCTCGTCGAGGGCGAACGTCTGCGTGCGGTGGTGGACGCAGGTGGCGAGCTGGAAGAGCAACGCGACCGACAGACCATGGGCCACCATCATCAGAATCACGCCCCCGACGCCCACCGCCGAACCGGCGGCGATGCCAAGGAACGCGTATCCCATGTGCATGACCGAGCTGCAGCCGATCATCTGCTTGAGATCCCGCTGGGCGATGGTGACGAAGCCGACGATCAGGACGTTGCCGATCACCGCCAGCCAAGCGAGCGCGGACGCCCAATGGGCGTGGCCGGCCGGCAGCAGCGGCAGCGCGACCTGGATCAGCGTGTAGAGACCGAACTTCTTCAGCACGCCGGCGTGGAGCATGGCGTTGGAACTCGGCGCGGCGCCGTAGCCGAGCGGCGCCCAGGTGTGGAGCGGCCAGAGTGAGACCAGGATGCCAAGGCCGAGCGCGAGCAGGCCGAACAAGTCGCGTTGCACGGCCTCCGCCAGCGGGAAGCGCGCGAGGTGCTCACGGAGCGCGATGAGATCGAAGGTGTTCGCGCCACTCCGGGCGTACAGGGCGATCAGGCCGAGCAACGATATCATCGCGCCCAGCGTGAGGTAGATGGTCATCTTCATCGCCGCGTACCCGCGGTCGCGCCCGCCCCAGACGCCGACCATGATGAACGTCGGGATCAGGGCCATTTCGTGGAAGAAATAGAGGAAGAGGATATCGACGCTCGCGAAGACGCCCATCAGGCCGCCCTGCATCACGAGCAGGAGCATCAGGTAGATTTTCAGCCGCTCCGCTTGTGACTGGATGGCGTAGAGGCCGGCGGCGAAGCCGACGATGCCCGCCATCACGAAGAGCGGCAGGGCGACGCCGTTGAGGCCGAGCTTCAACGAGACGCCGAGTTCGTCGAGTCCGGTGGAATATTGGCGGAGGAAGGCGTAACCGGAAACCGGGGTCTGGGCCGAATAGTGCCACCAGACGTGCAGCGCCATCAGAAGCGGGATGCCGAAACCGGCGTAGGCCAGCCGCACCGACCACCGCTTGGGCAGTCCGCAGCCGATCGCCAGCGCGACCGCGAGGGGCGCGACGATGGCGATGAGCAAGGGATCAAACAGGGCGGCCATGGCGTCAGAAGGTCAGATATCCCGTGGCGGCGGCCCACAGCGCGGCGAGGCCGAGCAGGAACCAGTACGCGTAGGCGTTGGCGTTGCCGGTGTGCAGGGCGCGCGCGCCAAGCCCGAACAGGCCCACCACTCCGGCAAGGCCGCGCACGATCAGGCCGGCCAGCAGGATCTGCTCGAGGAAGTTGAGCAGCATCGCGAACCGTTGCTGGACCTTCGCCACATACCAGCCGTAGCCGCGGTCGAATGACTCCCGCAAAGCCCCCAGCAGACCGAAAAGACCGGGAGCGCGCCGCTCGAGGGCGTCGTCACCGGCCGGGGGATAGAGCAGCCACGCGGCGCCCGCGCCCACGAGCAGAACGACGACGCTGGTCGCGAGAATGACACTGTGCGCGGCGCCCGTCGGGTGGACGATCTCATCCATGATGCCGTCGAAACTTCCGCCGAGCGCGGCGTTGAAGAACCACCCAGGGCCGCCGACGATCGACAGCACGGCGAGCAGACCCAGCGGCGCGGTCAGGGCGGGACCGCCCTCGTGCGCGTGCCGGGCACCCTCCCCGCGGGCTTCGCCGAGGAACGTGATCCGCCAGAGCCGCAGCATGTAAAACGAGGTGAGCGCCGCGGTGAAGGCCAGCACGCCGAACACGGCGGGGTTCTTTTCCCACGCGAGGTAGAGAATAGCGTCCTTGGAAAAGAAGCCCGCGAGGCCCGGCAGACCGATGATGGCGAGCACGCCGATCGTGAACGTCCAGAACGTGAACGGCATCCGCCGGCGGAGGCCACCCATCTGGAAGATGTCCTGCTCGTGGTGACAGCCGTGGATGACGGACCCCGAGCCGAGGAACAGCAGGGCCTTGAAGAAGGCGTGCGTCGTGAGGTGGAACATCGCCGCCCCCGCCCCCGCCGCCATCAGGGGGTGGTGATCGCCATGGGCGACCTTGAGCGAGCCGAGACCGAACGCGGCCACCATGTAGCCGAGCTGCGAGAGCGTGGAGTAGGCCAGGACTTTCTTGATGTCGCGCTGCGTGATCGCGCACAGGGCCGCGTACAGGGCGGTGACGACTCCCGTCCACATGATCACGGTGAGGGCATCCGGCACCATCAGCATGCCGATGCGGCACAGCATGTAGATGCCGGCGGCGACCATGGTCGCGGCGTGAATGAGGGCGGACACCGGAGTCGGGCCCTCCATGGCGTCGGGCAGCCAGACGTGCAGCGGCAGCTGGGCTGATTTACCGACCGCGCCGCAGAAGAGCAGGAGCGGAATACCGGCCGAAACCGCGGCGCCGCCCTCGGTGGCCGAGGCCAGCGGGTCCAGCTGCGTGGTGCCGACGCGCGCCTGGCACCAGACGATGCCGAGCAGGAAACCGAAGTCGCCGACGCGGTTGACGATGAACGCCTTCTTCGCGGCGTCGGCGGCGGATTGCCGCTCCAAGTGATGGTTGATCAGCAACCAGGAGCTGAAGCCCACGAGTTCCCAGAAGAGGAACATCATGACCAGGTTGTCCGCGAGGACGATGCCGGTCATCGAGAACATGAAGATCGAGAGCCCGCCGAAGTAGCGGCCGCGCGCCTCGTCCTCGCGCATGTAGCCGAGCGAGAAGACATGGACGCAGAGTCCGACGACGCCGACCACGGTGAGCATCAGCGCGGCGAGATCGTCGAATTTCACCCCGAGGGTGAAGGCCCAGTCCCCGACCCGCAGCCACTCGGCCGAATCGGTGAAACGTTGCCCGCCGAGGGCGAGCACGAGGGCGTTGGCGGCGAACAGGGCGGCGGCGCCCGCGGACACCGTGGCGGCGATCGCCCCGCGGCGACGCAGGAAAAGCGCGATGAACGCGGCCGAGAGCAGCGGCACGGCGAGTGCGACGGCGGCGAAGGGGTTGAACGTCATGGGCTCAGTTCCGCAGCGAGTTGAGCCCGTCGAGCTGCACGGTCCGCCGGCGGCGGAACAGCGCGACGATCAGCGCGAGACCGACCGCGACCTCGGCCGCGGCGACGGTGAGGATGAAGAACACGAGGACGTTGCCGTCCATCGTGCCGTTGAAGCGGGAGAACGCGACCAGCGCGAGGGTGGCGGCGACGAGCATCAGCTCGAGGCACATGAAGACCACGAGTGTGTTCCGCCGGATAAGGACGCCGAACAACCCGATGGCGAAGAGCACGACGCTGACGGCGAGGTAGGCGTTGAGGGAGGCCGGGATCATGCGGCGTCCTCCGGGCCGTCGGGACGGCGGCTGAGCGCGATCACGCCGATCATCGCGATGAGGAGAAGGAAACCCAGCACCTGCACCGGCAGGAGGTAGGTGGTGAAACGCTGGTGCGCGTAGGGCTTGAGGGCGGCGCCCACGGCGGTGGTGGCCGCGCGGCCCTCGGGCAGGCGGCCGCGCATCAGGAACGAGGCCACGCCGCCCAACACGAGCCCGGTGGCGATGACGCGGGCCGCGAGCGGCAGGCGGTGCAGCACGGGCCGGCTGTCGCCGCGGGCGTCGAGCAGCATGATGATGAAGAGGAACAGCGCGACGACCGCGCCGGCGTAGACCAGCAGCAGGAGGAACGCCAGGAGGTAGGCATCGAGCGCCACGAAGAGCCCGGAGACGCCGACCAGCGAAAGGAGCAGGCAGAGCGCGGCGTTGACGGCGTTGCGATTGAGGACGACGCCGGCGGCGCTCACCACGGTGAGCAGGACGAACGCGTTGAAGAGGATCTGGCCGGTGCCCATGGTCTCAGTGGTGGCCCCCGCCGGTCTCCTCCGCGGCCTTTTTGCGGTCCCACTTGAAGTGTTCGTCGGGCAACGTGCCGCCCAACTCGTAGAGCCGGGCCTTGTTGTTGACCATCTCCTCGCGGGAATAGCCCGTCATCGAGTACTGCGACTGGAGCCAGATCGCCTCCTCCGGGCAGACCTCCTGGCACATGCCGCAGTAGATGCACCGGAGCATATCGATCTCGAACTCCCGCGGAGCCTTCTCGACGTGCGCGTGAGGCGAATCCTCCGCGATGCCGCCCGGCGTGATGCGGATGGCCTTGGGCGGGCAAACGAACTCGCAGAGCTGGCAGGAGACGCATTTTTCGCGGCCGTTGGGATCCTTCACCAGCGTCGGCACTCCGCGATAGCCCGCGGGCACCGCCGGGCGCTGCTCGGGGTATTCGAGCGTCGTCTTCGGACGCACGAGGTGCCGCCACGTGGTCCGGAGGCCCTCCGCGATCTGCGGCAGGTAGGTGCGCTCGGCGAAGGTGAGCGGTTTGCGTTCGAGTGGGACGACGGCCATGGCGCGGGAAATCCTGGCGGTTACCGGGTTTGGATGACGGCGATCGCGGCCGCGTAGAAGACCAGATTGGCGACCGAAAGCGGCAGCAGCTTACGCCAGCCGATCTCCATCACCTGGTCGTAGCGGAAGCGCGGCACGGTCCAGCGCACCCACATGAAGAAGAAGATCAAAGCGATGACCTTGCCGAGGAAGATGCCGATGGAGAGCACCCCGACGAAGAGAGGATGCGCGAGCAGCGGATGCAGGGGCGCGAGCCAGCTCACCAGCGTGGCGAGCGACACCCAAGGCAGGGGATTCCAACCGCCGAGGAAGAGCAGCGTGAAGACGCCCGACCCGATCAGCATGTGCGCGTACTCAGCGACGAAGAACAGGCCCCACTTGAACGCGCCGTACTCAGTGTGGAAGCCACCCACGAGGTCGGCCTCTCCCTCCGCCATGTCGAAAGGATGCCGGTTGGTCTCGGCGAACAGCGCCACAAGGAAAACCAGCGCCGAGACGGGCATGAGGAGAACGAACCACATCCCGCCCCAGAAACCGGGCAGGCTCTGGAACTCGACCGCGCGCGCGAGGCTCATCGTGCCCGGCGTGCCGGGGGCGTTGATCCAGAGGAAGACCGGCAGCACCGACAATGTCAGGGAGAGTTCGTAGGAGATCAGCTGCGCCGAGGCGCGCACGCCGCCGAGGAACGGGTACTTCGAATTGGAAGCCCAACCCGCGAGGATCAGGGAGTAGACGCCCAGCGAACCGACGGCAAAAACGGCGATCAGGCCGATGTCGACGTTCGCCAAAGCGAGCGGCACCACGCGCCCCGCGGCGTCGAGGTAGGCGCCGAACGGCACGGTCGTCACCGTCGTCAGCGCGGGCATCATCGCCACGACCGGCGCGAGCACGAAGTAGAACTTGTTCACGTGCCCGGGCAGCGCGTCCTCCTTGAAAAGCATCTTGCCGCCGTCGGCCATCACGTGGAACAGCCCGAGGCGCTGCAGGAACGGACCGATGACCGGGATCCACGAAACCCACGGCACGATCGCGCGGTTCGGACCCGGGCGGCCCTGGATCCACGCCGACACCTTGCGTTCGGCCATCGAGCAGATGCCGCCGATCGGGAAAATGACCATGATCACGGCGAGCCCCTTGAGCACGCCCTGCACGACCGGATGCAGACTGAGATAGAGGTCGATCATCTCAGAAGAGCATCGCGAGGCACAGCAGCACGCCGACCCCGCCCACGACGGCCGCCGCGATCCGCATCTTGCGGTTTTCCTCCGCAAGGGCCGCCTGCTCGCGCTGCTGGGCCTTGGTCGGATTGGCGGAATCCTTGCCCGGCGTGCGCAGCGTCAGCGCGAAGAGACCGGCACCCATGAGAACGAAACCAAGTCCGATGGCGAAGAAGGCGGGGGTGCGCATGGGAGTCAGGCCTTGGCGGCGGGTTTGTAGTGCAGCGTCTCGCTCTCGACGAAGGGCAACGAAGCGTACGGGGCGGAGTCGAGCACGTGCCCGCCGTCGGGCACGCCGGCGAAGGAGACATCGCGCAACGCCGGTACCGCCGCGGAGAGTTCGCGCCACACGGCGTGGAGATCCGCCGGCGCCGAACCGCCGGCCGCGCCGACGAGCCGCGACAGGGCCACGAGATCGTCGATCGCACCCGTCGGACCCGGGACCGCCTTGTGGAAACGTTGCAGGCGGAACTGCTGGTTCACGAAACACCCGCTCTTCTCGAAGACCGTGAGCGTCGGCAGGGTGACGCGCGCCGCCGCGCTGGTCGCGTTGGCCTGGGCGCCAAGGTAAACCACCGCGACCTTGCCGAGCTGGGCGGCGGTGAGACCCGCGGCGGTGAGATCCTCGCCGATGGACACGACCGCGCGAACCTTGCCGGCATCGATCGCGGCCGCCAGCACCTCTAGACGCGCCGAGGGCAGCGCGGAGACGAGCCCGGTGACGAGGGCCCCGCGAACATTCGGATTGCGATCGGCCGAAATCAGCAGGCCGTCACCGGAACCGGTGCGGCTGACGAGGTGGGCGGTGGCACCGAGCGCCTCGGCGAGACGGCGGGTGAGGAATTGTTCCTCGACGGAGGAGCGGCCGGAACCGACGACCGCTACGGCGCCCGCGAATTCGCGAAGAACGGAGCCGGCGGCGAGGACGGCGGAGTCGAAGGTGGCCTCGGCGCTACCGATTCGGCACGAGGCGAGACGATCGGCGGACCGCACCGCCTTGTAAAGTTCGCGACCGCTGTCGGCCATCCACGTGTCGTTCACGGCGTCGTTTTGCCGCGGCGTGATGCGGTGGATGACGCCCTCCCGGGACAGGACCTCGGTGTTGGCGCCGCCGCTGGACTCGGTGTCGAGGCTTTTCGTCTGCTTGATGAACCAGACGCGCATCTGGAACGGGCAGTCGGTGCTGGTGAGCGCGCCGACCGGACAGATATCGACCGTATTGAGCGAGTAATTGTTGGCGAGCTCACGCCCCGGGTAGCAGGTGAGCGTGGAGTAACTGCCGCGGTCGACGAAGCCCAGGACGTCGTCCTTGGCGATCTCCTTGCAGAAGCGGATGCAGCGTGAGCAGAGAATGCAGCGCTCGTCGTCGAGCGTGACCCGCGGCCCGAGGCGGGTGCGCTTCGGCTTCACGTTCTTCTCCTCGATGTAGCGTGAGTAGCCGCGGCCGTAACCGGTGGCCTGCTCCTGCAGCTTGCACTCGCCCGCCTGGTCGCAGATCGGGCAGTCGAGCGGATGATTGACCAGGAGGAACTCCATCACGCCCTCGCGACAGTCCTTGATCTGAGGCGTCTGGGTGCGGACGTGGAGGCCCGGCGAGGCATTGGTCGCGCAACCGATCTGGGGCCGCGGGATCCAATTGATCCGCTGCTTGCCGGTCGCCGGATCCATGATCGGCGCCTTGGTGGCGGGATCGACCGCGGGCATGCCGATCTCGACGAGGCACATGCGGCAATTGCCGGAGATCGAAAGCTTCGGGTGGTAGCAGTAATACGGGACGTCGACGCCGACCTGGCGCGCCGCCTCGATGACGTTGGTGCCCTTGGGCACGGAGACATCCCGGCCGTCGACGTTGACGGTGATGAGGTCGGGTTTCGGCGCGGCGATCATCGAGGTGGGATCGGAAACAGGTTCAGGCCAACTCGGCGGCGCCCTCGGGGCGCGGGGCCCGCTTGGCGTCGGGATAGGCGGCGAACTCGTCGCCGAACTTGGCGACGAAGCTCTGCGTGGGCCAGGAACAGGCCTCGCCGAAGGCGCAGATGGTGCGGCCGGCGATCTGGTCGGCCACGCTGCGCAAGAGGGTGCCATCCCCGGTCCGCGCCTCGCCGTGCACCATGCGCGTGGTGATGCGCTTCATCCACAACGAGCCCTCGCGGCACGGCGTGCACTGGCCGCAGCTCTCGTGGGCGTAGAAGGCGTTGATGTTGGCGAGAGCCTCGACCATGTTGACCGAGTCATCCATCACGATGACGCCGCCGGAGCCGCCCATGGTCCCGCAGGCGGCCATGGTGTCGAAATCCATCGGGAGGTCCTCGACCGCGAGCGTGCGCGACGAGCCGTCCTTGGTCTTCAGCGTGAAGCTCTCGCCCCAGCGAAGAATCTTCGCGGACGAGCCGCCGGGGATGACGGCCTTGAACTTGCGGCCGGGCAGCGGGCCGCCGCACACCTCGTGCTGCAGCTGGCCGAGGGTGATCCGACCCACTTCGAACTCGTAGTAGCCCGGGCGCTGGACGTGGCCGCTGACGCAGAGGATGCGCGTGCCGGTGTTGTTCGGGGTGCCGATCTGGGCAAAGGCCTCGCCGCCGACCTCGACGATGTACTTCACGTGGCAGAGGGTCTCCACGTTGTTGACGATCGTCGGGCACTGGTAGAGGCCGAGCACCGCGGGAAAATACGGCGGCTTGATGCGCGGGTAAGGGCGCTTGCCCTCGAGCGATTCAATCAGACCGGTCTCCTCGCCGCAGATGTAGGCGCCGGCGCCACGGTGGACGTAGATCTC
Organism: Opitutaceae bacterium; assembly: GCA_046091745.1. Classification (GTDB taxonomy): domain Bacteria; phylum Verrucomicrobiota; class Verrucomicrobiia; order Opitutales; family Opitutaceae; genus ER46. The sequence goes on from JBJTCH010000151.1 coordinate 18,593, forward strand.
GCAGCCGTAGCCAGAGCCGAGGACGTTGGGACCCACGAAACCGGCGGCGCGCGCCTCGGCGATCGCCTCCTCGAGGATGCGGGCACCGTGCGGGAACTCGCCGCGGATGTAGATGTACGCCTGCTTAACGTTGTTCGCCCAGCAGGAGATCATGATCCCCTCGATCAGCTGGTGCGGATCCTGATGGATGATGTAGCGGTCCTTGAACGTGCCGGGCTCCGACTCGTCGGCGTTGACGACGAGGTAGATGGGCTTGCCGCTCTTGCGGTCGACCAGGCTCCACTTGAGACCGCAGCCGAAACCCGCGCCACCGCGACCGCGCAGGCCGGACTTCTTGACCTCGTCGATGATGGCGGCCGGCGGCATCGCGAGCGCCTTGCGCAGCGTCTCGTACCCCCCGTGACGCTGGTAGCAGGCAAGGTCACGCGAGTAGCCGGCCTCGTCGATGTGGCGGAAAATGATGCGGCGCTCAGCGGGTGCGGGCATGGTCGTCCTGGTTCGGGCTCAGCCGCGGCGGGCCGCCTCGGCCTTGATCCGGTCGCTCAAACGCCGGGCCGCGGCGGTGTCGACATTCTCGTGCAGTTCGTCGTCAACCATCACGACCGGCGCGGTGCCGCAACTCGCGAGGCACTCGACAAACTCGATCGTGACCTCGCCGTCGGGTGAAACCTCGCCGCGCTTCGTGTTGAACTCCTGCTCGAAGGTCGAGCAGGTGCCGTAAGCGCCGCGCAGGGCGCAGGAAAGCGTGCGGCAGACCTTGATGTGGCGGCGACCGATGGGGTTCTGCCGGAACATCGGGTAGAAGGTCACGACCTCCTGCACGTTGATCGGCTGCAACTCGAGCTTCGCTGCCACCCACTGCACGGCCTCGGGCGGCAGGTGACCGATGTCCTCCTGGATCGCGTGCAGCAGCATGAGCACGGCGCTGCGCTTCACCGGGTAATGGGTGATAACCTCGTCGATCCGCCGCAGGGTCTCAGGCTTGAGGTTCATTGCGGTGAGGTTCAGCGGTCGCATTCGCCCATGACGAAGTCGAGGGAGCCGAGGACGGCGACGACGTCGGAAATCAGGCACCCCGTGCAGACCTTAGGCACGATCGAGAGATTGCAGAAGGAGGGGGAACGGATCTTCAGGCGGTAGGGCACGCCCCCGCCCTTGCTCACGATGTAGAAGCCGAGGATGCCCTTGGGATTCTCCGCCTCGAAGTACACCTCTCCGGCGGGAATCTGCGGGCCCTCGGTCACGATCATGAAGTTCTGGATGAGCTCCTCCATCGAGGTGAGCACCTTGTCCTTCGGCGGCGCGAAAATCCGGCGCGCGTCCGTGGCGTACCACGGGCCCTCCGGGAAACGCGCGATGACCTGGCGGATGATCCGCACCGACTGCCGCATCTCCTCGCCGCGCACCAGGTATCGGTCGTAGCAGTCACCCGTCGTGCCCACCGGGACGTCGAACTCGTAGTTCTCGTAGCCCGAGTAGGGCTTGTCCTTGCGCAGGTCCAGCCCGACCCCGCTGCCGCGGAGATTAGGGCCGGTGAGACCGTAGGCGAGCGCGTCGGCCTTGCTGATGACGCCGACGCCGACCGTGCGGTCCATGAAGATCTTGTTCCGCGTGAGGAGCCGCAGGGTTTCCTCGAGGATCGGCAGGAACTGGTCGCAGAAGGCGCCGACGCGGCCCAACGAACCGTCGGGAATGTCGCGCGTGAGGCGGCCAATGCGCGTGTACCTCGTGGTGAAGCGGGCGCCGGTGAGCTCCTCGAACAGCTTGTAGAGCTTCTCACGCTCCTCGAGCGAGTAGAGCAGCACGGTCCACGCTCCCACATCGAGGCCGAAGGCGCCGAGACCCATCAGGTGGGCGGAAATGCGCGCCATCTCGGCGGTGATCACACGGATCGCCTCGCAACGCGGCGGCACCTTCACGCCGGCGAGCCGCTCGACCGCGATGGCGTAGGCCATGTTGTTCGCCAGCGGCGCGAGGTAATCCAACCGGTCCGTGTAAGGCACGAACTGGTTGTAGGTCATGTTCTCCGCGATCTTCTCGTCGCCGCGGTGCAGGTAACCGATGACCGGATCGGCCTTGGTCACCGTTTCACCGTCGATCTCCAACTGCAGCCGCAGCACGCCGTGGGTCGAGGGGTGCGAGGGCCCCATCGAGAGCGACATCTTCTCGGGCTGGAACTCGTCCGGCACCGCAGCGGCACCGGCGGCGAGCCGCGCCGCGCTGTCGGGAAAGGTGTGTTCGACGGCCATCGTTATTCCTTCACCTGCCGCAGGGGAGTCTGGCCCGGCTGGGCGACGCGATCGCTCCAGCTCTCGTCCTTCGCGCGCGGCTCGGCCTCGGAAAGGTTGATTTCTCCGCTCGCGGCGACGAACGGCCCACCCGCCATCGGCGCGGCGACGACCTTGGTGCCGGTTTCCTCGACGACATCCGCGGCGGGCAGCTCCGTCTCGATGCCGGCCAGCGGAAACTCCTTGCGCAACGGGTGGTACGGGTAGCCGTCCCACATCAGAATCCGGCGCAGGTCAGGGTGGCCCTCAAAACGGATGCCGAACATGTCGAAGCACTCGCGCTCGTGCCAATTGGCACCCGGCCAGAGGGAAGTAACACTTGGCGCGATCGGGGCCTCGTCGGTGCCGCCGCAGGCCGCGGCCACGCGGATGTAGCTGCCGGCACGGGTGGTCGAAAGCAGGTGGTAGACGACCGTGAAACGCGGATTCGCCCCCTCGGCCCAGTCGATTGCCGTGACGTCCATCAGCAGGTCGAACGCCTGTTCATCCCGCAGGAACTTCAGCACCGCGGCGACGTCGGCCAGCGGCACGTTCACCGCCGGGTGGTCGGCCGAGGCGCGATCCGCCGCCTGCGGGAAACGCGAACGGAGGGCGGCGAGAAATTCGGCGGACATGACGCCGCGTCCCGGGGCTCAGGCGGAAAGCAGACGACGCGCGGCCGGCTCGCGCCGGACCTTGGCCTGCAGCTTCATCAAAGCATCCAAGAGCGCTTCGGGCCGCGGGGGGCAGCCGCTCACGTAGACGTCGACAGGCACAATGCGGTCGACGCCCTGCAGGGTAGCATAACTGCGATACATGCCGCCC
>JBJTCH010000152.1:0-4643 GCA_046091745.1 Opitutaceae bacterium
GAGCTGGAAGGCGCGCGGGTGATGCTCTGGCGCGGGGATGCGGCGCGGTTTCTCACGGGCGAGGGGTTGCGGTTCAAATTCGTGACCGGTGAGCACCACTGGATCCTGCCGCCGCCCGACGCGCCCAACGGCGTGCGCGACGCCGCGGGCAATTGGAATCGCCTGATCGACCCCACGCGGACCGGCTGGCACCTCTGGCGCTTCACGGTGGGGGAGGCGCTCGACCTGGCGCAGGCGTGGTCGGTCGGCTGGGCGGAGACCCCGGGGGCGACGGTGACGCTCGTTCCCGGTGGATTTTTTTTCCGGAAACACAGCGACCTGCCGCTGGGAGCGTTGATCGACGGCGGGCGCACGACTTTCCGGCTCTTCGCGCCGCGGGCGCGGGCCGTGACGCTCGCGCTGGCGCGGGACGCGGCTGCGCAAAAGGAACCATCGACCTATCCGCTCGCGCGTCGGGCCGATGCGCACGGTGAGGCGGGGATCTGGGAGATCGAACTCGATGCGCCGCTGCACGGCTGGCTTTACTGGTACCTGCTGGACGGAGCGCATGAGGGTTTTGATGCCACCGCGCGCGTGCTCGATCCCTACGCGCGGGTGGCGCTCGGCCGGGAGGGGCCGGGCATCGTGCTGGATCCGGGCTGGGTGGGGACGGGTGACCGCGCTTTCGCCACGCCGGCGTGGCAGGACCTCGTGATCGCCGAGGCCCACGTGCGCGATCTCGCTGGTCACGCCCCCGTCGATGCCACGCCGGCGGAACGTCGCGGCTTCACGGGGCTCCGCAAATGGGTTGAGAGCGACGACTTTCACCTGCACCGGCTCGGGGTGAACTGCGTCGAGCTGCAGCCGGTGCACGAGTTCGATGACGCCGGTCCGGACGAGTACCACTGGGGGTACATGACGAACAATTACTTCGCGCCGGAGAGCTCCTATGCTCTCGCGCCCGCGGAGGCGTCCGGTGTGCGGGAGATGCAGGATCTCGTGGCGGCGTTCCACCGCCGCGGGATGGCGGTGGTGCTCGACGTCGTCTTCAACCACGTCGGCGTGCCGGCGCACCTGCTCCACGTCGACCGGCTCTACTATTTCGAGCAGGACGCGGCGGGCGCGCTGACCAACTGGAGCGGCTGCGGCAACGACCTGCGGGCGCGTTCGGCGATGGTGCGGCGCCTGATCATCGACAGCTGCGTGCACTGGATCGAGACGTACGGCGTCGACGGTTTCCGGTTCGACCTGGCCGAGCTGCTCGGGGTGGAGGTGCTGCGCGACGTCGAGGCGGCGCTGACACGCGTTAAGCCCGACGTGATCCTGATCGCCGAGCCCTGGAGCTTCCGCGGGCATATCGCGGGGGCTTTGCGCGACACCGGCTGGGCGTCGTGGAACGACGGCTACCGCGACTTCCTGAAGGAATACGTGCGGGGCAACGGCGACGGGCGCCGCATGGAGTACTTTCTCCGCGGCTCCCCGTGGTATTTCGCGAAGTGGCCCGCGCAGTCGATCAACTACACGGAGTCGCACGACGACCGCACGTGGATCGACGTGATCACGGAGCGGGAGGACGGGAACGGGAACGTCCCGACCGCGCACGACCGCCGGCGCACGCACCTCATGGCGGCGCTCCTGTTCATGTCGGTCGGTGTGCCGATGGTTTCGGCGGGGCAGGACTTCCTGCGCTCGAAACACGGGGTGGCCAACACCTACCAGCGTGGCGACCTGAACGCCCTCGATTACCGGCGCCTCCGCCGCTTCGCGTCCACCCACGCCTACTTCTCGGAATGGATCGCGTTCCGACGCGGCCCGCTCGGCCGGTTGCTGCGTCATTTCGCCCGGCCCGCGGAGGGCTTCCACACGTTTCTGCATCTGCCGGGCGGTCCCGTGCTCGGAATGCTGTGCAACGCCGACTTCGGGCAGGGCCCGACGCGCCTGTTGTTCGCCGTCAACCCGACGCTTTCCGAGTTCACGCTGGGGGTCGAAGCCGGGCTCCTGGCCGCCGAACGCGGCCCGTGGCGGCTCGCGGCGGACGAGGAGCGCTTCTACGCGCCCGACTCGCCCGGCGCGCGCGCGCGGCCCGAAACCTCCCTTTTTCTTCCGGCCCTGAGCTGCGCGCTCTGGGTGCAGAACGGCTGACGCTCCGATGGAGATCGCCCGCCAAAACCCTTGCATCGCCCGAGAGCGGCCCCTTCAGTCGAGGGGTCCGCGCTCGCGCGGAATCACCTTCATCCGCAACCAACACTGAACCAAATCGGAGTCCAACATGGCAGTTAAAGTCGCAATCAATGGCTTCGGCCGCATCGGCCGCCTCGTTTTCCGCGCGCTCGTCGAGCAGGGTCTGCTCGGTGACACCCTCGACGTGGTCGCGGTGGGCGACATCGTCCCGGCCGACAATCTGGCCTATCTGCTGAAGTACGACTCCACGCAGGGGCGTTTCAACGGCACCGTGGGCTCCCGCAAGTCCTCGCCCGAGAAGCTCGAGGATGACGTGCTCATCGTCAACGGCCGCGAGATCCTCGTGGTCAGCGCCAAGACCCCGGCCGAGTTGCCGTGGGCCAAGCTGGGTGTGCAGCTCGTGATCGAGTCCACCGGCCTGTTCACCGACGCCGAGAAGGCCAAGGGTCACCTCGCCGCCGGCGCCAAGAAGGTCATCATCTCCGCCCCGGCGAAGGGCGAAGACATCACGGTCGTCATGGGCGTGAACGACGACAAACTCGACGTCGCCAAGCACAGCGTCATCTCGAACGCCTCCTGCACCACGAACTGCCTCGCGCCGGTCGTGCACGTGCTGCTGAAGGAAGGCTTCGGCATCGAGGAAGGCCTGATGACCACGGTCCACGCCTACACCGCGACCCAGAAGACCGTCGATGGTCCGTCCAAGAAGGATTGGAAGGGCGGCCGCACCGCGGCGCAGAACATCATCCCGTCGACCACCGGCGCCGCGAAGGCCACCGCCCTCGTGATCCCGGAGGTCAAGGGTAAGCTCACCGGCATGGCGTTCCGCGTGCCCACCCCGACGGTCTCGGTCGTCGACCTCACCGTGCGCACCACCAAGGAGACCTCCTACAAGGCGATCTGCGAGGCGATGAAGCGCGCCAGCGAGACCTACCTGAAGGGTATCCTCTCGTACACCGGCGACGAGGTCGTCTCGAGCGACTTCATCCACGACAAGTCCTCGTCGATCTTCGATGCCGGCTCGGGCGTGGAGCTGAACTCGAAGTTCTTCAAGCTCGTGTCGTGGTACGACAACGAGTGGGGCTACTCGAACCGCGTCGTCGACCTCACCCGCAAGATCGCCGCCAAGCTCTGAGGAATCCCTCCGACCCTTGACCGCGGATGGCGCGGATGATCGCGGATAGCCGGTTGGTCATCCGCGTGAGTCCCCGCAGTCCGCGGTCAATTTTTGCCCTTTCCCCGCCATGCCGAACTTCAAATCCATCCGTGACCTGAACCTCGCCGGGAAGCGCGTGCTCATGCGCGTCGACTTCAATGTCCCCCAGGACAAGGTCACCGGCGCCATCACGAACACGCAGCGTATCACCGCCGCGCTGCCCACCATCCGGCACGCGCTCGCCCAGGGCGCCTCGGTGGTGCTGATGTCGCACCTCGGCCGTCCCGACGGCCAGCGGGTCGCCAAGTTCTCGCTGCGCCCCGTCGCGACCGAGCTGGAGAAGCTTCTCGGCCGTCCGGTCCGTTTCCTGGATGATTGTGTCGGTCCGGCCGTCGAGGCCGCCTGCGCGCCGGGCGCCCTCAAGGCGGGCGATGTGGTGCTGCTGGAAAACCTGCGCTTCCACCTGGAGGAGGAGGGCAAGGTGAAGGTGAAGAACGCGGATGGCACCGAGACGAAGCTCAAGGCCGACCCGGCCAAGGAGGCCGCTTTCCGCGCCTCGCTGTCGCGTCTCGGTGACGTGTTCGTCAACGACGCGTTCGGCACCGCGCACCGCGCGCACTCGTCGATGGTCGGCGTCGCGCTGAAGGACAAAGCCGCCGGGGTCCTGATGGAGGCCGAGCTCCGCGCCTTCGCCAAGGTGCTGGAGAGCCCGGATCGTCCGCTCCTCGCGATTCTCGGCGGCGCCAAGATCGCCGACAAGATTCCCCTCATCAACAACCTGCTCGAGAAGGCCAACAAGGTCATCATCGGCGGCGGCATGGCCTACACCTTCCACCAGGTTAACCGCGGCATGCGGATCGGTGCGTCGTTGTTCGACGCCGAGGGCGCCAAGATCGTCGCCGAGCTCGAGGCCAAGGCCAAGGCGCGCGGCGTGGAGCTGATCTTCCCGGTCGACTTCATCGCGGCCGACAAGTTCGCGCCCGACGCCGCCACGCGCCCGGCTGATCTCGCCTCCGGCATCCCGGATGGCTGGCAGGGTCTCGACGCCGGCCCGCGCTCGATCGAGCTGTACCGGAAGGCCATCCTCTCCTCCAAGACGATCGTCTGGAACGGACCCGCGGGGGTCTTCGAGTTCGACGCTTTCGCCGGCGCCACGCGCGCCATGGCCGACGCCGTCGCCGAGGCCACCGCCCAGGGGTCCACCACCGTCGTGGGCGGCGGCGACACCGCCACCGCGGCCAAGAAATTCAAGGTGGCCGACAAGGTCGCCCATTGCTCCACCGGCGGCGGCGCCAGCCTCGAGTTCCTCGAGGGTAAGGTGCTCCCC
>JBJTCH010000153.1:0-5063 GCA_046091745.1 Opitutaceae bacterium
GTGACCCTCAAGCAGCTCCTGACCGAGCTCGTCGCGGAGCACGGCTGGGCCGGGCTGGCCGAGCGGGTGGACATCCGCTGCTTCCGCTTCGACCCGAGCCTCAATTCCAGCCTCGTCTTCCTCCGCAAGACCCCGTGGGCGCGCGCCAAGGTGGAGGCGCTCTACGTGCAGGGGAAAACGCGCCGCTGAGCCGCGCCCAAGGCCTGCCCAGAGTGGACGAATCCGCCGCCTCCTGCCCACCCTAGACGGGAGGGCGCCAGTCTCTTACGGATCCTATTTCCAGGGCACCAGTTGGGCTCGAACCAGACTTGGTGAGTACCGGATCGCACAGACTTTGGCGGACACGACGGCGGGACCCTCCTTCGCCAGCGGCTGCAGAGGGTTGGGTCCACGCCGCGGCGGCGGAGTGGACCAAAAAAAGCCGCGACCCTAGGGTCGCGGCTCGAAACCATTCCGGCGGCCGAGATCAGGCCGAAGGCGGGGTCGCGGGAGCCTCGGCCGCCGGGGCCGCCGGCTTCTGCGCCTCCATCTCCTTCATCGCCGCCTTGCGCGACAGACGCACCTTGCCCGAACGCTCGTCAATGCCCACGCACTTGACCCAGATCGAGTCGCCCATCTTCACCACGTCCTCGGTCCGACGAACCCGGAAGTCCGCCAACTCGCTGATGTGGACCAGCCCCTCCTGGCCCGGAGTGCACTCGACGAAGCAGCCGAAGTCCTTGATGCCCGTCACGCGGCCCTGGTACAGCTTGCCGATCTCGATCGGCGCACCGCCCCCACCGGAACCGCCGCCGCAAAGGCCGTCGATCTCGGCGATCGCGCGGTTCATCGCGTCGGCATTATTCGAGTAGACGAACACCTTGCCTGAGTCGTCCTCGGCGATGTCGATCTGCGCACCCGTGGTCTCGGTGATGCGCCGGATCGTCTTGCCGCCCGGCCCGATGAGCAGGCCGATCTTCTCGGGATCAATCTGGATCGTCTGGATCCGCGGGGCGTACCGGCTGAGGTCCGCCCGGGGCGCCGGCAGCGAAGCCAGCATCACCTTGAGGATCTCCACGCGCGCGTCCCGGGCTTGGAAGATGGCCGTCTTGGCGATCTCAAACGGCAGGCCGTTGATCTTCAGGTCGAGCTGGAAGCCCGTAATGCCCTTGGTCGTGCCGGCGAGCTTGAAGTCCATATCGCCGAAGTGGTCCTCCTCACCGAGGATGTCGGTGATCGTGACCCACTTCTCGATGCCGCCGTTCGCGTCGCTCTGCGTCATCAGACCGCAGGAGATACCCGCCACGGGGGCGGTGATCGGCACGCCGGCGTCCATCAACGACAGACAGCCGCCGCAGATCGAGGCCATCGAGGTCGAGCCGTTGGACGACATGATCTCGCTGACAACGCGGATGGAGTAGGGGAACGCGTCCTCCGGGGGCAGCACCGGGACGAGCGAGCGCTCGGCGAGGGCACCGTGGCCGACCTCGCGGCGGCCCGGGGCGCCGAAGCGGCCCGTTTCACCGACCGAGAACGGCGGGAAGTTGTAGTGGAGGATGAACGACTTGGACTTGGCGCCGCCGGTGAGGCCGTCGAGTTCCTGGGCGTCCTTGGTGGGCCCGAGCGTCGTGAGCGCGATGTTCTGGGTGTCGCCGCGTTGGAACGTGGCGGAACCGTGCACGCGGGGCAGCACGCCGACCGAGGCGTTCAGCGGGCGCAGGTCGCGCTGGCCGCGGCCGTCGGCGCGGACGCCCTTCTCGAGGACGTTCTTGCGGTAGGCCTTGTACTGCAGGTCCTCGAACACGACGTTGAGATCGACGTCGGTGAACTTGTCGGCGCCGAGTTCGGCGACGAGGGCGGCCTTGGCCTCCTCCTTGAGGGCCTTCACGCCGGCGGAGCGGGCGGCCTTCTCCTTGCCGAAGATGGCGGCGACGATGCGCTCGGTGGGGACGACGCGCTCGATGATGGCGCGGGCGGCGGGCGTGGCGCCGACGAGCGGGAAGGTGCTCTTCGGCTTACCGGCGAGCTTCTGCAGCTCCTCGATGGCGGCGATGACTGGCTGGATGGCCTGGTGGCCGAACTCGAGGGCCTTGATGAACTCCTCCTCGGGCAGCTGGTCGGCGCTGCCCTCGATCATGAGCATGTCTTTCTTCGTGCCGACGTAGATCAGGTCAAGCGACGACGAGTACATCTGCTCGATCGTGGGATTGGCGAGGAACTGGCCGTCGATCAGGGCGACGCGGACGCAGCCGATCGGGCCGCCCCACGGGATGTCGGAGATGGCGAGCGCGGCGCTGGCGCCGTTCACCATCGAGATGTCGGAGTCGTTGATCTGGTCGGCCGACATCAGCTGGCCGATGATCTGGACCTCGTTGAGCAGGCCCTCGGGGAAGAGGGGGCGGCACGGACGGTCGCACAGGCGGGAGGTGAGGATTTCCTTCTCGGAAGGACGACCCTCGCGTTTGAAGAAGCCGCCGGGGAATCGGCCGGCCGCGGCGTACTTTTCACGGTAGTCGACGGTCAGAGGGAAGAAGTCCTGACCGGGCTTGGTGGATTGCGCGATGCAGGCGGTGACGAAGACGTTGGTTTCGCCGACGCAGACATTGACCGCGCCGTTGGCGAGGCCGGCATAGGTGCCGGTGGAGAACGTGATCCCGAGGCCGGGCACGGTGACGTTATGTTTCTGTTGCATGTTTTTTCTTACGGTTCGCGTGGCTCGGATGAGACGGACCGGTCTGCGCCACGCGGGCGGATGCGGTCCGGGGTGCCTCCGGTGTACGGAGGCGGCGGCGGCCTTGGGGCCGCGCGCGTTTGGGGGATGTTTTCGCTATCCCGCCTGACTCAGCTCGCACGGACGCGAGAGATTTCCGTTTGGCGCCCTTGGTCCGCGGGCGGCAGGCGGAAATGTCCCGGTCCGGTTTCGAGTGTCGGAAAGACAACGGGCGACCCGCGGATCGGGTCGCCCGTTAGAGAAAGCGTTATTTGCGGAGGTTCAGCTTCTGCAGCAGCTCGTTGTACTTCGGCAGATCGGTCCGCTTCAGGTAATCGAGGAGCTTGCGACGGCGGGACGCCATCTGGAGAAGCCCGCGGCGCGAGTGGAAGTCCTTCCGGTGCGTCCGCAGATGCTCGGTCAAGTGATTGATCCGGGCGGTGAGCAGGGCGACCTGAACCTCGGACGAGCCGGTGTCCTTATCGTGGGTCTTATACTGGGAGATGATCTCTGGCTTAACTACGCTGGTTGACATGTTTATGTGGTTGAGGATCACGACTGTAGGGAACCCTCGCGGGCTCCGTGGCGCCCGCCCCGCCCGACTGGAGATCGGATTTGGCCGGCGTCACCGTTCCAATCCCGCCGGAGCGGGACCAGTCATGGTGGCCACCCGCAACCGGCGGGTTTCCACTGACGCAAGGAGCGAAGATGCAAACGCGGGTCGTGGGGCCGCAAGAGCAAATTTGGGCTGAGTTTCAGGGGTATGAAACAGGGGAGCTGGCGGAAAATGGTGCGCGCGGTTCGGTGTCAATATCGGCCTCTGGGGAAGGGATTCAGTCGCCCATGGACAGGGTTTGGACGTTCCGAGCCGGTCGTCGGCCCATCGACCGCGCTGTCCGAGTGCGTGGGCTGAGATTTGCCGCGTCAGGCGCTGCGGTGTCGCTCCGCGGTGTTCTTTGGGAGAAGTTCCGAAGCGTTCCATTTCTCGCAGGCGTGTGGGTCATCCTATTTCGTCGAGGTTCGTTTTTCGCGGTGCGGCTGGATTTTCGCGCTTCGGGTGGCAGGCTGCGGGACCCCCATGATTACCCGTCGACTGATTGCGCTGTCGTTGTTGCTCGTCGTGCCGCTGTGGGCGGCCTCTGGTCCCGCGGCGCGGCCGAACGTTCTGTTCATCATCTCCGATGACCTGACCTACACGGCGCTCGGCGCCTACGGTAACCAGGTTTGCCGCACGCCTAACATCGACCGGCTGGCGTCTTCGGGGGCCCGCTTCACCCGCGCCTACTGCCAAGGCACCTACTGCGGTCCCTCGCGCGCCTCGTTCATGTCGGGCTACTACCCGCACGCGACCGGTGTGCTCGGTTACACCAGTCCGCGTCCGGCGATCGGCGACCGCGCCACGTGGGCGGAGCATTTCAAGCGCGCCGGCTACCACACGGCGCGCGTCGGCAAGATCTACCACATGGGGGTGCCCGGCGGGGTCGAGGACCTCGGGCCTGGCCGCGACTACGACGGCGCCGATGACCCGGCGTCGTGGACGGAACGCTTCAACACCCCGGGGCCGGAGTGGCGCGCGGCGGGCACGGGTGAGACTTTGGAAAACAACCCCGACGGGAAAAAACCCGTGATGGGCGGCAACACCTTCGTGGTGGTCGAGGCCGACGGCGACGACGACACGCACGCCGACGGCAAGGCCGCCGCCAAGGCAATCGGGTTGCTCCGCGCCCGCCGCGGCCGGCCGGAACCTTTCTTCCTCGCGGTGGGCTTTGTGCGTCCGCACGTGCCGTTCGTCGCGCCGCGAAAGTACTTCGCGCCCTACCTGCCGTACGAGAAGCTCACGTTGCCGGCCAAGGTGCCCGGCGATTGGGACGACCTCCCCAAGGCGGGCATCAACTACAAGACCAGCGTCAACATGAAGATGGACGAGCGCCGCCAGAAGAAGGCGCTGGGCGGCTATTACGCGTGCGTCTCGTTCATGGACGCACAGGTCGGCCGAGTGCTCGCCGCGCTCCGCGAGTCCGGTCTCGAGGACAACACGATCGTCATCTTCACCAGCGACCACGGCTACCACCTCGGCGAACACGACTTCTGGGCCAAGGTCAGCCTGCTCGACGAGTCCTCCAAGGTGCCCCTGATCATCCGCGTGCCCGGCCAGGCCCCCGTCGTCTGCGACTCGCTGGTGGAGTTGCTCGACCTCTATCCGACCGTAGCCGCGCTCTGCGGCCTCGAAGTGCCGTCGCGCCTGCAGGGGTTGAATATCGCGCGAACGCTCGATGACCCCGCGCACCGCGTTCGCGACACCGCGTTCAGCGTGGCGCCCTCGACGAAGGGCTTTCTCCTGCGCGACGACCGCTTCGCCTACATCCAGTATCAG
>JBJTCH010000154.1:0-2746 GCA_046091745.1 Opitutaceae bacterium
ACCGTACCCAGCGACCCGAGCGCGGGATCGGTGATGTTGCTGGGGTTCACCGTGGTTGAAGGCAGCAGGCTGGCGGCAAAGTCGGGCCGGGCCTGGGTCGCCGCGTAGGCCAGTTTGAAGGACAGGTTTTCGGTGAGGGAAAGGGATGAATGGAGGCTCGGGTACACGCCTTCCTTCTCGCCGCGGCCGACCGCGCGGTTGCGTCGGTAAATGAGCTTCGCCTCCGCGAGGCTGCCGGCGGCGCCGGCCTCGGGTTTGCGCACGCGGGCGCCGTTCACCAGTAGAAACGAGCCGTCGGGCTTGCGCTGGAAAACCTCCGTCGGCGTCTGCAGGAAGCCGTAACCGAGCCCCCGCGAACGTTCATACCGGGCGCCGCCCACGAGGCCGAGCCGGTTGGAAAAGAGCCGGGTCTCGCCCATGAGGTAGAGCGCGTCGACCGTCTCGGTGAGCTTGTTCACGCTCTCGGCGCTCCGTCGGTAGGAAATGGCCTCCTCATAGCGGAAGTACTCCGGGTGCGCTTTGAACAACTGGTAGTACTTGGCCATGTTGAGGTGCTCGACCGGCGGATAGCCGTATTCGGCGTCGGGAGCCTTGCGGTAGGTGTCGGCGGCGATCACCCCCGCGCGATCATCCGGGGAGTCCGCCACGCCGTCCGGCCCGAGGTAGGTCCACGTGTTGAGATCCATGCGCTTCCGGTCGCGCTTCTCGCGCCGGTGGTTCGCGCCGAGTTCGAGGCTGAACGGCACGCGGGTGCCGAAATCCCGGCGCAGCTTGGCGTAGGCCGACTCCACATCGCCCTGGATCAAACGCGGACGCGACGTGGCGGCGCGCAGCGAGTAATTGTCGGCCCGGCTCCAATCGACCGCCTGCCCGGCGGCGTCGGTCGCCTCGATGCGACCCGGGAGCATCCAGTTCAGGTCGAGAAAGTTCACGGTGACGTTCGAGATCCGCGGGTTGCGGCCCTCCTGGTCGGACGGCGAAGAGAAGAAGCCGTTCTCGGTGTCCTTGAACTCGGAGATCGAGCGCGACGCGTTGGCGGCCGCCTCGGCCTGCCACGCCCCGCGGCGCCATTTCGCGATCAGGCCGGCGTTGGAATTGGTGGCGTACTCGTCGCGCCAGGCCTCCAGCTGGTTCACGTAAGTGAACGTGCCGGCGCCGCGGGCGCCCATCGAGCGCGTGCGGTCGTTGTAGGTGGTCGCGCCGGTGTTGGCTTGGAAACGGACGTCGGCGCGGTGCAGCGAGTCGAGGCGGGTGTACGATACGAAAGGGGTGAGGGTGAGCTCGGGGGCCGGGCGCCAGTCGACGCGCAGGCTGAGCGGGATCCGGACGCGACGGGAGTAGGATTGGTGCAGCAGGGAGTTGGTCATCGCGGGATTCTGGATCCCGGGTTGCCCGGCGACCGGGTTGGCGTTGCTCGCGGCCGTGCCGTAATTGTAGGTCGGGACCGCGTAATGCCACGGCATCATCACGTCGCCGTAGCCGATCCCGAGCGTGTAGCCGAGGTTGCGCGACAACGGATCGACGAGGCTGAAGTCGAAACTCGGGCGCACCTTCCGCGTCAGCTCGTCGCCGGGACCGCCGGTGCGCCGGAGCGTGAAGTCGTAGCTGTTGGTGTTGAACGAGGCCCGCAGGTTGATCTCCCGGCGCGCGTACTCGAAAGCGGTGCGGCGGACCATGTTGACGGATCCGCCGATCGCGTTGGCGCTGTCGGAGGGCAGCGGGACCTTCCGCACCTCGATCCGGGCGATGCCGACCGTGCTCGACTGGGTGAGACGGGGCGCGCGGGTGTTCTCGCGCTCATCGGCGAAGACGGAGGCCTCGGCCAGGCCGTCGGAGGTGACCTCGGTCTTATCGGAACTGAGGCCGCGGACGTTGATGCGGATGATGTCGCTGCCCTGGTATTCGACGCCCACGCCGGGCAGGTACTTCACGAACTCGCCGATGTTGTTCTGGGCGATCTCTCCCATCGAGTCGGTCGAGGTGACGTTCTTGAGGTTGCGGGAATAGCGCTGCTCGTTGGCGGAGATGGACTCGGCGTCGAGTTCGCGCGCGGCGTTGACGCGGAACTCGTCGAGCCGGACGACCCCGGTGGGAGCAAGCGTGAGGTTCAGCTCGGTTTTCCGGCCGGCGACGACCACGACCTGCTCCTCGCGGGGCGCCAGTTCCGTGAAGGTCACGACGACGGTGGCCGGGCCCGCGGGGATGCCATTCAGCAGGTAGGCGCCCGCCTCGTCGGTGAACGTCTGCAGGGCGGTGCCCTTGAGGGAGACGCGCGCCTGGTTCACGTAGCGGTTGGTGGTTTGATTCAGCACTCGTCCCGAAACGGAACCGGTTTCGGCCGCGGCGAGAGGCGGGGCGAGCAACGTCAGGACGGCGATAAACAGCGAGGGCAGGCTGAAGCGCGGCATGGGGTTAAATCGGGGTGACGCCCAAGGCGGGCGTCCGGAAGAAATCGAGCTTCGGAACTTGCCTCATGCGAGCGCCGATTGCGGCCGGTTTTTTTGGGGGACCTGCCGACAATCACGCGGAGGTCTGAACATGCTAATCCGCCTGGAAGGGGTCAGCCTGTTACCCGTCAGGCGGTTTCTGACTCCCGGGGGTGCTAACCGGTAACGCCGAGAGTTGTGTGACGCGCAGTCGGCACGCAACTCCTGTTGAACAAGCCCGGGGATGATGGGTGGCTACGGTCAACAGGCGGGCCCTTTGAGAGGCTCCGACGAAGCGCTCCCGATTTTCAGTTTATAAA
>JBJTCH010000155.1:0-6959 GCA_046091745.1 Opitutaceae bacterium
AGACCAGCGGCTGGTCCGGCGAATTGGAAGCGGCGCCCGCGGGGGCCTGGGCGGCCGACAACGCGGACGTGAGCAGGGAGCCGAGAGCGGTGAGCAAGGATCTGCGGGTCATGGAAGGTTCAGTTGGTTTCAGGGAAGGCGAAGGGGGCGAGACGGCCGCACGCTGGGCGTCGTCCGGAGGAGATTTCGAGCGGAAAATGAGCAACGCGCCGCTCGGCGGATCCTCCGCGAAGGCCAGCCCCGCCGCGGCCAGCAGGCGGGACGCGAAATCCTTTTCCCCGCCGAGGTGGTGGCCGGGATCACGACGCCGGAGCTGCGCGGCGAATGGACCCCGCTCGTCGCGCTGGAGCGCCTGCTGGCCGCGACGGGGCTGGCCTTCGCCGAGGATCCGCCGAGCGGCGCTTTGCTCATTTTCCGCGCGAAATCTCCTCCGGACGACACCCGGCGTGCGGCCGTCTCGACCCCTTCGCCTTCCCTGAAACCAACTGAACCTTCCATGACCCGCAGATCCTTGCTCACCGCTCTCGGCGCCCTGCTCACGTCCGCGTTGTCGGCCGCCCAGGCCCCCGCGGGCGCCGCTTCCAATTCGCCGGACCAGCCGCTGGTCTTGTCCGAGTTCCGCGTCGATACCACGCGCGACCGCGGATACGTCGCCACCAATTCCACGACCGGCACGCGTCTCAACCTCGAGATCAAGGCGATCCCGCTCCCCATCGAGGTCATCACGCGCGAGTTCATCGACGACATCGGGGCCGTCGATATCAAGGAGGCGCTCGAGTATTCCGCCGGCATCGTCCAGGACCAGGTGGCGTCCTCCAACAACTTCCTGTTCAGCCCATCCGGCACCGGCGCCGCGGGCTCGATGTCGCGCGACAACACCGCCGTGACGATCCGCGGCCTCAACACGCGCTCGTTTCTGCGCAACGGCTTCCGCCAGGACACCGTGACCGACGTCATCAATGTCGACCGCCTCGAGGTCGCGCGCGGACCCCAGTCGCTGTTGTACGGCGTCGCCTCGCTCGGCGGAGTGGTTGCGCTCACCCCGAAGTATCCGCGGGCCCGGCCCCAGACGGATGTCCGCCTCGGTTTCGGCAGCAACGATTTCTACCGCGCCGAGCTGTACCACACCGGCCCGCTGTGGAAAGCGAGGGCCGACAACCGCTACCTCAACTACGGGCTCGGGGCCGTCTACCAGAAGCTGAGCAGCCGCTCGGACTTCGACGACCGCACGCGCATGCTGCTCACGCCCGCCGTGGAGTTCCGCCCGTTTGGCGGCACGACCGTCTTCGTCGACGTCGAGTACGGCCGCTTCAAGAGCACCGGCACCGGCTTCCAGGACCTGGCTGATTCCAATGCCGGCAACATCCGCCACCCTGTCACGCGCCAACTCGTCGCGGAGAACGTGAACGAGTGGAACGAGACGCGCCTCGTCGCGCGGGATGTCTTCGGCCGCAACCGCCTCTACCGCTGGAGCGGTCCCGACACCTACTCTGAGGACGACTACTTCAACGGAACCGTGGAGGTGACGCAAAAGATCTGTCCCGGCCTTACCGCGGTCGCCGGCGCCAACTACTCCGACCGCCTCAACGAAAGGCGCTCCATCAGCGGTTCGGTGCAGCGTACCACCACTGCCAGCGCCGCCACGGCCCCGACGTCGCTCGGCGCCTGGACCCGCGTCGGCGCCGATCCGGTTTCGCCCGCGCTCACCGAGTGGAAGACGATCGGCTACGGCTGGGGCTTCACGCGGACCCACAAGTACATCCGCCAGGCGCGGCTCGACCTGAACTACGAGTTCACGATCCGCGGCAACCGGCAGAGCGTGCTCGTCGGGCGCACGGACCAGACCGTGAAGCAGAGCGACCTCTCGACCACGCAGGTGAACAGCAACACCGCGGGCAGCCCGACGCAGGGATTCCTGCCCTTCGCGGCGCCGGATTACATCCGTTACGCGGGAGAGCAGTTCCGGCCGTTCCGCGACTCGGTCTTCTCGGAATGGGACACGGGACACTACGCCGTCTACCAGGGACGCTGGTGGAAGGATCGCATCACCACGATCGGCGGCTGGCGCAACGAGCGCTACATGGTGCGCAGCTATTTCACATCCTTCGCGAAGCGTGACGCGACGCAGCCCGACGCGAACCTCGCGAACTGGACGCTGCCGGCCACTCCCGACGCCGCGAGTCTCATCAACGCCGCGGGCCAGGCGAAGGTGGTGAACGGCTACCGTTTCGGCGCCGTGCCGCAGCGCGACGACACGTTCACGTTGGGCGTGAACGCCGCCGTCACCCGCGACATCAACGTCTACGCGGTGAGCGCCGGCGGTATTTTCCCCAACACCGGCCAGCGCGACGGCGCGGCGAACCCCTTCAAGCCGGAACGCTCCCAGAGTCGCGAACTCGGCGCCAAGCTGGACCTCTGGAAGGATTCCGCCGGCCGGTCCCGCGTGTCCGCGACCGTGGCGTACTTCGAACTCGATCGTCGGAACGCGATCTACAATTTCGCGTTCGCCCCTCAGCCGCGGTCGAACAACCAGCCGACGCTCCGCGCGGGCTTCACGGGCAACACGCAGGTGGCCGGCGCGGGACCTTCCGCGTACTCGGTGACGAACTCGGGCTACACGTCGTTCCAGACCAACCAGCCCGTCACCTACCTGCTGCCCGTGAGTTACGTGGCCGCCGCCGATTTGAACCATCCGCGCGTCACCGGCGCGCCCCAACAGGGCGGTTTTATTCTGGTCGACTACGCCTCGCTGGGCACCGCCGCCAATGATCCGCTGCGGCGCGCGATGGAGGCCGCGGCCGGTGATCCGTCGACCAACACCGCGCTGCAGGGCGCGTCCGTCGGCACCGGCGCCACCGCGCTCAACGCCAACAACGGCTACGCTCTCAACCGGAATTCGGACGTCGCCTATGACGACCGTTCCAAGGGCGTCGACGCTCAGCTTTACCTGAACTTCACCGACAACCTCAGCACCGTCATCACCTACACCCACCTCGTGCAGGCGGTCACCGGCGGCTTCGAGCTCGTCGACCAGCCGTCGAGCACCGAGTACGATTCGTGGTGGCGTTACCTGCGTTACACGACCGACGACGCCCGCGCGGCGGGTCTGGATGAATCCAAGACCAACGCGACCAAGGTCGGCGCGATCGGCCGCCGCACGAGTGACGTGCCGCGCAATGTCTGGGCGGTGTGGAACAATTACCGTTTCACCTCCGGCCGCCTGCGCGGGTTGGAGGCCAGCCTTGGTGTCACCCTCAACGGCCCGCGGCAGGGCGAGCAGGTCATCGACAACGGTCTGCGCGACCGATCGAACGACGAGAACCGCCGCTACCGCCCGCAAATCCCGATGGAGTACAAGGTGAACGCGGCGGTCGCCTACCGGGGCGACTTGTTTGGGCGGCGCTGGAACGTCCGGCTCAACATCACCAACCTGCTCGACGACCAGAAGATGGTGCAAACCAACGCGTCCACGCTGTTCATCAATCCCGCCACCGGCGCGCTCGTCGCGTCCTCCACGCTCGGGGCGGAGCGCATCACGGTGCCGAACCGCGCGGTGCGTTACTTCGATCCGCGGTCCTTCCGGCTTAGCATCAGCACGCGGCTGTGACGGGATTTGATTTCGCGCGGCGGCGCTTCCGGCCGGGTTGCGCGTTGCTGGCGCTGACGCTCTCAGCGGCGGTTTCGGCCTTCGGAGCCGACGAGGCGCGGCCGGTGCGCGTGGTCGCGTTGCCGGGTGGCGCTTCCCTCCAATTCGTCTGGGTGCCGCCTGGCATCTTTCAGCGCGGGAGCAATCCCGCCGAGGCGGGACGCGACGCCGACGAGGGGCCGCGTCACGCGGTGACGTTGAGCCGTGGTTTCTTCCTCGGGGTGCATGAGATCACGCAGGCGCAATGGACGGCGGTCATGGGCGGGAATCCCGCGGTGTTCCGCCACGGGGCCGAGGCGCCGCGGCGTCCGGTGGAGTCGGTCTCATGGGACGACTGCCAGATGTTCATCGCGCGGCTGGCGGAGATCGGCGCGGGCCGCTTCCGGCTGCCCACCGAGGCCGAGTGGGAGTACGCGGCGCGCGCGGGGTCGGAAACCTGTTTTCCCTGGGGCGATGATCCCTCGGGGTTCAGCACTCACCAGCACGCTTGGGCCAATAGTCGTTCGATGGCGCTCACGCATCCGGTGGGCGAAAAGCCTCCGAATGCATGGGGGCTGCATGACATGCACGGCAACGTCTGGGAGTGGTGCGCCGACTGGTACGGGCCCTATGCCGGCGAGGCCCAGCGCGATCCGACGGGGCCCGCGGCGGGGACGGAGAAGATCTTCCGCGGCGGGAGCTGGTTTGATTTTCCGCCGAGCCTGAGATCCGCCAACCGCCACCGGCATCGGCCGGACGGAAAATACGCGGCGGTGGGCTTGCGCCTGGTTTGGGAAGCGGAGGCCGGTCCGTGAAAGTGCGGCGTTTGATGGCGGCGCTGTGCTTTCTAGCGATGGCGTCTCTCGCCTCGGCCGCGGCGCCGCGGGAGCGCCTCGTCACGCTCGCAGACGGCACCGCGTTCACGTTTGTCGAGGTTCCCGCGGGAAGGTTCATCATGGGCAGTCCCGCGGGGGAGGCGGGCCGCGCCGCCGACGAGGGGCCGCAGCGCGAAGTCACGATTTCGCGGTCCTTCTGGCTCGGGAAACACGAGGTGACGCAGGCGCAGTGGGCCGCGGTGATGAAGGCGAATCCCGCGATGTTCCGGGATTTTCCAGCCTCCGCGCGGCATCCGGTCGACGGCGTGTCGTGGTTCGATGCCCAGACTTATCTGGAGCGGTTGAACGCGCTGGGGCTGGGAAGGTTCCGGCTGCCGACGGAGGCCGAATGGGAATACGCGGCGCGGGCTGGATCGGCCGGGCGTTTTCCGTGGGGTGACGATCCCGCGTTCCGGGATCTGCCGCGTCACGCTTGGTATTACCCGCGCTCGGTAGGCCGGAGTCATCCGGTGGGTCTCAAGGAGCCCAATCCCTGGGGACTGCATGACATGTTCGGCGGAGTCTGGGAGTGGTGTGCCGATTGGTTCGGTCCGTACGCCGCCGGCTCCGCGCTGGATCCGCGCGGTCCGACCGAGGGCAAGGAGCGCTGCATCCGCGGTGGCAGCTGGTTCAATGAGCCGGAGGCGCTGCGGAGCGCCAACCGCCACCGTCATCCGCCGGACTCGCGGCAGACGAATCTTGGTCTGCGGCTCGTTTGGGAGCCCGCCGTTGGCCCCTACGAGGCGGTCTTCCAGCGCCGTCCCAACGGTTCGCTGCCCGAGGGATACCGCGCGATGCCGCCCGCGTCTGCCGGGCCGTGGTTCGTGCCGGCTCCCGCGTTCGTCGCGCCGCACGCCGGCGAGTCACCGCGGCTGCTGTTTCGCCGCTCGGACCTGTCCGCGTTGCGGGCCAAGGCGGAGACGCCCGAAGGCCGCGCGATTCTGGCGCGGTTGCGTTTCCTGCTGGATGGACGCGCCGGGGAAGGTCCCCCGGCGGCGTTGTCGACCGCGACCCGCGCCTATCCGGTGGGACCGCCGGTGGAGTTGCCGCCGGGAACCCTGACGATCGGTCACACCGCGGGACACGGGCTCCTGTATCAGATTACGGGAGACAAACGTCACGCGGAGCTCGGGCGGGAGTGTATCGATCACTTCATCGCGGGCGTGCGGGACCGCGATCCGCGCTACAGCTTTCGGCGTCCGGGCGGCGCGTTGCGGGCGGGACCGACGCTCGGGTGGCTGGCGGTGGGTTACGACCTTTGTCGCGACGGCTGGGATGCCGCCGCGCGGGAGCGGATTGGGCGGGCGCTCTGGGAGTACGCCGAGGTGCCCGACGAGGAGAGGCCCCGGGGCCCCATCACGCTGGAGAGCCTCGCCCGCGGGACGATGCCGCCCCACAGCAACCATTTCGGCATGCAGACCGGCGGCGCCGCGCTGGCGCTCCTCGCCCTTGAGGGAGAGCCCTGGCTGGATCGCACCCGGCACCGCGAGTTGCTGGAGCTCGCGGCCCACGCGATGCAGCGCAACCTGGAGGAGGGTTTCGGCGACGGCGGGTATTTCACCGAGGGCGACGGCACGGGATCCATGGCCTCGCAGATCGTGTTCCTGTCCGCGCTGCAGGCCTGGAGGAAAGCCGTCGGGCGCGACTATTTCGCCGCGCCGCGGCCCCACGCGCGGATGCTCACCTTGAAGTGGGTTTACCAGACCGTGTTCCGCGAGGGGCAGCCGGATCTCTGGCCCGTGCGGGGCGGGTACGCCAAGAATGTCTGGGCGCGGGGCGGCCTGAGCGGCGCTGGGTATTTCGCGTTCGGTCTGGGCGCGTTACCAGAGCCCGAGCGGGCCGCGTTGCGGTGGTGTTATGGAACGTTTCTGGCGGAGTCCGATGCGCGCGCCGGCACACCCTTCGATACCGCGAGTCTCTACCCGCACGTCGCGGTGAGCGCCTTCGTGAATTGGCCCTTGGAAGCCGGCGCGGCGGATCCGAACCGGTTGCTCCCGCACGCGTACCGCGACTCCGAGACGGGGTTCTTCTGCTGGCGCGAGCGGTGGCGCGACGGCGACGACACCGTCATCACGGTGCTCACGAATCCGGTGCGCGGCTACATGGGGGCGCCGGCGGATGCCGCGCTGGCGGTCCATTCACGCGGCCGCCGCCTGCAGTGGGGCAAAGTTGCGGAGGGGCCGGTGCGGCATTGGTGGATGTCAGCCCGCGGCGAGTTGAGCTCGCTGACTTTGGCTGACGGCACGGCCCTCGCGGTGGATTTTTCCGGTGCCAGCGGTGCAGGTGTGATGCTCGTGACCACCGGCCCGGCCGAAGGGCGCACCGTGCGGATCAACGGGAAGGAACTTACCTTCTGGTTTCCGACTGCCGACGCGTCTCCCGCGCCCGTCGCCGGCCAGCCGGTGCCGCGCGTCGAGGACGCGTTCGTGATCGTCGGCCGTCAGCGGGTCAGTTTACAT
>JBJTCH010000156.1:0-17688 GCA_046091745.1 Opitutaceae bacterium
GCGTTCGCGGGTCCGGTGGTGGCGGGGGCGGTGATGGTGGGCCGGGAGTTCCTCGAGGGCCGCTGGGCGGTGACGCACGGCGGGCGGGTGAACGACTCGAAGGCGCTGACGGCCGAGGCGCGGGAGGAGCTGTGGGGTGAATTTGAGCGGCTGGTGGCGGCAGGCCAGATCCACGCGACCTTTGGCGTGGCCGGAGTGGAGGAGATCGCCGAGCACAACATCCTCGGGGCGACGAAGCTCGCGATGCGCCGCGCTTTGGAGGGGATCCATCCGCCGGACGCCTTCGCGCCCCCGACGCGGGAGCCCGATTTGTTTTCCAGCCTGGAGGAGCGCAGCGCGTACCAGCCCCGGGTCTCGGCGCGCATCCTTGTCGACGGCCTGCCGCTGCGGAGTTTCCCGTACCCGCACACGGCGCTGGTGAAGGGCGACGCGCGCTCGCTGTGCGTGGCGATGGCCTCGATCGTGGCGAAGGTCACCCGCGACCGGCGGATGACGGAGCTCGACGCGGTGCATCCCGGCTACGGCCTCGCGCGGCACAAGGGGTACGGCACGGAGGAGCACCGCGAGGCGGTCCTGCGGCTCGGGCGTTGCCCCCAGCACCGCGAGGCGTTTTTGCGGAAGCTCCTCGCGACGCGCGCGGATCCGGCCCAGATGGATTTTCTGGCGACCGAGGACTAGCGGGACTTACTGGAGGCGCGCATGGCCGGAAAGAAACACTCCTCGCTGGACCGCGTCCTCGGGCGTCTCGACACCCTCGACTCGGTCAACCTCGCCAACCTCGTGCAGCGGCTGGCGCGCGAGCGCGGGGTGTTCGAGGAGATCTTCAACACCCTGCAGGAAGGGGTGCTTGTGATCCGCGACGACGGCGCGATCGAATACGCCAACCACGCGGCCGGGCGGCTTGTGGGCCTCGGCGAGGACGTGGCCGGCCAGACGCTCTGGCGCCTCGTGCCCGGGCTGCGCAACTCGCTGGGCGCGGCGCTGGACGGCGACGGCGCGGCGCCGGTGGTCGCGCGGGAATTCGAGCTCACTTATCCCGAGCCGCGCGTGGTGCGGCTCTACATGGTGCCGTTCCGGGCTTCCGGCGCGGGGCAGGCGCGCCGGTTCGCGGTCATCCTGACCGACATCACCAAGGAGCGCGCCACGACGGAGCGGCGGATCGAGAGCGAGCGGAACTCCTCGATTGTGCTCCTCGCCGCCGGCGTCGCCCATGAGCTCGGCAACCCGCTCAATTCGCTGACCATTCATCTTCAGCTCATCGAGCGGCGGCTGAAGCGCCTCAAGGACGCGCGTGAAGCGGCGGCGCTCGGCGAGTCGCTGCGGATCTGCCGTGACGAGGTCGCGCGGCTCGACGGCATCATCAGCAATTTCCTGGGTGCGATCCGCCCGCAGCCGCCTGATCTCGCCGAGACCGAGCTTGGCGCGCTCGTGGCGGAGGTCCTGCGCGTGCAGCATCGCGAGCTGGAGGACCGCGGGGTCGCCGTGGAAGTGGAGGCCGCGCCGGTGCCGGCCGTCCTCGCCGACCGCAACCAGATCAAGCAGGTGATCTTCAACCTCACCAAGAACGCGATGGAGGCGATGGAGCCGGGCGGCAGCCTGCGGATCCGTTCGCGGGCCGACGACGATTGCGTGTACCTGGTGTTCGCCGACACCGGCGCGGGTATCCGCGCGGAGGACCTCGGCCGGCTTTTCCAGCCCTATCACACCACCAAGGCGGGAGGAAACGGCCTCGGGCTCATGATCGCCCAGCGCATCATGCGTGAGCACGGCGGCCAGGTCGGCATCGAGAGCAAGGAGGGCGTCGGCACGGTGGTGACGCTCCAGTTCCCGCGCCGCGACCGCCGCGCGCGGATGCTCAAGGGCTGACGGCGCGCGGCGCCGTTCAGCGGGACAGCTTCTCGAACTCCTGGCGGAGCGAACCGCCGAAGACGTTCTTCAGCACGACCACCTGCAGCTCGCGTTTGCCGCCGCTGCGCACGGCGAGTTTCAGCGGGATCTCGTCGCTGGTGACGCCGAGCTGGGAAATCATGGGGTCGAGCGAGGCGCTGCCGCCGGCGGGGATGGTGAGGCGCGGCGGGCGCACGGCGAAGTTGCCGAGGTCGGAATTCACCTCGAGCACCTCGATCTCGATGGCGTCCTTGCCGCGGTTCTCGAAAGCGACCTTGAGGGTGACGGGCGGCATCGGGCTGCCGGCGGCGCGCCGGGCGCGGGCCTGGCGGACGTAGTCCTGCATGGCCTCCTTCTGCTCCTCCTCGGAATCGCCGTAGCCGCCGATGTAGTAAACCTCGGAGAACGCCCCGGCGTCATCGCGCCGGCGCCGGCCGGGCTCGTCGAACGCGCCATCAACCTGGCCGCCGGGGCCCTTGCCGCGGGGTGCGCGGTTGCCGCGGTCGAAGCCGCGGGTGACAGTGGCGACCGAGGCGAGGTTGCCGGCGAGAAAAGTCCCCTCGCCGCGCATGGCGACGGGGCGTTCGACGGTCGCGGAGCGGCCGGCCTCCTCCAGCATGAGGTCGCGCGGGGCGGGACCGGAGCCGCAGCCGCCGGCGGTGAAGGCGAAAGCGGTCAGGAGTGCGGCGGCGACGGGAGAGGGGATTGGAACCGGGAGCTTCATCGTGGGCGGAGACGCGGAAGCGGAGGCAAGGTTCCCTCCAAAGGCAAGGCCGGGGCCCGGGGGCGCCGTATCTTTCGACCTTGGCGAACGTCTAGCCCGCCGGACGAATTCCCCCGGCATGGATGAAACCGCGACGACAGAGCTGGTTGACCTGGTGCGCCGCGCGCAACGCGGCGACGAGGCGGCTTTGCACGAGCTCATCGTCGCCTACCAGAGCCGGGTGGCCGGGTTCGTCTTCGCCATCACCAATCGCCGCGACCACGTGGAGGACCTGTGCCAGCAGGTTTTCATCAAGATGGTGCGCGCCATCGACGGCCTGCAGGCGCCGTCCCAGTTCGAGTCGTGGCTGTTCCGCCTCGCGCGCAACACCTGCATCGACCAGCTGCGCCGGCAGAAGCTCCGCCGCATCTTCCTGCCCTTCGCCGCGGAGCACGAGAACATCGCCGAGCCGCCGGGCGCCGTCGACACCGAGGAGCTCGATGCGCTGCGCCACGCGCTCGGCCAGCTGCGTCCGCAGGACCGCGCGCTGCTCGCCCTCGTGCAGGAGGGACGGAGCCACGCCGAGATCGCCGTGGTCCTCGGCACGAGCGTCGCGGCAGTGAAGGCTCGCCTGCACCGGGCGCGGGAACATCTTCGTGAGCACTATCAATCCAATCATGAACCCTGAGGAAAAAGCCTGGAACGACTTGAGGGCCGCCGCGTCCTCGCGGCTGTCGCCCGGCTTCGCCTCCGGTGTCCTGCGCGCCGCCCGCGGGCCGGGTGAGGGCGGGTGGGCCGCGCTGCGGGAGTCGGCCGCCGCCTGCCTCCGGCCCGGCTTCGCCACGCGGGTCTTGCGCGCCGCGCGCGCGGCCGCCGCGGGGCCGTCCTACGCGAGCCAGCTCGCGCTGAGCGCCGTGACCGCCGCCCTGTGTCTCGCCGCCGTGCTGCTTCTGCACCAGCGCAACCAGCGTCTGGCCGACGAGCGCAATCTCGCCGAGTGGCGCGCCATCGTGGCGTTCGCCCAGGAGATCGACGTGCACGGACGATGAGCCAGCGCGTCTTCGTCGCCCTGCTCACCGTCGGCGTTTTCGCCGCCGGTTACGGTGCCCGGCTCCTCACCGAGCCCGCGCAGCCGGTGCCGCCGGCCCCGCCGTCCCTCGCGCGGGAATTCACTTCCCCGGTCGCCGCCGGCAGCGCGGGTGAGCGGCGCCAGCGCCAGCTCGATCGCGCGCGTCTCGTGGCGGAGATCCAGAAGCTCCGCCCGCAGATCGAGGCCTACAACGCGCAGATGCAGGAGATCGACGCCGAGTTTGACCGCGAATTCATCCGCCTCCTGCGCGAGGACCAGCGCGAGCGTTATCTCGCCAGCCAGCGCAAGTTCGCCGAGCGCGACGCCAAGCGCGCCGGTTCGCGCGAGCCGCTTTCCGACGAGGAGATCTTCCGCGAGCAGGACCGCTCGATGACGTGGGTTTACTGGAAGGTCACGGTGACCCCGCGCCTCGAGATGCTCACCCGCGCCTGCCAGCTCGACGCCGCGCAGCAGAACGACACGCGCGCGCTCCTCGTCCTCCGCCGCGCGAAGTTCATGGCGCTCTTCGACTCGACCCCGCACCTCGGCATCCGCCTGAGCGGGCTCGCGCCGCTGATCGAGCGCGTCGCCGCTCCGCCGGCCTCGCGCTGACGCTGACGCGGTTTTGGTTGGAGCCGCGCGCGGCCTCCCGCACAGTCCCGGCCATGCTGAAGTCGCCGCTCGCCGGTCTCAACGTCCTGCTGCTGGAGGACGACGCGCTGCTGCGCCGGCGCCTGACGGGATTTCTCGAGCGCGAGAAGGCGGAGGTCACGGCCGTCAACACCGTCGCCGCCGCGCGCCGCGCGCTCGAGGATCTCCCCTTCGAGGCGGCGTTGATCGATGTGAACCTGCCCGACGGCTTCGGCACCGATCTGCTGCGCGCCAAGGCCTTCCCGCCGACGACCACGGTGATCGTGATGACCGCCGAGGGCGGCGTGAACGGCGCGATCGAGGCGTTGCGGGCCGGCGCGGCCGACTATCTGGTGAAACCCTTCGACCCGGAGGATTTCGTGGTGCGTTTCGCGCAGGCGCGCCGGCAGCGGCAGGAACGCCGCGCTGACGAACACCGCCGGGGGCAGGAGAGTGAGCTCGTTTTCGGTCCGAGCCTCGTGACGGTGAAGGAACAGCTGATGCGGATCACCGCGGCGGACCGGCGGCTGGGCGAAAACCTGCCGCCCGTGCTGATCGAGGGTGAAACCGGCACGGGCAAGACCGCCTTCGCGCGTTGGATCCACCGCAACGGCCCGCGCGCGGACCAGCCCTTGGTCGAGTTGAACTGTTCCGCGCTGCCGGAGTCGCTCGCCGAGGCGGAGTTGTTCGGACACGAGCGCGGTGCGTTCACCGACGCCAAGGCCGGCCGGATCGGCCTGATGGAGGCGGCCGATGGCGGCACGCTCTTCCTCGACGAGCTGCCCAGTCTGGCCCTCGGCCTGCAGGCGAAGCTGCTCACCGCGATCGAGGACCGTAGATTGCGCCGCGTCGGCGCCTCGCGTTCGCTGCCGGTCGACGTCCGGATCATCGCCGCGACGAACGCTGATCTCGCGGCGCTGGCCACCGCGGGGCGTTTCCGCGCCGACCTCATGCACCGGCTGGATTTATTCCGTGTGCGCCTGCCCCCGCTGCGGGAACGCGGCGAGGATATCATCACGCTCGCCGAGGAATTGCTGGCGCGCGTGTGCCGTCGCTACGGGCAGAAGAAACCGGCGATCCCCGCCGCCGGGCGCCGCCGTCTGCTGGCCCACCGCTGGCCGGGAAATGTCCGCGAACTCGCCCATGAGATCGAGCGGGCCGTCGTGCTGGGAGGGGACGAGGCGCTGGCGTTCGCGCACCTGGCGGCCGCGCCCGTGGATGGAAACGTCGTGCGGGATGGCGGTATCTTGCGGCCCGATTTCGTGTTCCCCGAGTCAGGATTCTCGATGGAAGCGGCGATCGACGAGATCGTGCTGCGGGCGGTGCGGCAGGCGAATGACAATGTTTCCGGGGCGGCGCGTTTACTCGGGGTCTCGCGCGATGTGGTGCGGTACCGGCTGAAGGCCGTTCGGCCGGACAATAGTTCCGGGGAAAATTCCCCGACGGAAGAAGGTTGATGGGGTCAGTTCCCCTTCAATGAGGGGGGCATAAGCCGAGAAAGCAGTTTTATAAAGTGCTGTAATCGTTAGTCTTAAGTATAGCCAAAACACTTGGCACGCGGGCTGCAAAGGAGGGGGCGTGCTTCGTTTTCCGCATCATCTCACCCGCCTGATCGCGATCGCTGTTTTCAGCGGCACGTGTGCTTGGGGTGCGGCGTCCGCGTCGTCGGATTCCTCGGGGAAGGCTCCGGTGGATCTGCAGAAGCTGGTGGAGCAATCGAACCAGCAGCGCGATCGCATGATCGCGGAGCACGACGCCCTGGCGCGCCAGCTGAAGGACGCGACCGAGGAAAAGCGTCGGGAGATTTACGAGAAGATGAGCGAGCAGAAGAAGGCCTTCGAGGCCGCTCAAAGCGCCCTGCACAAGCGAATCCGCGACGAGCAGCGCGCCCAGCGATCCCTGCAGCGGTCGCGGTGATTTTTTTCGTCTAGCGTAATATCAGTCACAGGGGGCGGTCGCCGGCGCGACCGCCCCCATGTTTTTTCCGCGGTTCCTTTCGCGTAACATGACTTGTCCGGCGGTCGCACCCGCCGCAGCCTTCGCCGCCCAACCGTCTTGAGCCTTATTTCCAGAGCCGCGTTTCCTTCTCTTCTCGCGTTCACCCTGTGCGCGGGAAGAGCGGCTTCGCCGCCGGTTGCGCTGCCGGCCCTGCCCGCGTGGAGCACGTTCGCGTCCGTCGAATCGGTCTTCGGTTACAAAGACAACCTGCTCCTCAGCGCCTCGGGCGAGGAGCGGAGCGCGTTGGCGCGCGGCACCGCGGAGATTCTCCTCATGCGCACGCCGACCCAGGCGTTCGAGTATTCGGTTTTCGCGCAGGCCGAGGGCACCCGTTTTCTCGAGGGAGAGACCGTCCGCAACGAATCGCGCTTCTGGTTTCGCCAGGAACTCGGCTGGCGTCCCGGCCCGCAATGGGAGCTGCATCTGCCGGTGACCGGTTACTTCGACGACAGGGTGTTCGACCAATCCGACACCGAGGTGGAGCGAATCACCGGGGTGCTGCGCGTGCTGGGCGCCATGGCTGGCCCGACGCTGCGTTGGGATTTCCACCGCAGCGCGTGGCTGGAGGCCAACGCCGCGGCGCAGCGCGATGTCTACGCCGACGGCAGCAACGACGGTTGGACGCGGCACGCCGGCCTGCGGATCAACCTCGCGCTCCGTCGCGGGTGGGAAGCCGGGGTGGGCGCGAACTCGCGTTGGCGCGCCTTTGATGCGCGCGAGCAGTACTCCGCCTCGGGCCGGGTGTTGCCCGGAACCTCGCTGCGCTCCCGCGAGGACAAATTTGAGACGCGTTTATCCCGCCGATGGGGAACCGCCGAGGCCTGGAGGGCGGTGCTGCGGTGCTCGTTTGTCGACTACCGTGACAACGGCTCGGGCTATTTCGACCGGCGGGAATGGCAGGTGGAACCCGAAGTCGATTGGAGGCCCGCGGGCTGGCGCCTGCAACTTCGGGCCGCGGCCCGGCGGGTTGAGTTCGGCGTCCAAACCGTCGGCGTGGGTTTGAACCCGGCGCCGCGCATCCGCGACGAGTATGAGGCCGAGTTTCGCGCGGAGCGGAAATTTTCCGCGCGATGGAGCGTGATCGGAGGATTCCGCTGGGAACGCGCGCGCTCCAACGAGCGTGTCGCATCCTATGTGGTGAACGAAGGCTTGCTAGGGGCGCGTTGGAGTTGGGAAAAATGACGCACCGTTCGCCGCGATGACGTTTCCCCCCAACCCGCCGTCCACGCGCCTCCGGGTCGCGGGGGCGGGGCTGGGTCTGACGGTCCTCGTTTTCGCGGTCGTGATCGGCGCGGCGACGTGGCGGCTGCGCGCCGGATTGCGGGAACAGATTCTCAACCGCGAGGCGGCGACG
Source organism: Opitutaceae bacterium (assembly GCA_046091745.1). Lineage (GTDB taxonomy): Bacteria > Verrucomicrobiota > Verrucomicrobiia > Opitutales > Opitutaceae > ER46. The sequence continues at coordinate 7,642 of JBJTCH010000156.1, forward strand.
CTGTCGGCCGTCGCCTCGATGCAGCTCGACCTCGGCGCGTCCGAATACGGCACGACCGCGGTGGGCGAGGTGCCCGGCGCCCTCCTGGTGGCGGTGCTGCGCACGGCGCGGCTCCGCGGGGTGGCCGCCGTGCGGATCTTCGACGCGCGCGGGAAGTTGAACTCCGCCGACGGCGTGATCGGTGAACTGCCTCCGCCCGCGCCCGCGGATTGGAGCCGGGTCGCGGCGGGGGAGGCGTTCGCGCGCCTGGTGCCCGGGGCTCCGCCGGAGGAGATCCTGCTGCCCGCCGCGGCGGCGCGGGAGGCCGGCCTGCTGGAGGCATGGGTGCCGCTGCATCGCGGCGGGAGTTCCGCGGCGGCGGGCGCGGCGCAATTCTGGCTTTCGGCGGCGCCGGTGCGGGCGGAGCTCGCGGCGCATGACGACCGGCTCTGGCTGCAGGCGGCGATCGCGTGGGTGTCGGGTTCCTGCGTCATCGTGATCGGGGTCGCGTGGGCGTTCCGACGGCTCACGGCCGCGAACCGCGAGCTCGCCGCGCGCACCGCCGACCTCGAGCGGGCGAACCGTGAACTTGTGCTGGCGGCGAAGACGTCGGCGCTCGGCGCCGTCGCGGCCCACCTCGTGCACGAGCTCAAGAGCCCGCTCGCCGGCCTCGAGCAGATCGTGGCCTCGCAGGGCGCCGGTGGTTCGGACGACGGCGGGGCGGAACTCCACGCGGCTTCCGAACTCACGCGCCGCCTGCGCTCAATGGTAAACGACGCCGTCGGCGTGATGCGCGACGAGCAGTCGGGGGCCGCCTTCGAGCTCACCTGCGAGGAGTTGATCGAGGTCGTCGCGTCTCGGGTGCGCCCCGAGTTCGCGCGCGCCGGCGCAACTCTCGAGGCTTCGGGCGAGCCGGCCGCGCGCGTGGACGGCCGGCGCGCGAACCTCGCCATGCTCGTGCTGAAGAACCTGGTGCAAAACGCCGCCGAAGCCGCGCCCCGCGGCGGGCGCGTGCGGCTGCGGGGCGCGGCGGGGACCGACGGTTTGGTGGAATTTCTCGTGGAGGATGATGGTCCGGGCCTGCCGGAGTCCGTGCGCGCACGGCTTTTCGAGCCCTGCGTTTCGGGCAAACCCGGCGGCACCGGGATCGGTCTGGCCCTCAGCCATCGCCTCGCGCAACAGGCCGGGGGCCGGCTTGAATTGGTGCGTTCCGGTTCCGGCGGAACCTGCTTCCGCCTTGTCTTGGAAAGGGAGCCGTGATTCCTGCGCAGCCTGCGCTTCTCGCCGAAATCACTCGGGGCGCGGGATCCTGATTCCCGCCGAAGCGGGCTCCTTGCGCATCCGGTCCTAGGCCGGCTGCTGGCGCTCGCCGCGGTGCTCTTCACGCGGTTGGCGGCGCAGGAGGGCTCCCTTCAGTGGGCCCTTACCTTGCAGGGCTGGTCGGTTTCCTCGCCGGCGGTGAGTCCCGACGGCGCCACGATCTACGTCGGCGTCGAGACGCGGACCGCGGGCCGGCTGGTCGCGGTCGCGGCCGACGGCACGGTCCGCTGGAGCATCCTGCGGCCCGACGGCATCAGCGCCTCGCCCGCGGTTGGTCCCGACGGCACCGTTTACGCGGCGTGCTACGACGGGAAACTCTACGCGATCAATCCGGCGAACGGGGCGATCCGGTGGCAGTACGACGCGGGGTCGTTCATCGTGAGTTCCCCGGCGATCGGGGAGGACGGGTCGGCGTATTTCGGCGCGGGGGACGGGCGGTTGCACGCCGTCGATGCGCGCGGCGTGCGCCGCTGGACTTTCCAGACGGGGGATTGGGTGGAGTCATCCCCGGCGCTGGGAGCCGACGGCACGGTTTATTTCGGCTCGCGCGACCGGTCGTTCTACGCGGTCGCGCCGGACGGCCGCGAGAAATGGCGTTTCGCGGTGTCGGGCGCGGTGACCGCCTCGCCCGCGCTGGGCGCCGACGGCACCATCTACTTCGGTGCGGCGGACCAGCGGATGTACGCGCTCTTCCCCGACGGCCGGAAGCGCTGGGACTTTTTCACCAACGGAGACATCCAGGCTTCGCCGGTGCTGGGCGCCGACGGCGCGGTTTATTTCGCCGCGCTCGACTCCTCCTTCTACGCGTTGGAGCCTGACTCGGGCGCGCTCCGCTGGCGGGTGCCGCTCAACACCAACAGTGTCTCCACCGCGGCGGTGCGCGCGGACGGGAGCATCATCCTCGGAGCGGACGACGGCATCGTGCGCGCCCTCAGTCCCGCGGACGGATCCGTGCGCTGGCGCTTCGACACCCGCAAGGCCGTGCCCGACGACACGATCGACTCGTCGCCCCTGCTCGCACCGGACGGTTCGATTTACTTCACCTCGCTGGACGGCCGCCTCTACAAACTGCGCGGCAACGGAGTGGGACTTTCCGAGGTCTCCAACTGGCCCGCCTTCCGCGGGGACGCCCGGCGCACGGGCCGCGCCTATTTCGGCGTGGGCTTGGGGCGATTACTGAATCTTTCAGTCCGGGCCCCGGTCGTGGGGCGGGAGACCTTGATCGCGGGTTTCGTGGTGCAGGGCGCGGCGGCGAAAGCGTACCTGGTGCGGGGAGTCGGCCCGGGACTCGGCGGTTTCGGCGTGGCGGGGTTCCTGCCGGATCCGCGTTTGGACCTGTACGCGGGTGCGATCCGGATCGGGGGCAATGACAACTGGGAGGAGGCGCCGCCCGGGCTTTCCGTGACGGACACGGCCGCGGCGGTGGGCGCGTTTCCCCTTTCCGCTGGAAGCCGGGACGCCGCAATCGTCGTCGCGCTTCCGCCCGGACCTTACTCGGCCCACCTGCGGGCGGCGGATGAGGCCGGCGGCGTGGCACTTTTCGAAGCCTACGACGCGATCGGCGGCGATCCGGGAAGCCGCTTCATCAACCTTTCCCTGCGCGGGCGCGCGGGCGTGGGGGATTCGACGTTGATCGCCGGTCTGGTGGTGGGCGGCACGGGCCCGGTGAATCTCCTGCTGCGGGCGGTCGGACCCGGTTTGATTCCTTTCGGGGTCGAGAGGGTTCTGGAGCGTCCCAAGGTCTCGCTCTTCAGCGGGGCCGCGCTCGTGCGCGCCAACGACGGCTGGTCAAGCGTACCCAACGCGTATGACCTGTCGGGCGCGGCCCGCGCGACCTCGGCGTTCCCGCTGGCGACGGGCAGCGCGGACGCCGCCCTCACCGTGGTCGTCTCGCCCGGCCCCTACACGATCCATGTGGCGGGGGCCGACGGTTCCGCCGGCGAGGTTCTCACCGAGGTTTACGTGCTCCGGTAGAGGGGTGGAGGTCATTCTCCCGAGGGGAAACTGCTTGCCACTGCCGAGGGCGGGACCGGACACTCGCCGGCTTCCCTCCCAGCAAACCACGCGGGCCTCGGCCCGCTTTTTTCGGACGACATGGACGACAACGCCTCCAACGAGAATCAGCCCGCCGACTTCAACAAGATCGACTTGAGTCAGCTGCAGGGCTTCAGCTTCGGCACGCAATGGACCCAGGAAAAAGCGGTCCCGGGCGATCGCCGCTCTTCGGATGACCGTCCGCGCCGAGAGGGTGGCGGAGGATTCGACCGCCGTGACCGGCGCGGATTTCGCCGTCCGGCCGGAGAAGGCGGTGGCGACGCCGGCCCCGGCGGCCCTGGTGGACCTGGTGGTCCGGGGCGGCGTGACGAGGGTGGCGAACGTCGTTTCCGCGGCGGCGGCCCCGGTGGTTTTCGCGATGGTCCGCGGCGGGACACAGGTCCGCGTGACGGCGGCCCCCGTGAAGGTGGCGGGGAGCGCGGCGGTTTCCGGCGCGGCCCCGGTGGCCCGCAGTTCGGCGGCCGTGGCGCGCCGCAATTCGGCCCGTACGAGAGCCCTTATTTCACGGCGACCTTCTATCCGGAGGATGCGAGCTTCACCACGCTCGTGCAGACGATCCGGAAGTCCTGCCGCACGGTGGAGTTGTTCGAGATCGCGCGCACGGTCGTGGCCAAGAACGACCGCTTCGTGGTGGTGCTCGGGCATCGCGCGCCCGCCGCGGCGCCCGCTTCGGCCGAGGCCGCGCCGGCCGCGTCGAAGCCGGTTTTCCACATCTCGGTGCCGGACGGTCTGCCGTTCGATAGCGACGAGGCCGCGGTTGCGCATGTGATGGCGAATCATCTCGACCGTTTCTTCGAACGCGCGGACGTCGAGGTGGAGGCCCCGAAGGGCAGCTACCAGGTCATCAACCGTTGCGGCGTCACCGGCGAGTTGCTCGGGCCGCCCAATTACCATCGTTACAACCAGATGGTGCAGCAGCACTACAACTCGCGCCTGAGCGGCCGCATGGGCCCGGACGCTTTCCGCGGCCGCATCGAGACGGTGCGGGATCCCGAGTTGGTGAACCAGTGGCTCGCCAAGATGAAGAAGGCCACCCGCTACACGTGGAAGCTTTCCGACGCGGCGGCCGCACCCGCGGCTCCCGCCGCGGAGGTTCCGGCGGAGACGCCGGCCGAGGCTCCCGCGACGGACGCCCCGGCTCCGGCCGCTCCGGCGGCCCCGTTCTTCGACACGCTGGAGGATGCCCGGCTGCACCTGCTCACGCACGCGCGGGACAAGGTTGTCCGTACTTCGGAAAACGCCCGTTTCGCCGGCCGCCTTCTCGAGACCCTGCCGCCCGGCGAGATCCACCGCGCGGTGGAAGGCGCGCTGGAGCGCCAGCGTCGTTTCCCGCTGGATACCGCGAACGGCCTGCGCGGCCGTCTCCGCCGCGAGCACTTCACGATTTTCAAGAAGGGCTCCAAGGGCGTTTCCTACGTCTGCGCGGTGAAGCGGAAATTCCGCGTTCCGGGCCAGACGTTCTCCGACAGCATCGGCGCCCTGATCGCCTACATCGAGGCCAACCCGATGGTGCGCGCCGGCGAGCTGCCGGCGAAGTTCCTCGGCATCAAGGCCGTCGCGGCTCCGGTGGAGGTAGCTCCGGCTCCGGCCGAAGGTTCCGCCGCCGTGGCTCCCGAGGCTCCGGCGCCGAAGGCCGAGGAGTTGAGCATCGACGACCGCGCCCGGCTCGCCCGCCTGCAGGGCGATCTGGTGTGGCTCGTGCGCGAGGGCTACGTGACCGAGTTCATCGACGGCCGTCTTTTCGCCCCGCCGGTCATGGTCGAGGCGCGGAAGAAGGAGATCGAGGGCGAGGAGCACGATCCGGAGAATTTCCCGGAAGCTCCCGCGTCCACCGAGACTCCCGCCGCTGAATCCTCCGCCGCGCCGGCCGCGGCGGAAGTCGCGCCGCCGACGGAGCCAGTGGCTGAGGCCGCTCCCGCCTCACCGGAGTCCGCGCCGGGAACGTCCGCCGAGGAAAATCCTCCGGCTGGCACCTGAGCGCAGCTTCCGGGTCTCCCCTTCGTCAGCGGGGTTCGCCCCGCTGACTTTTTTTATGCGCGCAGCCGCACGTGGTGCGCGTGCTCGGGACCGATCGAAAGATCGAGGTGCAGCGCGCCCGCGGGAAGCCAGGCGGCGACCTTCTCCGGCCATTCCACCGCGAGGCACCACGGTGGTTCCATGAAGTCCTCGATCAGCAGGTCCTCGACCTCACGCGCGGAGTCGAGCCGGTAGGCGTCGAGGTGCAGGAGGTTGGTTTTTCCACGGTGCAGCGTGAAGATGTTGAACGTGGGGCTGGTGACGCCGCTGGCGGCCCCTAGTCCCCGCGCCAAGCCCTGCACGAACGTCGTCTTTCCCACGCCGAGGTCGCCGTGCAGCGCCAGCACCGATCCCGCCGGCAGGGCGGCGCCCAGTTCCGTCGCGAGCGAGCGCGTTTCCTCGGCCGAACGGGTGGTCACCCCGGCGCGCAGCTTATCGAAAATGCTCGTAGCCATGCAGGGAGGAGAGGGGCCGCGTGTCGGTTTGGGTGATTGGCCGAAAGCGGCCTATGCACGTCAGCCGTACCCGCGGGAAACGCCGCCGCCAGGATGATGCCAAGGCCACGCGGTCCGCGCGGGAAGCCACCGAGAAGACCAATTCGTAATCCTCCCCCTCGGCGAGGGCGGCTTGGACCGTGGCGCCCTTCCGTCGCGGAAGACGTTCCAATTCCAGGTGGGGAAAGGTTCCCGGCGGCGTGAGCGCCGCGAGGTCCTTCGCGAGGCCGTCGCTCAGGTCCATCATCGATCGCACGGCCGTCTGGCGGGCGAGCCACGCTCCCTCGGAGAGACGAGGGGTGAAGGCGTGGTGGTGGCCGGAGGCGCGGCTGTTGCCGAGTTCACCGGTGACGTAAATCCAGTCGCCCTTTCGGGCGCCGGTGCGGGTGAGCACGCGCGGCCCCGTGGCGGCGCCGAGCAGGGTCAGGCTTGCGGCCAGCACCCCCGGCGCTTCGGCGACGTCGCCGCCCACGATCGTGACTCCGTACCGGCGCGCGGCGGCGGCGAGACCGCGGTAGAACCGCTCCAGCCAGCGCACGCGCACGCCCGAGTCGAGCGTGACCGCGAGCACCGCGGCGCGCGGTTTGCCGCCCATCGCCGCGATGTCGCTGAGGTTGCGCTTGAGCAGCTTGGCGCCGACGGCCTCCGGCGGGACCGTGTCGTCGAAATGGCGCCCGTGGATCACGGGATCGACCGTGACGAGACCGCGGCCGGTCGCGGGTGGCAGCACGGCGCAGTCGTCGCCGATGCCGAACGGCGCGCGGGGAGAGGTGTTGCCGAGCCAGCGCCGGATCGCGGCGATGAGCCTCACCTCGCCGAGGGCGGCGACGGAGTCCTGACGGCGGCGGGTGAACGGGTGCACGCGGATCAGGGATCGAGGCCGGAAAAGATGACGACGATCGTGTTCAGGTTGAAGCACGCGTGGGCGAAGATGACGGTGCCGATACGGCCGGTGCGCTCGTAGGCGAGCGAGAGCACGACCGCCAGGGCGAGGAGCGGGGCGAGACTCACCAGTCCCTGGAGCGTGGGCCAGTTCACATGGAGGGTGGCGAAGATCGTCGCCGGCAAAAACAGCGCCACGGCCCGCGGGACGCGGCCGCGCAGCAGCCGGAAGAGACCGGCGCGGAAGACGAATTCCTCCGCGACGGGAGCGACGAGGACGGCGAGGGAGATCATCCCCGCGAGCAGCCACGGCGAGCCGGCGTTGGCGAACAAGGCCACGAGGTCCTGCTTGTGGACCGGCAGGCCGAGCAACCTGAGCAATTGCTCCCAGAGGGAGCCGATCATGACGATGATGGGTAGCGAGAGGAGGAAGGTGAGGAATCCGTCTCGGAGCACCTCGGACGAAAACGGCCGGGGGACAAAGTCCCGCCGCTCCACCCGAAGCCGGAACAGCGCGGCGCCGGCGAGCATGCCCAGCTGCGCGCCCGCGCCGTTGACGATCATCGCCGCCTCGCTGCCCACACCGAGGCGGGCGAGCCCGGAAACTTGCACCGCGAGCAGCGACCCCGTGAAACTCGCGGTCAGCACCAGGAAAAGGAACATGAACACATCGACCGTCGGCCGATCGCTGGGCGCCAGCGCCGCCGGTGGCGCCTTGGCCCGGGCCGCCGGGGAGAGCGCCCGCTGCCAGAGCAGCAGGGCGCCCGCGCCGACGAGGACGACCTCGAGGGCGCCGACGGCGTAGGTCACGGCGGCAGGCATGGTGCGCGGAACGTGGCGGGGCGCGTCGCGCGAGGCAACGCGGCAAAGCCCCGCGACCGCGGCCGGTTTCTCAGCGCGCGACGATGCGGCCGTCGGCGAACACCGCGCGGCCGGCGACAAACGTCATGCGGACCCGACCGGTGAGCGCGCGGCCGTTCCACGGGGAGTTGGACGACTTGCTCTGGCCGGCGCGAGAGTCGTAGGTCCACGTCTCGGCGGGGTCGAACAAGCAGAGGTCCGCCTCGGCCCCCGGAGTGAGCGTGCCGCCGGGCAGGTTGAGGAGTTGCGCGGGGCGGCGCGTCATGAGGTCGATCACGAAGGGCAGCCGGAAGCGGTTGCGGCGCACGAGCACCTCGAGGGAAACGGGCAGCGCGGTCTCGAGGCCGATGATGCCGTTGGGCGCGAAGTCGAACTCCTTGTCCTTCTCGTAATCCGTGTGCGGCGCGTGGTCGGTGGCGATGATGTCGATCGTCCCGTCGCGGAGCCCGGCGATGATCGCGCGGCGGTCCTCCTCGGTACGCAGCGGCGGGTTCATCTTGAAGTTGGTGTCGTACGTCGCGAGCGCCTCGTCGGTGAGGGCGATGTGGTGCGGCGTGGCCTCGGCGGTGACGCGCACGCCGCGGGCCTTGGCGCGGCGGATGATGTCCACCGAGTGCCGCGACGAGATGTGCTGCAGGTGGATGTGCGCCCCGGTGTGTTCGGAGAGGATCGCGTTGCGGGCGACGATCAGGTCCTCGGCGGCATTGGGCCAGCCGCGCAGGCCGAGGCGCGTCGAGACCACGCCTTCGTTCATCACGGCGCCCTGCGTCATCGAGTGGTCCTGGCAATGGTCCATCACCGGCAGGTCGAACATGCGCGCGTACTCGACCGCGCGGCACATGAGGTCGTTGGACTGCACGCAATCCCCGTCGTCGGTGATGGCCACGACGCCGGCGCGGCGGAGCGAGCCGATCGGCGCGAGGGACTGACCCTTCATGCCGACGGTGATGCAGCCCGTCGGGAGGACGCGCACGACGGCGTCGCGCGCGATCACGTCCTTCATCAGCTGGATGGTGCCCGGGTTGTCGGCGACGGGCGACGTGTTGGGCATGCAGACGACGGTGGTGAAACCGCCGGCGGCCGCGGCGCGGGAGCCGGTGGCGATCGTCTCCTTGTGGGTCTGGCCCGGCTCGCGGAAATGCACGTGGACGTCGATCAGCCCGGGGCAGGCGACGAGGCCCCTGGCCTCGATCCGCCGCGCGCGGCGGCGTTCGGCGGCGGGGAGGGAGTCGACGAAGCGGCCGTCGCGCACGAAGATGTCGCCGACGGCGTCGCGCCGGGAGGCGGGGTCGATCACGCGGGCGTTCCTGATCCAGAGCGAGGGCATGCGGGAAAAGTTCGGTTGGGGCTCAGGCGGGCAATTCATCCGGCCGGCCGCCGGCGCAGAGGAAGAGCGCGGCCATGCGGACGGCGATGCCATTGGTGACCTGCTCGAGGATCACGCTGCGCTCGCCGTCGGCGAGTTCGCTGTCGATCTCGACGCCGCGGTTGATCGGCCCCGGGTGCATGATGATGGCGCGCGGGTTGAGCCAGGAGGCGCGGGCCTTGTTGAGGCCGAACATGCTCGTGTACTCGCCGAGGGACGGGAAGTGGCCGGCGGCCTGGCGCTCGTGCTGGATGCGCAGGAGCATGACAACCTCGGCGTCGGCGAGAGCGCCGCGGAGGTCGTGGCTCACCTTCACGCCGAGTGCGGTGAACGAGTCGGGCACCAGGGTGGACGGGCCGACCAGCGTGACGGCGGCGCCGAGCTTGGTGAGGGCGTGGATGTTGGAGCGCGCGACGCGGCTGAAGAGGATGTCGCCGAGGATGACCACCTTGCGGCCGCGCAGGTCGCCGAGGTGCTCGATCATCGTGAACGTGTCGAGGAGCCCCTGCGTGGGATGCTCGTGGGCGCCGTCGCCGGCGTTGATGACGGGGATGTCGAGGATGCGCGACAGGTAGAGCGGAGATCCGGCGGCGGCGTGGCGGATGACGATCATGTCGGCCTGCAGCGCCTGAATGTTCTCGGCGGTGTCGCGGAGGGTTTCGCCCTTGGTGGTGCTGCTGCTGGCGGCGTCGAACGAGATCACGTCGGCGCCGAGCCTTTTGGCCGCCATGTCGAAGGCGAGCCGGGTGCGGGTGCTGGGCTCGAGGAAGAGGTTGACGATGGTGCGGCCGGCGAGGGCGGGCACGCGGGCGCCGCCGGGCTGGAGAGTGCGTTTGAAAACGCGGGCGACGGCGTGGATCTGCTCGATCTCGGCGCGGGAGAGCTCTTCGAGCGTGAGGAGGTGGCGGCGGTTCCAGGGCATCGGTGCGGCGGCGGCACGGACCGGAACGGCGGCGCCCGGCCGCGGGGACGCGGCTCGGGCTTTCCGGGATTGTGTCGGCGATCGGGCGGCCACCGCCGCTTTTTGTGCCGGCCGCCGCGGGGCGAGGGAAGAGTTTTCTCGCCCGCGTCGCG